>NZ_BAABIA010000028.1 GCF_039542385.1 Prosthecobacter algae | reverse complement strand
GCCACAATGCCCGAGCAGAAGCCCAGCACGGAAGGCTTGCCACGGGTGATCCACTCCAGCACCGCCCAGACAAAACCGGCGATGGCCGCAGCCAGCGTGGTGGTCATGAAAGCGTTGGAGGCGATGCCATCAGCACCCAGGGCGGAGCCTGCGTTGAAACCATACCAGCCCACCCAGAGCATCCCAGTGCCCACGGCGCAGAGCACCATGCTGTGAGGAGCCATCTGCTCCTTGCCGTAACCTTTGCGCTTGCCCAGCATGATGCAAAGCACCAGGGCGCTCCAGCCCGAGGTCATGTGCACCACCGTGCCGCCAGCGAAGTCGATCGCCTTGATGGCAGCGTTCGGGTTGAGAGGACCGCACATCAGGCCGGTCGTGGACCAGACCATGTGAGCGAATGGGAAATAAACCACAAACATCCAGATGAAGACGAAGAGGAGCACGGAGATGAACTTCATGCGCTCGGCGATGGCACCCAGGATCAGCGCCGGGGTGATGATGGCGAAGCTGAGCTGGAACATGGCCCACATGGCATCAGAGATCCACCAGTAGCCAGCGCCGGAGGCGTATGGGGACACACCTTCCAGGAACTTGTAGGTCATGTCACCGATGAAGGGCATTGTTTTGCCTTCACCTGCGCCGAAAGAGAGGCTGTAACCGCAGGCCCACCAGAGGA
>NZ_BAABIA010000027.1 GCF_039542385.1 Prosthecobacter algae | reverse complement strand
TGGAATGCCCCCGAAGTTTGAGCCAGTTTTTATGAGAGTCCTGGGTGCGCTGGCGGTTTCGTTTCTGGGTTTGGGTTTTGGTTTGAGACAGCGTTTTTATCTTCGTTTCGGGGACCAGCAATGCCTTGCGGCTGACGGAGCGTAGTGCAGGAAGCCGCAAGGCATTGCTGCGCGAACTCTGCCGGGGGCAGGTAGCCTAACGAGGAGTGCAACCGCTGCTGATTGTAGTTCTCGCGCCAAGCTTTGCCCAGCACTTTCGCTTCCAGCAGCGAGCCAAAGCTTTCCACATTGAGCAGCTCGTCCCGCATCCGGCTGTTGAAGCTTTCGCTATACGCGTTCTGCCATGGGCTGCCTGGCTTGATGTAGAGCGTCTCAAAACCTTTGGCCTCGATCCACTCCCGCACTGCCCTGGCCACGAACTCGGGACCATTATCACTGCGGATGTATTTCGGTGCACAGCCTCTTGCCATGACGGCTGCTTCCAGCACTCGCACCACATCGGTGGCCTCCATCCGGCGCTCTACTTCCAAGGCGATGCTTTCACGGGTAAATTCATCGCAAATGGGCAGCCACTTGAGCCGTTTGCCATCCTCGGTCTGGTCAAAGACGAAGTCATAGCACCATACCTCGTTGATCCGCGTGGCACGCTGGCGCTGGCTGCCAGCCTCTGTGCTGCCCAAGCGGCGCCTCTTATGCTGCTTGCGCGGCACCCGCAGGCCTTCTTGCCTCCAAAGCCTCTGCACGCGCTTGAGGTTGGCCTTGCCGCCCTCTCTCCGCAAATGCTTGTGCGCCATGCGGTAGCCTGCTCGCGGATGTTTCGTGGAAAATTGACGCAGTTCTCCTGCCAGGACTGTGTCTTTGCCGCTCTGGCGGCAGACGTAGCGCTGGGTGGATCGCGGCTGCGCAAGGCTCTTGCAGGCCCGGCGCTGGGACACCTGGAACTTGTCTTCCAAATGCACCACGGCCTCACGTTTATGCGCCGGACCTACCATTTTCCCTCTGCGATCTCCTTGAGCATGGCGTTATCAAGCGCTTGTTCAGCTACCAACTTTTTGAGCCTCAGATTTTCCTTTTCCAGCTCCTTGAGCCGCTTGACCGTGCTCTTCTCCGCCCCTCCATGCTGCTCTTTCCAGCGATGGTAAGTCGGCACGCTGACACCGATCTGGCGGGCGGCTTCTTCAGCGGTTTTGCCTCCGGCAATGAGGCCTGCGGCCTCACGGAGCTTCTTGATGATTTCTTCCGGGGTATGTCTCTTGCGTTTCATGATCTCTGTGGGTGTGCTTACGCACACTTCAGACTCTCATAACTCCTGGGTCAACTTTTGGGGTGCAGTCCAA
>NZ_BAABIA010000026.1 GCF_039542385.1 Prosthecobacter algae | reverse complement strand
GGGGCTTTTTTGTGATCTTCACACTTTTTTATCGACTTAGCCTTCGAACCGCATTTGCGCCTTGAACGTGCTCGCTCTAGGCCGTTGTTTAATGCATGCCTGAAGACCGAGTTCTGCGTTGCCGCATCCCTGTAAAATTGAAAGGGCTTGTTTTGGATCAAGTGTTCGACGCGGTGGAAGCAGGTGGATTTTACAATATCGTGCTTGAGTGGGGAGAGGATGCTAATGGGTTGGCTCCGCGTGTATTCATACCCGTTGCACGAGAGCACATTGAACCTGTTTGCGAGATTGAAGCCGACTGTGAGCTGCTTGCGCACGTAACTCTTGACCTGGACTGCGCATCTATCACTGACCTGCCACAGGGCTCTGAAGAGCGCTTTTTCCCCAGGCCGCAATAAAAAACATAACTTTCGCTGTACTTTTGTACATGAAAGTGTACCGCTCTGCGCCATGAAATACCAGCCTAACAGAGATTACGATTCCAATGATGTGGTTCAAACTCCGCTCGAACTGGCCGGACGGATCGTGAAGCACTTTAAGCCTACGGGCCGCATATTGGAGCCGTGTAAAGGGGAAGGCAATTTCCTACACTTCATGCCGGGTGCAAGCTGGTGTGAGATTTCAGAAGGAAGGGATTTCTTTGATTGGACAACACCGGTGGACTGGATCATCACCAATCCCCCTTGGAGTGAGATTCGCACTTTCCTCCAGCACTCCATGGATCTGGCAAATGACATCGTGTTCCTCATGACGGTTAACCATGTCTGGACGAAAGCTCGTGTTCGTGACATCTACAGCCGGGGCTTTTGCATCAAGGAAATCTGCCTCGTTGAAATGCCTGATTCATTCCCTCAATCCGGTTTTCAACTGGGTGCCATTCATATCTCCAGATCGAAGGGCAAAGGAGAGCCTATTAGATTTGATGATATTTCTCAGCCCGTAAAAAGACCTTCGCGGTCAAAGATAAACAGGACGGCTGCGGAGTTGGTCGTAGCCTAAATAGGCATTGACCTTAGATTCTGGCGTGCTAAAAGGCAGGCCAGATGAATGTTACACTTCTCCCTCATGAGGTTTCGGATTTGTTTGCTGACCCCCAGCCTACTGGGGGAGGTTTTCAGTCATTGGTGAGCAAGTTACAGGATAACTGCAACCAGAAGACTGGAGATATCTACCTGGACGCCGACTGCCTGGAGAGAATTCCACGTTATGCTTTCGATTATGATCAAGGTGGCTGGGAGGATCAGTTGATCCGAATTTTTTCGCGCACCTTGGGGAGTAAATTGGGGCGCTGATTGACATGCCAGGGAGGGCATGGACAAAATCATTTCCCTCTTCCTCCAGGCCAT
>NZ_BAABIA010000025.1 GCF_039542385.1 Prosthecobacter algae | reverse complement strand
CCCACGCCCTGGCGGGCGCAGCTACACCCCGTAGCTGCCCGCGCCAGCGGGTGGGCCTCGCCGCAGCCGCAAAGCGTCTTGCCACCCCCGTAGCTGCCCGCGCCAGCGGGTGGCCCTCGCCGCAGCCACGAAGTGTCCTGGACTGCGCCAGTCCTCTGGCGCTTTCGAAAGCTCACCCGCCCTCGCCCCCCTTTGTCACACATCTTGTTAATCCTGAAATCTTGTGAATCCTGTCCAAAAAGGCCCCCATTCCATCGCCAAACCCGCGTCCACCCCAAACACCCAAACCACGGGACTTGGCAAGTCCCGCTCCTTGGGCTGGCCATCGCGACCCCAGAGCTTGTCGAAAGTTCACTCGCCTTCGCAGCCCCCAATCCCCACGCCCTGGCGGGCGCAGCTACACCCCGTAGCTGCCCGCGCCAGCGGGTGGCGGGCCCCGAAAGGTCTCAACCCTCCCCCCAATCCCCACGCCCTGGCGGGCGCAGCTACACCCCGTAGCTGCCCGCGCCAGCGGGTGGCCCCCGCAGCCGCGAAGCGTCTTGCCTCCGCCGTAGCTGCCCGCGCCAGCGGGTGGCAGGCCCCGAAGCTCACCCGCCCACATCCACCCCATTGCCACACATCTTGTTAATCCTGAAATCATGCCAATCCTGTCTAGAAATCCCCGCCCCCCAAATCATCCACCGGGTATAATGCACACAACACGCCTTTGAAACAGGCATCATGCACGATGATGTTAACGACGCTGTTATTTTGAATAACAAATAGTTAGGTCTAAGCCTTTAAACGGCGTGATCCAGGCCTTGAATCATGGTTTAAAGATTGACGGATGGAATCGCGAATGCACGATATGAAGTGCCTGCGATGTCTGGCTCCCCCCCCATCATGACTCTTACGGCTGTCGCAAAATCGGTTCTCTTGCTGGTCACCCTGGCCCTCCCATCTCTCGCGCAGGCCGAGCCGGGCTGCATGGCGAATATCAATCTGGCCCTGACCCTGAGCTCCACCACGCCAGGCACTTTCGAAAGGGGACCGAACGGCGAATACATCCTCGATGGCAACAAGAAGCGGATTCCGGCCTCCTATTATTTCTACACAACGACCAATGGCCTCACCGGTTACGAAGAGCGATTCGTCAAGGCCGCGACGAGGAAGTATGGAATGCGGGAGCTGCTGGAAGACCTGCGGGAAAAGGGTGTCTTTCCAGCCGGGGAGACCTCCATCAAAGGCTGGTCGCTGAAACTGGTGAACACCGCTGACCGTGAAGACTTTCACACCTACCTTTACAAGACCGGCCACACCCCCGTGAAGGTGACGGATGTACTGTCCGTGGAAATCGTGACCAGTTTCCTGACAGGGAAAACCAATGCCAAGGCGATCTATGCCGCCCCCAAAGGCCCCCTGAAGTCTGCCACAATGACAGGAACACTCAATTTCAAGGGCACGGTGAACCTCAGCCTGGGCGGTGAAACCCTGGGCTTTGGCGTCAACATGCAAGGCATGGGCACCGGCACGGCCAAGCCCAAATTACTGCCGGGAAACATTGAGACGATCACGCTGGTGAGTGTGAAAACCACCGGCCTTCATGGCGAGTTTGGCGGACCGGGGTCCGAAAACTTTGCCGAGGGCACCTTCTCCGCCACGGCCCCCGTCTTGGTCGAAGATCTGGCCGCGACCTTCCCCGATTTCTTCTGAAGCCTCCCGCATGGCGGGCTAGCTAAATCAAGCAGCCGCCTACACCCGCAAGTGCTGCGGGCAAAGGCTCTCACAGCCTCGAGCCTCCCCAACGCCCCGCAAGAATCAAGAGTGGGTCCATCACTCTCCCGAATAGCAGGCTGCGAGCGCTCGAACTACCCCCACGCCCCCAAGGAGCGAGACTTGCCAAGTCCCGCCTTTTTGAACCTGCGTACTCCCCTCCCCCACCGTCCGCCCCAACCCCCCCGAGAGGAGCGCGGACACTCTTGTCCGCATCCTAAAACACCGGACGCGAAGCGTCCCACTACCCCCCCGTAGCTGCCCGCGCCAGCGGGTGGCCGACCCCGAAAGGTCTCAACCCTCCCCCCCAATCCCCACGCCCTGGCGGGGGGGGGTACACCCCG
>NZ_BAABIA010000024.1 GCF_039542385.1 Prosthecobacter algae | reverse complement strand
GTATCCGTCAAACGAGGACCCGTCCCTTGGAGGTTGACAGTGTTTGTCTGCTACAGTGAGGCCACGCAGTTCTTTGCCTGCGCTTGGTGTAGAGATCTTTGTTCGGCTGCCCAGGCTTTGGGCGTGAGGCGATGCACGGTCTGGTTGGTCTCGGTGGGCAGGCGGGTGAAGAGGTCCGTCAGGTAGGCCTCGGCATTGATGCCTTCACGATGACAGTTGCCGATCAGCGTGTAGAACATGGCAGCCCGGTCACCGCTTTTGGCGTCGCCCATGAAGAGCCAGTTTTTCTTACCGATGGCACTGGGACGGATCGCGTTTTCGATCAGGTTGTTGTCGATGCACACACGACCGTCCCGCAGGTAAACGCTCAGTTTGTCCCACTGATTGAGCGTGTAGCTGATGGCCGCGCCTGTGAGGCTGCGGGGCAGATGTTTGCGGCTCTGTTGCAAACTTTGTAGCTTGTGATGGATGCCTTCCAGGATCGGAGCGCTGTGCTCTTGCCTGACCGCCCGCACTTCCATCGGTCCGGCGCGGGCTTCCCTGAGCTTTGCCTCGATGCGGTAAAGCTGCTGCGTTTGCTCAAGCACCCAGCGGGCATCTCCGCCCTCGGCCTGGGCTTCGAAGAACTTTCTTCTCGCATGCGCCAGGCATCCGGCGAGCCGAATCTGGCCTTGCCTGCGCGCTGAGCGGATGAAGCTTTCGTAAGCCTGATAGCCGTCGCACTGGATTAGCCCGGTGAAGTCTGCGGGCACGAGGCTTTCCAAACAGGCGGTCCCACGTCCGGTACGCCATTCAAACAGGCTTAGCTTGCGCACGGGGTTGTGGACTGCCCACAGGTAACCTGTGCCACAGGTGCCTTTGCGCTCTGGATCCTGATACTTCACCGGCGTCTCGTCGATCTGCACATACCCATCGGCAAAGACTTCCCTTTGCATCGCCTGGATGACCAGGCCGCAGGCATCCGCACACATGCCGCCCCAGTTGCTCAAGGTCTGGCGCGTGAGCGGCACTCCGGCACGCCCATAGGTCTGCTCGATGCGGTAGTAAGGCAGGTGCAGCTCAAAACGCTGCGTCAGCGTGTGGGCCAGCAGTCGTGGTGTGGCGATGCAGCGCTCTTGCAAACTGGGCAAAGGAGCGATGACAGGCGGCAAGTGCCGGGCCTCCTTGCGCACATATTTGCGCCGGTTGATCTTCTGACAGCTAAACTTGCCGGGCGTGTAATCAATGAGCCGGGTGACCTCGGCTCCCATGCAGGTCCAGGCCTGCGGATCTGCTTTGACCTCTTCCGGCTCGATGATGATCTCGATGACTGGCAGGCCTGCGAGGATCTGCTCCAGGCTGCGCTTCTTGCGAGCCGTTTGCCCCTTGGCCGCTTCATCGGCCTCCGAGCCGCAAAGGGCGTCTACGGAGGCTTCCGGCTTTTTTGGAGGACCATCCTCAGGCATCCCGTTTTGCAACGCTTCGAAGACCATCTGCAACTGTGCGGGATCGAGCTTTTCGCTGCTGCGACCAAATAGCTTGCGGGCCATCGCATCCACTTTGAGTCGCAGCACCTCGTTGTGCTGCCTGAGCTGTTCGACCTCTTGCTTGAGCGACTCAATCCGCTCCTGCTGCGAGGCTACAAGCTGTCTGTGGAGAGACAGTTCGTTGAGCAGGTCGGCAGACGTCATTGGCAGGGGCGTGGGCATTTAAACGCAACGGCCAGCAACACTTATATCAACATAATAGGGTTAGGCAAAAGTGCCTGCAGCTTTACTTCCCGCGCTCATACCAGCCTCGCGGCTTGGCCCCGTGCATATCAATGCCGTCGGTGAGCATGGCAAAGGCTTCCGGCACCAGTTCCAGTCGGGTCTGGCCTTCCTCGGCCGCACGCGGCCAGAAGAACGTTCCTTGCTCCAGACGCTTGGTCATCAGCCAGCAGCCAGTCCCGTCAAAATACAGGATCTTCAGCAGTCTGCGCCGCTTGTTGGTGAAGACAAAGAGCGCTCCGCTTTTGACCGCCTCCTTGAGCTTGTCCGCCACCAGCGCATGCAGCGTGTTGATGCCTGCGCGCATGTCGCAGGGCTCCAGCGCGATGAAGATCTTCAGGCTGCCGGGGAAGCTCAGCATGGCGAAGCAAGGTCAAGGGCTCTTAGCAACTGCGCCAGCAACACCACCTGCTCCTGGCTGCAAACGACGGCCTTCATCCCCGCTGGCAAATACACCATCAATCCATCGGCTTTCGCCTCAGCCGTCGGCAGTGACCGTTCTGCTCCCACCACCGCCTCAAGGAAGCACAGACCCGCAGAAGCTTCCCCCGGCTGCCTGTGGTCATACTCCCATCGATCATGCCGCCGCCGCTGAACCCACCCAGCAAAGGTCGGATATTTAACGCCAGCCAGACGAGCAAATTCAGCCCCCGAAAGCGAACTGCGCTCAAATTCATCCAGCAAAGCCTCCCGCTTCGCACTCGGCATCACCACACGCCCCACCACATCACGTTTCAATATCGCTGCTGATGACTCATCCATAAGAGCCATAGCCTATGTCTATGCCTCTTACTGATCGACTATGATCCCACGGCGCTTGGCTTGACGGATAC
>NZ_BAABIA010000023.1 GCF_039542385.1 Prosthecobacter algae | reverse complement strand
GCCCCCCCCACCCCGCCCTCCCTCACCGGCTACTTCCACCAGCATCCAGATCCCACCCCCAGCCGCGCCGGCCAGGCCAGCCACGACGCCCAAATCTCCCAAGAGACCAACCGCGCCATCGCCGCCGCCGCCACCGCCCATGGCGAAAGCTTCGCCCAGCAGCACCCCGCACGCATCCTCCTCGTCGAAGACCAGCCCCTGAACCAAAAGATCGCCACCATGCTCCTCCAGCGCCTCGGCTACGCCCAGGTGGACGTCGCCAACAACGGCCAGGAAGCCGTCGACATGGTCAGCGCCGGTAATTACGACCTCATCTTCATGGACCTCCAGATGCCCATCATGGGCGGCATCGACGCCGCCCGGGCCATCCGCAGCAACTTCCATCTCAAAAACCAGCCCGCCATCATCGCCATGACCGGCCACGCCCTCACCGGCGTCAAAGAAGAGTGCAAAGAAGTCGGCATGAACGCCTTCCTCACCAAGCCCGTCAGCCTCGACGACTTCCGCAAAACCCTCCCCCCCTGCCTCGAAAAAGAAGCCGCCCTCCGCCCCATGGTCCTCTGACCCCGGCCCCCGAAAGAGCAGGGGAGCAGAGGGAGCCAGTGCTCAGTTCGGAGGTCAAGACGTCAAAAGTCAAGGCAGTCAAGGCGTCAAGAGGGCCCGAGGGGAGCGCGGACACTCCTGTCCGCATCCTAAACCCCCAGATGCGCAGCATCCCATTTCAATCGTTCGCAGACCTCATCCCCGAGCTTCCCCACGCCCCCCAAGGAGCGGGACTTGCCAAGTCCCGGCCCCTGAACCTGCCTCCACCTTTCCGCCTCGACGCTCGCAGCGGCACCGCAGTCGCGAAGCGTCCTGGACTGCGCCAGTCCCCTGGCGCTCTCGAAAAGCTCACCTACCCCGGGCTTCCCAAAGGCCTCCCTTCTGCGGAATTCCGCACCCGCCACTCCGGCCCCAGCTCCCGGAGGGAGCCCGGAACGTAGCCGGTGGTGAAGGTGGCGCAGCCACCGAGAACCACCGGACCCTCACCTAACAAACGATGCCGATCAAGTTCGCGTCCTGAAAGGACGCCGGAATCCCCCGTCCGCAGCATGAAGCACAGGCGTCCCGCCTGCAGCACCCTGCGTCCTCTCGCGGTAAACCGTTCTCCCCCTGCGCCTCCCCCACGCCACCATGCCCCCAGCTCCCAGCTCCCATGCTCCCATGCTCCCATGCTCCCATGCTCCCATGCTCCCGGAGGGAGCCCGGAACGTAGCCGGTGGTGAAGGTGGCGCAGCCACCGAGAACCACCGGACCCTCACCTAACAAACGATGCCGATCAAGTTCGCGTCCTGAAAGGACGCCGGAATCCCCCGTCCGCAGCATGGAGCACAGGCGTCCCGCCTGCTGCTTCCCGCGTCCTCGCGGTAAACCGCTCTCCCATCGCACACCCCCGTCCGCCCCCTTGCCACACATACTGTTAATCCTGCCATCTTGTTAATTCTGTAAAAAGGCCCCCATTCCACCCCCGATCCCCGTCCGCCCCAAACGATCCCAAACCACCAGACTTGGCAAATCTCACCACCTCAGGCATCTCCCCCTCATCCCCACCTTCCGTGTCTTCCGCCCCTTCCGTGGTTGAAAATTCATCCGCCCCACCGTCGCCCTCCCCAGCATCTCATACAGCGGCCCGCGCTGCATCCCGGTCATCGCAGCCACCTGACTTTCCTTGAAGGTTTTCTCCGCGCCATTCAAGCGCACCTGAAAAGTCCCGTCCGGGTTGCGACCCAGCACCGCCGCATCCTCGCCATGCCGCGCACGGCCCTGCCAGATGGGTGGGGCGGGGGGAGCCACACGGTGACTGGCCGGGGCCGTCGCCTGCGCCATCTCCGGGTGGTTGCTCACTGCCTGCGGCGGCTGCCGTGGCGGCATGGGATCTGGCGAAGCCTGAGGGGCCGGGCCCCCAACCTCGTCACCCGCCGCCATCGGCTGGCCAGACGGCGCAGGTGTCTGAGCGGACGTCCTGCACGTCGGAGCGTCATGAAAACGCCATTCTAGTAGGCGCACCCTATGGTCATTAATCTACAGCCGAATCAAATCAAAACCCTAACTTTTGTTAGGTTTAGAGTAATCGTCCTGACCTCATTCCATCAGCTTCACAAGCATTACGAAGCCGTTCTCACCGAAGCATCAATAAAAATGGCCCGGCTCCTCGGGCGGCAGAGGCGTCACTCGCATTTCCTCCACTACCCATGCTCCCGGCAAAAGATGTGCACCTGCAAGCATCCGTTTCATCTTCGCCTCAAAGCCGATGAAACTACAGTACACCTGATGATGCGCCCACTCCGAGTTAAGGCGCCCTAAAATTTCATCCAATGTCTCGGTTTGAAATTCGTCTTCTTCGATAATGACTTCGCGCTTCCAGTCGTTACCATTAAAGATAAACATGCCATTATCATAAATGCGCACTCTCGCGTAACCTTCGTCTTGGGGATTATCCATAGTGTTTAGGGGAATCGTAATGTTGTAACTACAAAGTTGAAAAACTCTGGATCTGAAGTAAAGAACTCAATAGGGCTTTTATGCAACCGTTGTAAGCCTGTCGTCAGGATCTTGGACTGCACCCCAAAAGTTGACCCAGGAGTTATGAGAGTCTGAAGTGTGCGTAAGCACACCCACAGAGATCATGAAACGCAAGAGACATACCCCGGAAGAAATCATCAAGAAGCTCCGTGAGGCC
>NZ_BAABIA010000022.1 GCF_039542385.1 Prosthecobacter algae | reverse complement strand
GGCCTCACGGAGCTTCTTGATGATTTCTTCCGGGGTATGTCTCTTGCGTTTCATGATCTCTGTGGGTGTGCTTACGCACACTTCAGACTCTCATAACTCCTGGGTCAACTTTTGGGGTGCAGTCCAAAGCTGATGGATCTCGCCAGGATAGCTTTTGAGTTTCTTGGGTGCTCTCTCGGCAAAGGCCCGTTCTCTGGAAGGCTTCTCCCACATGGATCTTGTTTTTTGTCAGACGCCATCATCTGCTGCTTCCAAGTAATGGCCTATGCGACCCATTACCGACGGCATGCTGAGACCAAGATTTCCGCATTATCTTTCCGGGTGTCTAGTGGCTCATTCAATCATGGAAACGATTGCTCAAGCTCCCCTCCCTCCGACCGTCCGCATCGGCCATGTCCATCTCAAGGTGGCCGACCTGGAGCGATCACTCCAGTTTTACATCGGGGTTCTGGGATTTACCCTCATGCAAAGATATGGCAAGGAGGCTGCCTTCATTTCCGCAGGGGGGTATCATCACCACATTGGCCTGAATACCTGGGAGAGTCGTGGGGGCAGCCCGCCGGCACCTGGCACCACGGGCCTATATCACACGGCCATTCTGTATCCCACTCGCAAAGCTTTGGCGGATGCGCTGCGGCGGTTGCAACAAGAGGACATTCCTCTCGATGGGGCTGCGGATCACGGGGTGAGCGAGGCCCTTTATCTGCGAGATCCCGACCAGAACGGCGTGGAGCTATACTGGGACCGACAGGAGACCGAGTGGCCCAGAAACCAGGACGGCAGTCTGGCCATGTTTACCAAAGCTCTGAATCTCAATGAACTGCTGGGGGCCAAAGATTGACCGTCGTCTTCGACACCCAATAGAAACCGGCAGCGGACCAATCCGCCCCTGCTAGCACCAACGAACCCTTATCATGAAACTTATTCACCGCATTCAACACAGCTCCGCCATGCACTGGGTGGGCAATGGCTTTCCTGTGCGCTCGGTTTTTGATTACAACGGTCTTGGCCAGGAACTGAGCCCGTTTCTGCTGCTGGACTATGCCGCACCCCATGAGTTTAAGCCGGGCAAAGAAAAGCGCGGAGTGGGTGCCCATCCTCACAAAGGTTTTGAAACGGTCACGATTGCCTATCAAGGAGAGTTGGAGCACCGCGATTCCAGTGGTGGAGGGGGCAAGATCGGGCCCGGAGATGTGCAATGGATGACCGCGGGGAAGGGGATCATCCATGAAGAATTTCATTCGGAGGAGTTCACCCACCGTGGCGGCAAGCTGCAGATGGTTCAGCTCTGGGTAAATCTGCGTTCTAAGGACAAAAATGCACCCGCCCGCTACCAAACTTTGCTTCAAAAAGACATTCCCGAGGTAAATCTTCCCGAAGGTGCTGGTACTGTGAGAGTGATTGCCGGACAGCACGCTGGAACGGCGGGTCCTGCATTGACATTTTCTCCCATCAATCTCCGGGACGTGCGGCTGACTGCTGGGAAGACGGTGAATTTTCCGGTCACAAAGGGGCATACGGCGGCCCTGCTACTGCTGGCAGGAGAACTGGTGATCAATGATGAAGGCCAGGCCAATGAAGGGGATTTGGTCGTCTTTAAGCAGGAGGGAGACAGCATCACGCTGCATGCACGCACAGCAGTTCATCTTCTCTTCATGGATGGCGAACCCCTGAATGAGCCCGTCGTCGGCTACGGCCCTTTTGTGATGAACAGCACTGAGGAGATCCAGAAGGCCTTTGAAGAATATCAGATGGGCGAAATGGGAGCGTTGCCAGATTGAGTTAAGGTGAAGATCGGGACTTGGTTGCTTTACCAAATTTTTCCCGGTTGGCACTCCACCAGACTACGCTCGGAAGCCAGATGACAAGGCCGCCTGCCAAATAAACGCAGGCCCAGGCGACTTGTGCACCGCTCCTGGCTTCGCGCAGCCCGGTGAAGAACCATTCACCCCACTTGGCGGCCAATAGATAAAAAATCACCCTGCCGAGATGCCACATCCAGGTGGGTCGACGCATCAGGCCATAGCTTAAAATGGCAAAAGCCAGAGCCAGACTGATGAAGTAGGGAGCCGATTCCATGTCCTTATTTTTTGTTAGGTTTGGATTTTTAAGGCGATTAAAGCCGGATTTTGAGCCCCATTTCCTGCTTCATGGTCAGCAGGGCTTCGGCGTTTCCTTTCGCATCATCCACCGGGTGGTGGGTGTGGCGTGTCTGGCGGAGGTGTTTGAAAGTTTGGAAGGTGTCTTTGACCAAGCCTTTGTACAGGCTCCCCAGATTGGTCGAGGAGAAACCAAAAGGGTTGCTGCCAGTGAAATGGTGGAAATACCAGTTCACGAACTGCCAGTCGAAGCCGTTGTTGTCTGAAATGAACAGGGGGCGGTCTGTACCCAGATGATGAATCCAGTCTGCAAAGGCATTCATGACGCCGGTGGCTTGCGGGAAGGCCAAAGTCTGTTCCCTGGTGAAGCCGCTCACAGCGAGGGCATCGGGTAGGTAGCGGTCTGAAATGGGGCGTAACTGACCGTAAAAACTGCGTTCCAACCCGGGTTCCACAACGACAGCGCCAAAACAAATCATGGAGTAATCCCCTGGAATGGGGCCGTCCGATTCAATGTCCACCATGATGTAGCTCATAATTTTGGACAGATTACTGGCGGATCAGGCCCTCGCAAGGTGAGTGGCGCAAGCGTGAGGAAGTTCACTTTTTGAGTAAAATTAAAAGTTGGCACGATGGGTGCTTACTTGATTTTTGCGGGGTAACTGAATCAACCAATCTGGTCACTATCTCACATCCATCCACAACCATTCATCCATGATCGCAGTCATCCATCGTTGGCGCACGCTTGCGTGCGGTCTAGTCGCTACATCCTTCCTGTCTCTCGGTGCGCTCAGTGCCCAGGAGACTGCACCTGCGCCCGCCCCGGCTCCCGCCGCTGAAGCACCCGCAGCCCCCGCCGGACCTACCGTTGAACAGCGTATATTTGACTTGGAGAAGTACGTGCAGAACGTGCAGCCAGGCAAAGACGGTGACACCACTTGGACTTCCAACATCGCCGGCCCTGGCCCAGGCCACAATGCCTGGCAGATGACCAGCACCGCCCTCGTGATCTTCATGACCCTCCCTGGTCTGGCTCTCTTCTACGGCGGTCTCGTCCGCAAGAAGAACGTCCTCTCCGTCATCGCCCAGTGCATGGGTATTGCTGGTCTGGTCACCATCCTCTGGTGGGCCTGCGGTTACAGCCTCTCTTTCGGCGCAGGTGAAGGCAAAACAATGCCCTTCATCGGTGACATGACCTACAAGTTCCTGGAAGGTGTGTCCCCATACGCCTCCGGCGCTGGCTA
>NZ_BAABIA010000021.1 GCF_039542385.1 Prosthecobacter algae | reverse complement strand
CAAAAAAAACCCCCCTCTTTCATTGCTGAAGGAGGGGGGTATAAACTGGCGGCGACCTACTTTCGCAGGGCCTATCGCCCAACTATCATCGGCGCAACAGCGTTTCACTTCCGTGTTCGGAATGGGAACGGGTGGTGCCACTGTGCCATGACCACCAGACTGCTGATCAGGGTCAGGAATAATCCATGAACTGGTCAGTGTGTCTGAAGGCAAGGAACTTTACGTTCCCTGACAACTGCATACAAGGGTAAAAACAATTTCGGTCGAGGCAGACGGTGTGTCTGATTTGAAATGGAAGCAATGTAAGACAAACGGATGATTAGTATCTCTAAGCTGAACACATTACTGCGCTTACACCCGAGACCTATCAACGTGGTAGTCTTCCACGATCCTTCAGGGAAAATTAATCTTGGGATGGGCTTGGCGCTTAGATGCTTTCAGCGCTTATCCCTTCCGCACATAGCTGCCCAGCGATGCTCTTGACAGAACAACTGGAACACCAGAGGTGCGTTAATTCCGGTCCTCTCGTACTAGGAATTAAACCCCTCAATTTTCCTACGCCCACAGAGGATAGAGGACCGAACTGTCTCGCGACGTTCTGAACCCAGCTCGCGTACCGCTTTAACCGGCGAACAGCCGGACCCTTGGGACCTTCTCCAGCCCCAGGATGCGATGAGCCGACATCGAGGTGCCAAACCTTGCCGTCGATATGAACTCTTGGGCAAGATCAGCCTGTTATCCCTAGCGTACCTTTTGTCCGTTAAGCGA
The DNA here is from genome assembly GCF_039542385.1 of Prosthecobacter algae. Classification (NCBI taxonomy): domain Bacteria; kingdom Pseudomonadati; phylum Verrucomicrobiota; class Verrucomicrobiia; order Verrucomicrobiales; family Verrucomicrobiaceae; genus Prosthecobacter; species Prosthecobacter algae. The sequence goes on along the minus strand of NZ_BAABIA010000021.1, from coordinate 4,837 downwards.
CGGCAATTCCACATTAAACCGCCGGATCACTTTGGCCCACTTTCGTGTCTGTTCGACTTGTTAGTCTCACAGTTAGGCTGGCTTATGCCAATGCACTCAACACGTGATTGCCAACCACGCTGAGCCAACCTTCGCGCTCCTCCGTTACTCTTTGGGAGGATACCGCCCCAGTAAAACTGACCGGCTGACATGGTCCCACGCCCGGATTACGGGCCGCGGTTAGATCGTTCAATACCTAAGGGTGGTGTTTCATTAATGGCTCCATGTTACCCGAAAGTAACACTTCAAAGCCTCCCACTTACGCTAAGCATAGAAACCAAACGACCAGTGACAGCTTACAGTTAAGGTGCATAGGGTCTTTCCGTCCTTCTGCGGGTAAGCAGCATCTTCACTGCTATTACAATTTCACTGAGCCCCTCGTTGAGACAGCGGACAACTCGTTACACGATTCGTGCAGGTCGGAACTTACCCGACAAGGAATTTCGCTACCTTAGGACCGTTATAGTTACGGCCGACATTCACGGGGACTTGGGTTCAGAGCTTCGCATTGCTGCTAACCCCTTGCCTTAATCTTTCCGCATTGGTCACGTGTCACATCGTATACTTGGACTTTCGTCTTGGCACAATGCTGTGTTTTTGATAAACAGTCGGTTGTCCCCTTTCACTGCGACCCTAATAAATTAGGGCATCCCTTCTTCCGAAGTTACGGGACTAGATTGCAGAGTTCCTTAACGAGGTTTCACTCTTACGCCTTGGTATATTCTACCCACCCACCTGTGTCGGTTTGCGGTACGGGCGGCCTTGGAAAGGGGCACAGGCTTTTCTAGGCGCTCAGTTCAAGAGACCAGGCTTGGATTGCTCCGCACCCTTCTGCCACTTTCAATCGGCATGCTCTCTCCCCTGACGCGAACCTGTGCTTTAACCAAAACCGGTGCAGGAATATTGACCTGCTGTGCATCGCCTACGCCAAACGGCCTGGACTTAGCTCCCGACTAACCCTGGGATGAAAATCATTGCCCAGGAAACCTTGGGTTTACGGCGGACGGGGATTTCACCCGTCTTATCGTTACTTATGTCTGCATCCTCACTTCTGTAAACTCCACGGTCAGTCACCTTCACGCTTCAAGGCTTACAGAACGCTCCCCTACCAAAACATTGCCCTTGGACAATGTAGTCCAGAGCTTCGGTATAACGCTTATCGCCAATCATTTTCGGCGCGAGACCTCTCGATGAGTCAGCTATTACGCACTGTTTAAATGGTGGCTGCTTCTAAGCCAACATCCTCACTGTCAATGAGATCTCACTTCCTTTCCACTGAGCGTTATTTAGGCACCTTAGCTGCTGAGCTGGGCTGTTTCCCTTTCGACAATGAAGCTTATCCCCCACTGTCTTACTGCCATGCTTCGTTCGAGGGTATTCGGAGTTTGATTGAGGTTGGTAGGCGGGTATGCCCCCTAGCTCATTCAGTGCTCTACCCCCCTCGATAAGCGCATGACGCTGCACCTAAATACATTTCGGGGAGAACCAGCTATTACGGGGTTTGATTAGCCTTTCACCCCTACCCACAGCTCATCCGAGAACGTCTCAAGGTTCACCGGTTCGGTCCTCCACGTCCGATTAAAGACGCTTCAACCTGGCCATAGGTAGATCACCACCGCTTCGGGTTCAGCCCGTGCAACTTGTCGCCCTATTCGGACTTGCTTTCGCTCCGCCTCCACCCCAGAAGGGCTTAGGCTTGCCACACAGACTGACTCGCAGACTCATTTTGCAAAAGGCACGCCATCACCGGACAAGCCGGCTCTGACACCTTGTAGGTATGTGGTTTCAGGTACTATTTCACTTCGCTCACGGCGGATCTTTTCACCTTTCCCTCGCGGTACTTGTTCACTGTCGGTCACCAGCGAGTATTTAGCCTTATGCCGTGGTCGGCACAGATTCATGCGAAGTTTCACGTGTATCGCATTACTCAGGGTACCTCTAGGCGTTGTCGAGTTTTCGGTTACGGGCCTTTCACCCTCTGTGGAGCGACTTTCCATCCGCTTCACCTAACTCTTCAACTACCACATCGAGGCCCTACAACCCCAGGAGGAAACCTCCTGGTTTGGGCTGTTCCGCTTTCGTTCGCCACTACTGACGGAATCGCTTTCGCTTTCTTTTCCTCGCCCTACTGAGATGTTTCACTTCAGGCGGTTTAGCGTCTCTGCTCCTATGTATTCAGAGCAGAACGATACGGTATGAACCGTATCAGGTTATCCCATTCGGAAATCTCCGGATCAATGCCTGTTTGCGGCTCTCCGAAGCTTATCGCAGCTTACCACGTCCTTCATCGCCTGCTGGTGCCAAGGCATCCACTACATACCCTTTAAATCTTGCATTGCTCTAAAACCATTTCAGTGGCCTCACTCCGAGGAGCAAGACCGAAATTGGGTTTAGAACACACTTACTTTCATTCATTACTTTGAAACCTTTACGGGTCTCAACGTCTGGCTCTAATAAAATTGTTTCTTTACCTTGTATGCAGTTGTCAAGGAACTGTTAGTTCCGCAAAAAACATTCTCTCACATCTTAATCAAATGGTGGGCAGGACTGGACTCGAACCAGTGACCCCCGCCTTATCAAGGCGGTGCTCTAACCAACTGAGCTACATGCCCTTTTGGAGTTGATACCTGTGTCATTGGCTCAAATATGCCTAACCCCTTCCAACTTGTGGTGGAGGTTAGGAGACTCGAACTCCTGACATCAAGCTTGCAAAGCTAGCGCTCTACCAACTGAGCTAAACCCCCTGCTCAAGATGCTCTGATCTCAAAAACGAAAACTAAATTGTGCGCTGCAGTCATTTCCTGCACAGATAACATTTGTGAGCGCTTTCGCGGTTCACACACTTTGAATTGCGTTTCCACTCTTCATTAAGTGTCGACCTTGTTCATATAACGAGTGTGAGACACTCATGAACATACTCCATAGAAAGGAGGTGATCCAGCCGCAGGTTCCCCTACGGCTACCTTGTTACGACTTCATCCCAGTCACCAGTCTTGCCTTAGGGCGCTGTCTCCTTGCGGTTGACTCACGCACTTCGGGCGAAACCAGCTTCCATGATGTGACGGGCGGTGTGTACAAGACCCGGGAACGTATTCACGGTACCGTAGCTGATGTACCATTACTAGCGATTCCAACTTCATGTAGTCGAGTTGCAGACTACAATCTGAACTGAGCCCAGTTTTGCTGATTTCCTCCACCTCGCGGTTTCGGTTCACATTGTGCTGGGCATTGTAGTACGTGTGCAGCCCTGGTCGTAAGGGCCATACGGACTTGACGTCATCCCCACCTTCCTCCTCGTTGATCGAGGCAGTCTGATTCGAGTGCTCCGGTAAACCGGGTGGCAACAAATCACAGGGGTTGCGCTCGTTGCGGGACTTAACCCAACATCTCACGACACGAGCTGACGACAGCCATGCAGCACCTGTGCAAAGCGAGTATTGCTACTCTATCCGACTTTCATCGGAGACACAGTGCATGTCAAGACCAGGTAAGGTTCTTCGCGTTGCATCGAATTAAGCCACATACTCCACCGCTTGTGCGGGTCCCCGTCAATTTCTTTGAGTTTTAATCTTGCGACCGTACTTCCCAGGCGGCATACTTAACGCGTTAGCTCCGGCACAGGAAGGGTCGAATCTTCCCACACCAAGTATGCACCGTTTACTGCCAGGACTACCGGGGTATCTAATCCCGTTTGCTCCCCTGGCCTTCGTGCCTCAGTGTCAGTAACTGTCCAGTGACCTGCCTACGCCTTTGGTATTCCTCTCGATATCTACGCATTTCACTGCTACACCGAGAATTCTAGTCACCCCTCCAGTACTCTAGCACAGCAGTATCGGATGCAATTCCAAGGTTGAGCCCTGGGCTTTCACATCTGACTTACCATGCCACCTACGCACCCTTTACGCCCAGTGATTCCGAACAACGCTTGAGACCTCTGTATTACCGCGGCTGCTGGCACAGAGTTAGCCGTCTCTTCCTCTTGCGCTACCATCAATTTGCAAAGGTATTATCCCTGCAACCTTGTTCGCGCATGACAGGAGTTTACAATCCGAAGACCTTATCCTCCACGCGGCGTCGCTCCATCAGGGTTGCCCCCATTGTGAAAGATTCTCGACTGCTGCCACCCGTAGGTGTCTGGACCGTGTCTCAGTTCCAGTGTGGCTGGTCGTCCTCTAAGACCAGCTACCCGTCGTAGCCTTGGTGGGCTTTTACCCCGCCAACTAGCTGATAGGCCGCGGACCAATCGGGAAGTGACAGGTCTTTCGATCCCCGTCTTTAGTCTTTCGACCACATGCGGTATTAATCCAAGTTTCCCTGGGCTATCCCCCGCTTCCCGGAATGTATCCACGTGTTACGCACCCGTTCGCCACTGAACATCGCTTGTATTGCTACTCACAATGCCCCGTTCGACTTGCATGTCTTATCCACGCCGCCAGCGTTCGTTCTGAGCCAGAATCAAACTCTCCAAAAATTGGTGCTGACTTTAGTTTCCTTAAGTCAGCTAAATTGACCTTGCCATTCTTTCAGGCAAGCTGCGCATTCCATAACACGCAGCGCACAATTTAGCTTTCGTTTTTGTCTCTCCAAATCACTCAAGCAAACTCGGCTCTCACCTCACTTACTCTCGCCAATCTGAAGATGTTGTTTTCTGAAAGATCTTTTTCTGATTTCCAACTCAGTGAGCAACTTCGTTACTCGCTTCGCTTTCGTCAGCCGCTCCTGTTTCGGTGGCGGATTTGCAGTATGGCGAGTTCCCCCTTCCCCGCAACTCCTTTTTACTCTTTTTTAACGTTTTTTT
>NZ_BAABIA010000020.1 GCF_039542385.1 Prosthecobacter algae | reverse complement strand
GTTCTGCACGCCCGCAAGCTCCCCCACTCCCCGAGCTTCCCCCACCCCCCAAGGAGCGGGACTTGCCAAGTCCCGGCCTTTGAACCTGCGCCTACCCTCAGGCGCTTCATGGCTTGGCCAAAGACCCAGCCATCATCCAGAGCTTCCAGCCGCAGCACAGACACCAAGGGCCTGATTTTTTGCGCCTGGGCGTCTTGGCGTGCCCATACATCCAGGCCACCTCACCCCAATCACCCCTCCCCAAACCACGGGACTTGGCAAGTCCCGCTCCTTGGGGTTCAAACCGGCCTAACACTCAGGCTCCCGCTAGCTCTGCTGGTGTCTAGCCTTTAGGCGATCTTGGAGAAGGTCCGGTAGGTCATTGAATCGCCTAAAGGCTAAACACCAACAGACCGAACACACCCTCCCCCCTTGCAACACTTCTTGTTAATCCTGTCCATCGTGTCAATCCTGTAAAAACAGCCCCCACACCACCACCGCTCCCCGTCCGCCCCAAACACCCCCAAACCACGGGACTTGGCAAGTCCCGCTCCTGGGGGCCCTCCCCGTCATCCACACCTTCCGTGTCTTCCGCATCTTCCGTGGTTGAAAATCCGCCTCAACCCCTTGCCACACTTCCTGTGAGTCCTGTAAAAAAAGCCCCACCCTACCCCGTCACTCACCTTCATCTCTTCCCCGTCCCCTCATAAGCCACACGCCACACACAATCCCCCGTGTCATCGCTCACCAGCAACGCCCCATCCTTCGCCACCGTCACCCCCACAGGCCGACCCCAGACATCCCCCTCAGGCGTCACAAAGCCCGTTAAAAAGTCCACATACTCCCCGGTAGCCTTGCCCTCCTTCACCGGAATCTGCACCACCTTGTAGCCCGTCCGCCGGCTGCGGTTCCACGAGCCATGCTCCGCCGCAAAACCATCGTGGCGATACACCTCCGGGAACTGCTCCCCATCATAAAAGGTCATGTCCAGCGAGGCCGAGTGCGCCTGCAAAATCACATCCGGCGTCAGCACCTTATCCTTCAGCTCCGGTCTTGCGCCAGGGTGCCGCGGATCCTGATGCCCGCCCATGTAATACCACGGCCAGCCATAGAAACCGCCCTCCTTCACCTTCGTCACATAGTCCGGCACCAGATTGTCCCCCAGCTCATCCCGTTCATTCACTGAAGCCCACAGCTCGCCCGTCGCCGGGTGGATCGCCAGCCCCACCGGATTGCGGATACCCCAGGCGTAGACCCGTTTGTCCTGCCCCACCGGACCCGTTTCAAAGATCCGCGCCCGGTCTTCCTCCTCCTTGTTCCAGTCCACATTCGATTTCGAGCCGATCGCGATGAACAGCTTCTTCCCATCCTTCGAAAAAACAATGTCCCGCGTCCAGTGGCCGCCCCCCGTCAGTTGCCCGCCAGCGGATAGCTCCACCAGCTTGTCCGGCTCCCCCTCCGCCTTCGTCTGGCCATTGCGGTAAGGCAGCCTCACCACCGCATCCGTATTGCCGATGTAAAGGTGCGTCGGCTCCGGTCCCGGCGGATAAAAGGCCAGGCCAAAAGGCTGGTTCAGCCCCGTCGCAAAAACCGTCTGCAGCTCCGGCTTCCCATCGCCATCCGCATCCCGCAGCAGCGAGATCTGGCCCGCCTTGCTCTCCGCCACCAAGACATCGCCGTTCGGCGCCGTCACAATCACACGCGGCTTTTTCAACCCCGTCGCATACTGGCTCACCGTGAAATGCTCCGGGGCCTTTGGCCACGCCCCCTCAGGCCGCTTCACCTCCTTCGGCCGATTCTTCGCCGACTCCTTCTCATTCGGCTCCGGCAGATCCCCCACCCGCAAATGCCTCCGCACCCCCGGCGCATCCGTCGTCCAGTCCCCCATCGCTGCCTTTCCCGTGAGCACCTCCGCCGCGGCCTTTCCATCCTGCGCCACAACAGCCCCCACACCACCGCCCACCAGCATAACCAAAAGGGTAAAGAAACGTTTCATACCCTAGAATATCGAAAACCACAGCCCCCTTGCGCGGGTGAGTCTTGGAGCCCTCTCCCACTCACTCAGTTGCTGATTGCAGTTACTCCGCCCGCTTCGGCTTGGCGATCACTCCCTTTTTAGCCATTTTTCACCCGGCACTTGGGCTAAGTGCCACTGGTACTCACTTGCGCGTTGCAAAACAGTGCCCGCATGGTGCTCGCATGGACACCCAAATCGATTATCTCTACGATATCCTTCGTCAGCTTTGTATCTCCACGACTCAGGAACAGATTCTACAGGAGATTCAAAATCATTCGCCAAATGGCACTTACTCAGACTGCTCGTGGAATACTCACAACCCACAGCACCAGAAGATCGTAGCCAACATGGCCAGCCACAAAGAAAGCATCAGTTCCGCCGAATCTCGTATCAAAGTATTCTGTTGGCTGATCTTTCTACAGACTCAAAACATGCACATGGCATGGGCCATCTGTAGGACTTGTCTGGTGAAAGGACATGCTTGGGAAAAGGGTTCCGAAGGGCTGAAAGAACTTTGTCGTCATAGGCTTTCGGGGTTGCGCAGGTGCGATCTAAAATCTCAAACCAGGCCCTGGCCCAGCCTTCGGCCACCGCTACAGTCACGGGCGGGTTACACTGTAAGCCCTGAACCTTCAGCCGTGTAAGTTCCAAAGCTTCTTCTTTTTCCACACGCGTTGTTTTCCGGCCCTTACCGACTTCTCTCCTGCGTATCCCCAGCTCACCTTTCGGGCGACAACCCCCCCCTTCAGCACCTCCCCACCCGACCAAAAAAAATGCTCCGAGCCTGGTTTCAGGCTTCGGAGCGCATTTTTCAGTGGTGCCCAGGGAGGGATTCGAACCCACGACCAATTGGTTAAGAGCCAACTGCTCTACCACTGAGCTACCTGGGCATTAAAACTGACAACCACACGGTGGTGCGCGGGGTGGGATTCGAACCCACGACCAATTGGTTAAAAGCCAACTGCTCTACCACTGAGCTACCCGCGCGAGTGGGGCGGATTACCTACCCTTTACGGAGCCGTGCGCAAGCTTGAATTTGCTTCCAAACGGACTTTTTCCAACAAATGCCGCAAATCACGCTCCGGACGGGCCACTGAAAAGGCCCGCCAGCCACTGGCCAGGGCTCCCTGCACGTCGCAGCGCTCATCATCCCCCACGTGCCAGCTTGCCGCAGGCACCGCCTGCATCCGCCGTTGAGCCGTCTCAAACATGCGCGGATGCGGCTTGGAAACACCCACCTCACTGGAAAGAATGACCTCATCAAAATATCCAGCCAGCCCATGCCCAGTCAAAATCCCCTTCAGCCGCCCGTCGAAGTTTGACAGCACACACAGCCGATGATCACGGGCCAGATCCTCCAGCACAGGCTTCACCTCTTCATAAACGAACCACGCCTCCGGCAGCGCAAAGTGCGCATACAGCGCATCGAACAACGGCCCCAGCGTCGCCTCCGGCAGCGTGGCCCCCGTGGCCTCGGCAAAGACCTGAGCCACCAGCTCGCGCCACCAGGATCGGTCATCATCCGGCGCACACTGCCCCTCCGGCCATTCCCGCACCGGCAGTCGGCCCCACACTTGGCGAAAGGCCGGCTTCAGCGCCGCCTCATCCACCGCGACACCCCACCGCCGGGCAAAGGCCGCATAGGTACGCCCCACGGGCTCGCACACCTGAATCAGGGTGCCGGCGGCATCAAAGGAGATCACAGGGCGGGACAGCATCGCAAAAAGAGGGGGTGAAAAGTAGGCACAAAAAACCCGCACAGAGCCTGCGCGGGTTTTTCAAAACAGACTCGGTCAGATGACCGGCCAAAATTATTCAGCGGCAGGTGCAGCCTCTTCAGCAGCAGCAGGCGCTTCTGCTTCAGCAGGAGCAGCGACTTCAGCCACAGGAGCCGCCACTTCGGCGACAGGGGCAGCGGCCACCACTTCAGCCACAGCAGCGGCTTCCACCTTGGCGGCAGCGGCTTTGGTTGGGGCTTTGTCCTTCTTCGGAGCGCTGGCCTTCTTCACCGTTTTCTTGGCGGCTTTTGGCTCACGGACGATGGACTTGCGGCTCAGGCCAGACTTCGCAAGAGCTTTCTTGCGAGCGACATAGAGTTTCCGACGGCGACGTTTGACGATTTTATTGAGTTGCTGGCCCATGGTGGCAGATATTGGAATGCTAAAAGCGGGGGCGGAGAGTGACACCATCGCGGGTGGAATCAAGCCCGAATGTCACAGGAACTGCCCATATCTGCCCCCAAAGCCTCTTTAGGGCTTCGGTTTGGCCTCGTCTTTCGCTTCTGTGAGGGGTTCCGTGGGGGTAGGAGGCGTCTCCGGCGCCGTCCGGGGGGCCATCGCCTGCTGCGTGGGCGGCACGCGGAAAAGCTTGCCGCTATACGGATCCTTCACCGCCTCGCCCGGGGCCATGCCCGTCACATCCACCAGTTGCTGCTTCCCGGCAAAGGGGCTCGTCACCATGCCGGGCCGGCCTTCCACCGGAGTGCCGTAGGGCAGTGTGTCCATGGACATCTTCGCGGGTGCTGCCGGGGCCTGCGGCTGCGGTTTCACCGGGCTGGATTCCAGCGGGATCTTCGGCGGACTCGTCACCACGGCCTCCCTGCGGGCAGTCTCCCGGCGCGGTTCCCGGTCCACCTGCGGCCTGGGGCGATAAATACGCGGCTGCTCCGTCAGGTAGCGGTTGCGCGCACTCTCTGGCCGATACGGCACGTAGGCCATCTGCCGGGCAGGCCGCAGCGGGCTGCCATTGGGCACCAGGTAGCGGCTGGGGGCCACTGCGGGATGGTAGTCCCGGCCCCAGTAGGTGATCAGCCCATCCCGCTGGATGATCCGCCAGGCTTCACGCGGCGGCAGCTCACAGCTCGTCAGCACGGTGAGCAGCAGGAATGCGGAGGCCAACTGCGTGACCTCGGAGCGGAGCTGGGAAATCGTCTTCATGGCATGTCGGGAAAATGCAGCACAGGCCCTGGCCCTGCGCCTCGCCCGTAACATCATGCACAAGAGGGGCCTGCGGCAAGCACGAACTCCGCAGAAACTCCCCCACCAAGAAACTCCATTTCATCCTTGCAGCCCCGGCCCGCGTTCTTTTTTAATCTCGCCTGTGTCCGACCTCCCCCCCAGCCCCCGGCAACTCTTTCACCTCCTCGATACTGGCCGCATCACGTCCGACCAATTTCGCGAGTCCATGGCCCAGCACGCCCGTGAGGTCATTGTGGAAATGGAGGAGGATCACCTGAACCCCGCCGTCGCCTTCATCGAGCAGATGCTCTGCCGCCGCGCTGCTTCGAAGCTCCTCAAACACCACGAGGAAACCCTCATCCGCGAAGTCCTCCTCGCCCTCTCAGACCTCTCCGATTTCCCCCCGCGCCGCTGGCTGTGGAATGCCGGCCATCCTCACATCCCCCTCCACGCCTTCTTCCGCAGCAAACGCGAGCCCGTCTTCCGCATCGCCACCCTCCAGGCAGATCCCCAGCTCGTCACCGTCGTCGTCGAATACGGCATCGCCGGCCAGACCCAGATCAAAAAGGAAGAGTTCCGCCTCCGCCGCGACCGCCGCAGCCAGCTCGGCCTCGAACGCCGCCGCCTCGTCTAAAGCCAACCCAGTTCCGGTCTAACCAAAAACAAGGCAAAAAGAAAGGGCAGGCTCCCATCCAGGAACCTGCCCTTCAAAATCAATCGCAGCGTCTCAGCGCCCCACGCGGCAATCACCAAAGCAGATGCCGATGCTGCGGCCTGCGCGGATGATCTCGCTATCCGGCTGCACCAGGCGCAGTTGGTTCACCGCCTCCTCGATGCTCACATCGCCCACCTGGTAGTGCTGATAGCTCACCATGCGGCCAAATTTGCCTTCTTCGATCAGGTGCACCGCTTTGGCACCAAAGCGCACGCCCAGGATGCGGTCCAGCGCCGTCGGCGCACCGCCGCGCTGCAGGTGGCCCAGCGTACACGCGCGGGTTTCCTTGCCCGTCATCTCCTCGATCCTCTTCGCCACGTAGTCGCCGATGCCGCCCAGGCGATCCTCGCCCTTGCTGCCCACGTTCTCCTTTTTCAAAAGCTCGCCCGTCTCCATGCGTGCGCCTTCCGCCACCACCACCAGGGTGCTGTGCAGGCCGCGTGCATCGCGCTGGCGGATGGCATCCGCCACGTGCTCCATCTTGAAGGGGATTTCCGGCAGCAGGATCACATCCGCCCCGCCGGACATCCCGCCGTAAAGCGCGATCCAGCCCGCATGGCGGCCCATCACCTCCAGCACGATCACCCGCTTGTGGCTCTCCGCCGTCGTGTGCAGGCGGTCCAGCGCATCCACCACGGAGTGGCAGGCCGAATCAAACCCAAAGGTCATCGCCGTCGCCTGGATGTCGTTGTCGATCGTCTTCGGCACGCCGATCACCGGCACATCCATTTCAAAAAGCTGCTGCGCCGTCGTCAGCGATCCATCACCGCCCACCACGATCAGCGCGCCGATCTCCAGATGCCGCAGCGTCGCCTTCGCCTTTTCCACGATCTCGCGGGGCACCTCAGACACATTGCCCTCGCCCACCTTCGCGACGAAGTGGCCCTTGTTCGTCGTGCCCAAAATCGTCCCACCCAGCTTCATGATCCCCACCGTCCGGCTCGGGTCCAGCATCATGTAGTCCCCCGGCGGCAGCAGACCTTCAAATCCATCACGAAAGCCCACGACCTCCCAGCCGAGAGTGTGCGCTGCGCCGACGACGCCGTGGATGACCGCATTGAGCCCGGGGCAATCGCCGCCGCTATTCAGGATACCGATTCGCATGTTCGTAGGGGGTTGGGGTTGGGGTGTGAGATACGTCTGTCCACAGCCACAGGGCCGGAGAACGAAAGACTAAAAATGGTTCAGCAACTGGCGCTTGTCCGTGATCGGGCGGCCCGCAGCCAGCCAGCGATCATAGGCCGCCCAGCTCTGCTGCAACAGCGCATGAGCCTCCGCCGCCGCATCGGCCGAGCCGATCACCGTCACCACCATCCGGTGGCGATAAATCAGACTGGAACCATCTGCCTGCTTCGCGACAGAGGCCGGGCGTTCCGCCGTCACCACGATGCAGCTCCCCGAACGCTGGGTCGCCGTGTACTTGATGCCGTCGATGTTGCTCACGCCCAGCAGCGCATTCGTATTGTTCAGCGGCAGGCTCACCTGCCCGCTCGTCCGGTACACCGTGATGTCGCGGGAGCGCTGGTTCGTGTAAAAGCGCAGCGCCGGGCGGGAGATCGCATACAGCCCCAGGCGCGTCATGTCCGCAGCGGTCGAGTAAGGCATCGCCCGCGTATTTTCAAACCCGTGCGGGTTCGTAAACCGGGTATTCATCGCCCCTTCGCGCACCGCCAGTTGATTCATCTGCCGCACAAATTCCGTCAGCGGATCCCCGGCCCGCTGCAGGCGCTGCAGGTGGTCGCGCCCCACAAAGTCACCCAGCGTGATCGCCGCCACATCATCCGCACTCATCATCGTCGCATACAGCAGGTCGCGCAGCGTCAGGCGGTCCCCCGGTTGCAGACCCAGGCTATTGCTGCCCGCCACCTGCGGCGCATAGGCCGGCACCGTCGCCAGGATGTTCACCCCCGCCTTGGAGGCCTCCGCCCAGTCCAGCGTCACCATCGCCGTCGCGATTTTCGCCAGACCGCCCACCGGCCGCTTATCATTCGCCTGGCTGGCCACATGGACCTTGCGGTTAAAGCTATCCGCGGCCAGCACCGCCGCCTGGGCCGAGGCCGAAACCGGCGCCAGGACTGCCAGCGCCGCCCCCAGGGAAAGGGTGGCAAAAACGCACTTCGAAAGGCTGCTAAAACGGGAAGAACACTGCATAGGGCACCCTTTCATTAGCACCTCATCGCCCAGGGGCAACCAGGGATTCCACTCCCCGCCCGCCTCACGGCACGCTCATCGTCACCAGCGGCAGCCCTGGCGCAAAGGTCACACTCGCCCCCGTCGTCAGCGCATCATTCCCCGTCCCCCCATCCACCGTCACCTTCTGGCCAAAGTTGATCGCAAAGTTCGCCCCCACGCCTCCCAGCAAAAACGTGTCTCCCCCGGCCTCACCTTTAAGCATCACGGCCCCTCGGAAGTGCGATGCCCCCACCGAATTCAACTGCTCAAAGCGGAAAACATCATCCCCCGCCCCCAGGCTGGCCGTGAAAGCCTTGTTCACCGCCGTCTCATTGATCGTCAGCGTGTCCACCCCCGCTCCCCCCATCACCGTCAGCGTATTGTCAAAAATGGCGCTCTCGATGCGGATGACTCCCGTCTGCCCGGCCAGCGTCGGCATGCTCAGCTTCACCGCCCCGCCGATGTGCAGCGCCCCGTTCGAAAAACCGTCCATCGTGATCGTGGAGGCAGCCGACAAAGAAGCCGTGCTCAAATTCACCGCACCCGAGATCGTCCCCATCATTTCCAGGCCCACAAACACTCCCCCTTTGAGAGTGACCGCCCCATTGATCGTGGAGGCAGTGCTCGTCCCGCCGACGAGAATCGACGTCACCCCCAGCCCCCCACCATTCGTCAGCGTCAGGCTGCCATTGCTCACCAGACGAAAATTACCGCTGATGCTCAGGTTCGTGTCCCCCGCACCGCTCGTCAGGTTCGCCCCACCCCCCAGGAACATCCCGTTGATGGCAAAAAGGCGCGCCTCCCCATCACCCGCTCCTGCGGCCATCGTCACCTTGCCGCCGATGAACACATTGTCGGCAATCACAGCCAGATCGCGGTTCGCCCCAGAGCCGGAGATCATCACCGTCCCCGCCACATAGAGCGAGTTCAGCGGCGTCAGCTCGCCATCGCCGCCCCCGGTCCCCAGGGCAATGCTCACCGCCCCGCCCACCCGCAGATGATTCCCGTTGAAATCCACATCGTCCGTCCCGCTGCCGCTCGTCCATTGCAGCGTCTTCGCCACAAAGAAATCCGTCGCCGAACTCAGCAGGGTATTGTTGCCCCCGCCCGCCAGCAGGGATAGCGACCCCACATCAAAGCGGTTGCCCACAAACTGCACCGTCTCATTGCCCGAAACATCCGTCAGCTTCAGCGCACCGCTGATCATCACCTCCGCATTCGCAAACCCCACGCTCAGAAGATCATCCCCCGCCCCGCCGACAAAGGCCAGGTTGCCCAAAATGAAAAGGTCATCCCCATCCGAGCTGGCCAGCCGCACTTGATCATTGCCCTCCCCGGCATCGATCGTCAGCCCCAGGCCGAAAATCTGACGATCCGCATTCCCAAGCAAGCCATCCGCCCCGCCCCCCAGCTTGATCGTCGCCGCCCCACCCACCGTGGCAAAGGCTCCCGAAAAAGTCACCAAGTCCACCCCATCCCCCCCCAGCAAGGTCAAGGGCCCACCGATGTTGCTGTCCGTCATCGTAAAGGCATTGTTACCACCGCCCAGATTGATGCTCACCGCCTTGGTAAAAAACGCATTGTTCAGCGTCACCGCATCATCCCCCGCCCCCAGGTTCGCCGTCAGCCCCGCCGTCACTCCCGTGATGATCTGCGGCGTGGTAAAGTTCAGCCCCCCGATGCGCAGTTGCACACCCGCCTCCGGCGTCATCCGGTAGGTCCCATCCGCCACCCTCTCGAGGGTCACCTTCTCATCACCATCCAGCCCCGGCACCGTCCCCAGCACCAGCGTCCCCCCGGCATTCACCGAGACCGCAATCACCCCCGCAGGGGCCAGGCGGGGTTCCAGCAGCTCAAGCACCGATTCGTAGGAAGCATTCATGGCAGTCATCAGGTCAAAATTAAAAGTGTCCAGAAACAGACACCCCGTGATTCGCCCAAGGTTACACCTCCTCATCAACGAATGAAAAGCCAGCATTCACCTCCCGCACAAAATTCCGCCCCCCGAACTTCCCCAGCGCCCCCGAGAGGAGCGTGGAGATTCGCTTCGCGGCTTCGCACTTGCCCGCATCCTAAACCCACCGGACGCGCAGCGGCCCTGACTCCTTCCGTCCGCCCCCATCATCCCCGAACCTCCCCACCGCCCCAAGGAGCGGAACTTGCCAAGTCCCGGCCTTTGAACCTCCTCACACCCTCACACCCCGCCCCCAGCCTTCGCTCCCGGAGGGAGCCCGGAACGTAGCCGGTGGTGAAGGGGGCGCAGCCACCGAGAACCACCGGATCCCCCAACCTAACCAACGATGC
>NZ_BAABIA010000019.1 GCF_039542385.1 Prosthecobacter algae | reverse complement strand
CCTGGTAAGGTGACTTACCTGGGGGCCTTGAACAACACGGTTTCGCGCACGCTCACGGTGAGTGTATCAGACGGCAGCCTGAGCACCTCCACCACCAGCACGATCCATTTGGCACCGGTGAATGATGCGCCGGCAGTGGCAGCGACGCTGACGGACACGAGCTGGACACCTGCCTCGGCAATGTCTGTCGCACGCATCTATCACACCGCGACACGTCTGAGCGATGGCCGGGTGCTCGTGGCAGGTGGGACCAACGGCGCCACTTTGTCTACCGCAGAGGTTTATGATCCTTCCTTGGGCACTTGGACTGCGACGGGAAGCATGCCTGGCATTCGCCAACACCACAAAGCCGTCAGACTTTTGGATGGTCGAGTGCTTGTCTCCGGTGGTTACGATGCCTCCGGCGTCCTTCAGACCAGTGCGCTGTACAATCCGGCCACGGGCACCTGGGCAGCGACGGGGAACCTCAATACGCCGCGAGTGGATCACGTGATGACCTTGCTGCCCAATGGCAAGGTTCTGATGGCGGGAGGCCGTAATTCGAGCGTCATGGTTTCCCCTGCGGAAATCTATGACCCGGCAACGGGCCTCTGGACCACGACGGGGTCTCTCCTGAATGTGCGATGGGCACCCACTGCCACCCTGCTGACGGATGGCCGTGTACTCATCGCCGGCGGTGACCAGGGAGCTGGCAATGCCGCCACAGCGTCGGCTGAAATCTACAACCCAACCACGGGCACGTGGACGGCGACCGGTGGGCTCTCCTCAGCACGCTATGTGCATGCGGCAGCCCTTCTCCCGAATGGCAAGGTGCTGGTGGCGGGTGGCTTCAGTGGCAGTGCGACACGGGCAAGTGCGGAGCTTTATGATCCGGCCTCGGGAACGTGGTCGGTCACGGGGACGATGGCTGCGGCACGCGGTGCTACCGAGCTGACGCCCCTTGCCGATGGGCAGGTTTTGATCAGCAGTGGTAGGCAGTTGAGTCCTTCTGTCTTCCTGGCCAGCGCCGAGATTTACAATCCAGCCCTCGGGACATGGACGACCACCAGCAGCCTGGGCACAGCAAGGCAGTATCATACTTCCACGGCCTTGGCAGATGGGCGGGTCTTGGTGACAGGTGGGGAGGGGAACTCAGTCGTGCAAAACACTGCGGAAGTTTTTGCCCCTCGTGTGGCTGGCGCCGAAGGTGCAACGCTGACGCAGACGGGCACTTTTGCAGATGCAGATGGCAGGGCCACGGTCACGCTCACGGCCTCTTCAGGGACAGTGACTCAAAACAACACAGCAGGCACTTGGAGCTGGTCTCCTGCCGTGGGCTTTGATGGGCCTTCGTCCTCCACCGTGACCATCACGGCGACGGACTCTGGCAGTGCTGTGGCGAAGGCAGCCTTTACCTTTGTTCCGACAAATGCGGTCCCCACGGTGCAGATCAATCCCCCCACCACGTTGCTGACAAATGTGGCTCTGAATTTCCAGTTCGTGGCTACGGATGCTGCCACCGCCGATCAAGCGGCCGGGTTTGCCTGGTCCATCAATTTTGGCGATGGATCCGGTGTGCAGAGCGCGCCAGCCGGAACGGCATCTCCTTATGTGCGTTCTCATACTTACACTCAGTCGGGCGAGTATGTGGTGACCGCGACAGCGACGGATAAGGATAGCGGCGTGAGCATCGCCGCGACAGCATCGGTGACAATCTTGGGCTCTGAAATTGCCGTTACTGGCAACGGAAATCTGATTGTGGATGGAGACAGCACACCTGCTCTGGCAGATCACACCGACTTTGGCAGCGTCTCGGTTTCCAGCGGCTCGATCTCCCGCACCTTCACCATCGCGAATACGGGAAGTTCTGCGCTGAATCTCACAGGTTCAGCCCCGAATTACGTTACTGTTTCAGGTTCGACGGATTTCATCGTGACGACGCAGCCGACCACGCCGATTGCGGCCACCAGCGGCAGCTCGACGTTTGTGGTGACTTTCAATCCAAGCAGCGGTGGCATCAAGAACGCCATGATCAACATCGCTAACGACGATGCGGATGAAACGCCCTACAATTTTGCCATTACGGGCGAAGGGCAGATGCCGGAGCCGATTCCTTCCACCTTGGGAGATGTGGTCACTGCCGGGGATGCTCCTGGGGCCAATGGCACGACCAACATTGGGGAATTCAGCGTGCTGCGCCGGGGCGGCTTCCTGGCGGAAAATGGGCACCTGGTTTTCCCTGGTTTCCTTCAGGTGGGCAGCGGCTCTCCGGCGGTGACGGCAGCGGATGCCTCGGGCATTTGGAAAACCGCTGGTGGCAATCTTTTCCTGGTGGCCCGCACGGGGACGGTGGTTCCAGATCTGCCTGGTACCCAGTTTGCCACGGTGCCAGAGGCACCGGGGCTGAGCGAAACGGGTGAAGCCTCGATGCTCTCCACCTTGGTCATTGGCAGCGGTGGGGTCACCTCGGCGAATGATACGGGTCTGTGGAGTGAAATCGGCGGGGGTGGCCTGCGCTTGCTGCTGCGTGAGGATGACAACGTGCCTTCCTTGCCTGGTGTGAAAGTGGGCTCATTTGCCTCTGGCTTGTATGCCACGGCCAGAACCGGAGCCAGCACGGGCGAAGCGGTCTTCTCCGTGACTTACAAAGGAGCCAGCACCAAAACGGCCCTGCTGCGCACCAGCGTCAGCGGTGCTACCACCACGGTGAGTGTGGTGGCGCAGGAAGGCGAGGTCGCTCCTGGTGCCTCACCTGCTGCGAACTACGCGAATGTGGCGGGCAGCTACAGCGACCCAGGGCGCATGGATGCGCAGGGGAACTTTGTTTATGCCGCATTGACCACTCCCGGCAATAAGGAAGGCATCTGGTATCAGCCCGTCACGGGCGGCACGCCAAGCAAGGTGTTCTTTGCAGGTGAAACGGCCCCCGGCACGGGCGGTGCGACCTTTGCCCGCCTGCAGCGCCCGTCCATGGGCAGCAATGGGTTCATCAGCTTCCGCGCTACGCTGAACCGGGATGGTGACAATGCCGCCAATGCCCGTAACGACGGCATTTGGAATGGCAGTGCATCGAATCCGGCCAGCTTCACCTGCGTGCTGCGCCGTGGAGATGGCGTGGCGAAAGTGTCGAACCTGCCAGTGGGCAGCTTGGTGGGGAATCCCTGGGGCGGCTGGCTGACCAACAGCAACCTGGGAGCCTGGAGAGCCTGGCTGGACGTGGATGGCGATGGCATCAGCTCGACAGCGGATGGAGACGTGAATGCGATCTTTGCGAACTTGTCAGGAGCGATGCAACTGGCTGTGAAAGTGGGCGATGCGGCCCCGGGAACCGCCGGAGCGAGCTTCAGTGGATTTGACCTACCGATGGTGGGAGGCAACAACCAGTATGCAATCCTGGGGAACCTCACGGGAGGTGACACGGTGACAGGGAATAACCAAGGACTGTGGAAGAGCGGCCCGAATGGAGGAGCGCTGACGCTGGCGATCCGAAAGGGTGAAAGCATCCCGACGACGGAAGGACCCAAGGTGGTGACGAAGATCGACGTGCCGGGATCCAACCAGACGGACCGCCGCTGGGAACAGCCGGTGATGGACAGCGCAGGCCGGATGGTGGTGTACGTGACGTTTGCCGATGGCAGCACCAGCCAAGTGATCCTGCCTTAATTTCATCCTACTTAACCTGTGAGCGCGAGGGTTCCCAAAACCTCGCGCTTGACTAAAATTAAGTCTCTGGTGAGTCTATTAAAACGCCCAGTCATTCGAACCTTTATTTAGGTTGATTCTGTGACTGATGTTAGGTAATCGGACTGTTTCCTAGGTTGATGAAATGTGGATTTTATTGATTTATTTTTAAAGCCTAGAATCTGAAGAAAAACAGCCTCTTGAAAGTGAGATTGTCGAATGGGTTTTTCTGAAAATCCAAGTGGCGGCTAAAGATCTGACTAGTCAGGTTGGGAGTAAGACTTGTGGTCCACGACCTTCCTTTTGCCTTACATCACGTTTTCGATCGCAGGCAGGATGGGAGAGTTTCGGGTCACCTGGGTCACTTTTCTCCGCCTATCCTGTGTTTTTTGCTGCTTTTCCTATGATCTACCGATGGTCCGCCCCACTCGCATTGTTTGCCGCACTGAGCCTCAGTTTTCCCCAGCTCCAAGCCGAACCTACGGCTGTTTCAAAGGCTTCGCGCGCATCCGGCACCAAGGGTCAGTCCCAGCAAATCACCTCTCCGGATCAGGTGCCTCAGGGGCTGGCGAAGTCCGACTGGCAGAGCATTCGCGCGGCTCATGAGGCAGGGCAGCATGCTTTTCAGCCCGTCCAGGGGAAGGATGGCCACTGGCAGGCGCGGAATCCGGGGCAGCAGTGGCACACCACCTTTGACCAGCGCGGTTTCATGGCCATCCCACAGGGGGGAGGCTGGACCTGGGGGCTGGAGCTGCAGAGCTACGGCTTTGGCCAACAGCAGCGTGCAGTGCAGGGGAAGCCTGGGGTGAGGGCCGAGGGGCAGCGCCTGAGCTACCAGTGGGATGAGGATGTGCAGGAGTGGTTCGTCAATGATCAGCGCGGGCTGGAGCATGGCTTTACCATTGTTGGTCGTCCCGCCGCAGATTCAGCTCCCGGCTCACAGCCCGCCCTTCTCAGCTTCACCCTTTCGACACGAGGCGGCCTGACGCCAAAAGTGGCTTCTGACAGCGTTCAGTTTCTAAATGCCACCGGAACCACGGTGCTGAACTACAGCGGCCTAAAGGTCTGGGATGCGGATGGTAAAACCCTGCCTGCGCACTTTGAGCCAGCGGGAATTCACGGTTTCCGCCTGCTGGTGGATGAGTCCACCGCCCGTTACCCCATCACCATTGACCCCGTCGCCCAGCAGGCCTATCTGAAAGCTGGCAACTCTGGGGCAGGTGACAGCTTCGGCTTGTCCGTGGCGGTGTCTGGTGACACTGCCGTCGTCGGCGCCTACTTGGAGGATAGCAACGCCACGGGCGTCAATGGCAATGCCGCAAGCAACGATTCTAACGATTCCGGTGCCGCCTACGTCTTTGTCCGCAGCGCGGGTGTGTGGACCCAGCAGGCCTATCTGAAAGCCAGTAACACCGATGCAAACGATCAATTCGGCTGGTCCGTGGACGTGGACGGTGACACCATCGTCATCGGGGCCTGGACGGAGGATGGCGGTGCCATCGGCGTCAATGGCGATGCATCCAATAACGGTGCTATCGATTCGGGTGCGGTCTATGTCTTCACGCGCAGCGGCACCACCTGGACTCAGCAGGCCTATCTGAAAGCCAACAATACTGGGGCGGGCGACCTCTTCGGTGTTTCTGTGGCGTTGTCTGGAGACACTGCCGTTATCGGCGCCAACCGTGAGGACAGTAACGCCACCACGGTCAATGGCGATAGCTCCAACAACACCGCCACCGAAGCCGGCGCGGCTTATGTCTTTACCCGCAGCGGCACGACATGGACCCAGCAGGCCTATCTAAAAGCCAACAATCACGGGCCAGATGACCGCTTCGGTTCCGACGTGGCTGTGTCCGGTGATACCGCCGTCATCGGTGCTCCCTTTGAAGACAGCAACGCCACGACGGTCAATGGCTCGGGTGCCAACAACACTGCCTCAAACGCGGGTGCGGCGTACGTCTTTACCCGCAGCGGCTCGGCTTGGACCCAGCAGGCCTACCTGAAAGCCAATAATGCCGAAACCTTGGACAACTTCGGCAACTATTTAGCTGTGGACGGTGATACCGCCGTGGTAGGTGCCACCGGGGAAGACAGCAACGCGACCACAGTCAATGGCCTCGGCTCCAACAACAGCGCCTCAAGCGCTGGTGCAGCTTACGTCTTCACCCGCAGCGGCACGACGTGGAGCCAGCAGGCCTACCTGAAAGCCAGCAATGCCGAAGCGAATGACAGTTTTGGGCGCGGCGTGGCCCTGGAGGGGGATACCGCCGTCATCGGCGCCAGCTTTGAGGACAGCAACGCCAACACGGTCAATGGCGATGGCAGCAACAACAGCACCCCAAGCTCCGGTGCAGCCTACGTATTCACTCGCAGCGGTGGGCTGTGGAGCCAGCAAACTTATTTGAAAGCTAACAACCCAGATACGACGGACAACTTCGGTATCTCTGTGGATACGTCCGGGGGCACCGTTATCGTCGGGGCCTATTTGGAGGACAGTAACGCCATCACCATCAATGGCAATGGCCTGGACAACAGCGCTTCAGGCTCCGGCGCGGCCTACATTTTCTCGGGCCTCGGCGCGGCGGTGGCTGCGCCGACCCTGACCAACGTCGCCCCCAATAGCGGCCCGACCGCAGGCGGCACGAGCGTGGTGATCACGGGCACGGACTTTACAGGAGCCACCGACGTGACCATTGGCGGCACGGCTGCGACGAGCTTCACGGTGGACAGCGCCACGCAGATCACGGCAGTGACCCCGGCTGGCACCGCAGGCACAGCCAGTGTCCTAGTTACGACCACAGGTGGTACAAATGCAGCGAACACGCTGTTCACTTACATTGCTCCGCCCACGGTCACCAACGTCATCCCTGCGACGGGTAGCACGCTTGGCGGAACAAGTGTGGTGATCACGGGCACAGGCTTCACAGGCACCTCCGCAGTGACTTTCGGCGGTGCGGCAGCGACGAGCTTCACCGTGGACAGTGCCACGCAGATCACGGCGGTGACTCCGGCAGGCAGTGCAGGTACAGCCAGCGTCTTGGTCACGACCGCAGGCGGAACGAATGCGGCGAACACTCTGTTTACCTACATTGCTCCGCCCACGGTCACCAACGTCTCCCCTGCGACAGGCAGCACGCTTGGCGGCACAAGCGTGACGATCACCGGCACAGGCTTCACAGGCACCTCCGCAGTGACTTTCGGCGGCACGGCTGCGACGAGCTTCACGGTGGACAGCGCCACCCAGATCACGGCGGTGACACCGGCAGGCAGTGCAGGTACAGCCAGCGTCTTGGTAACGAGCGCAGGCGGAACGAATGCGGCGAACACTCTGTTTACTTACATTGCTCCGCCCACGGTCACCAACGTCTCCCCTGCGACGGGCAGCACACTTGGCGGCACGAGTGTGGTGATTACTGGTACCGGTTTCACAGGAGCCTCGGCGGTGACCTTCGGCGGCACGAATGCGACGAGCTTCACGGTGGACAGCGCCACGCAGATCACGGCGGTGACACCGGCAGGCACCGTAGGCACAGCCAGTGTCCTAGTTACCACCGCAGGTGGTACGAATGCGGCGAACACGCTGTTTACCTACACCGCACCGACCCCGATAGCCGCCCTGGAGGCCTATCTCAAAGCCGGTAACGCTGAGGCGGGGGACTTTTTTGGTCAAGTGGTAGCCGTCTCTGGTGACACAGCCGTCGTCGGGGCGTACTCGGAGGGCAGCAATGCGACCGGTGTCAATGGAAATGGTGCCGACAACAGTGCCTCTTACTCGGGCGCAGCCTACATCTTCACCCGCACGGCGGGCGTCTGGACCCAACAGGCCTATCTCAAAGCCAGCAACTCCGAGGCGTATGACAACTTTGGATGTTCGGTGGCCGTGTCCGGTGACACTGTCGTCATTGGGGCCTACGCGGAGGCCAGCAGCGCGACCGGCGTCAACGGGAATCAAGCGGACAACAGCGCCTTTTACGCGGGCGCGGCCTATGTCTTTACCCGCAGCGGCTCTACCTGGACCCAGCAGGCTTATTTGAAAGCCAGCAACACAAGAGAGTATGACAACTTCGGTTACTCCGTGGCCCTATCCGGCGATACCGCCATCATCGGGGCCTACGGGGAGAGCAGCAACGCGACCGGCGTCGGGGGGAATCAATTCAACAACAGCGCCACTGCCTCCGGCGCGGCCTATGTCTTTACCCGTAGCGGCACGACCTGGACCCAGCAGGCCTATTTGAAAGCCAGCAACTCCCAGGTAGATGGCCGCTTCGGTCGCTCCGTGGCCGTGTCCGGTGACACTGCCGTCATCGGGGCCTACGGGGAAGCCAGCAACGCGACTGGAGTCAACGGGAATCAAGCAGATACCAGTGCTCTTTCCTCCGGTGCGGCTTATGTGTTTACTCGCAGCGGCTCCACCTGGAGCCAGGAGGCCTACCTGAAAGCCAGTAACTCTCAGGCCTATGATAACTTTGGGTTGTCTGTGGCCCTATCTGGCAACACCGCTGTTATCGGAGCCTTCGCAGAGGATAGCAACGCGACTGGAGTCAACGGGAATCAGGCGGACAATAGCACTTCTGCATCGGGTGCGGCCTATGTGTTTACCCGGAGCGCGGGCGTCTGGACACAAAAGGACTATCTGAAAGCCAGCAACACTGGGACGACCGACCGCTTCGGCCTCTCCGTGGCCGTGTCTGGTCACACCGCCATCATCGGTGCTAGCTTTGAGGATAGTGATGCGACCACCGTCGGTGGTGATGGTAGCAATGACAACGCTACTGAAGCGGGAGCGGCCTACATCTTTAATCTCGGCCAGGCAGCGATTGCCCCGACCGTAACCAACGTCTCCCCTGCGACAGGCAGCACGGCAGGCGGCAGGAGCGTGACGATCACCGGCATGGACTTCACGGGAGCCACGGCGGTGACGTTTGGCGGCACGGCTGCGACAAGCTTCACGGTGGACAGCGCCACGCAGATCACGGCGGTGACTCCGGCAGGCAGCGCCGGTGCAGTGAGCGTCTTGGTCACGACCGCAGGTGGTACAAACGCGGCGAACACGCTGTTTACCTACATTGCTCCGCCCACCGTCACCAACGTCAACCCTGCAACGGGCAGCACCGTGGGAGGAACCAGCGTGACAATCACTGGAACGAACTTCACAGGAGCCACGGGTGTGACCTTTGGCGGTGCGCCAGCGTCGAGAGTCAGGGTCCTTAATGCCACGACCATCTCCGCCACCACTCCGGCTGGCACCGCGGGCCCAGCCAGTGTTCTAGTTACCACCGCAGGCGGTACGAATGCGGCTAACACGCTCTTCACTTATTTTGTGCCTAACTCGGCTCCGAGCTTCAACCTGCCTCTCGGCGATCTCGGGCCGGCTGGGGTGGTCTGGACGCAGAGAACAAGCGGCTTTTCAAGTTGGAGTGCGATTACGTCTTCTGCGGACGGTAGCAAGCTGGCCGCTGTGATCTTTGGGGGTCTTATCTTTACCTCAGCCGACAGTGGCGTGACCTGGACGGCACGGGACAGCAGCCGTAACTGGACTTCCATCACTTCCTCCGCAGACGGCAGCAAGCTGGCCGCTGTCGTGAGCGGTGGACAGATCTACACCTCGACCGACAGCGGCGTGACCTGGACGGCGCGGGACAGCAGTCGCAATTGGAGTTCTATCGCCTCCTCCGCAGATGGTAGTAAACTAGCGGCGACGGCTTACGCCGGTTCTATTTACACCTCGATCGACAGCGGCGTGACCTGGACGGCCCAGGCCAGTGGCACTTTCAATTGGCAAACCATCGCTTCCTCGGCAGACGGCAGCAAGCTGGTGGCCGGCGTGTATGGAGGTCAGGTCTATACCTCGACTGACAGTGGGGTGACCTGGACGGCGCGGGACAGCAGCCGAAATTGGAATTCCATCGCCTCCTCCACGGATGGCAGCAAGCTGGCCGCAGCCGTGTTAGGCGGCCAGATCTACACTTCCACGGACAGTGGCGTGACCTGGACAGCGCGGGATAGCAGCCGAAATTGGAACTCCATCGCCTCCTCAGCGGATGGGAGCAAGCTGGTGGCAACCGTGAACTTTAATTTCGTTTACATCTCGGGCGATAGCGGGGTGACCTGGACAGCCCAGGATACCAGCCGGCGCTGGATAGCGGTCGCCTCATCGGCAGATGGAAGCAAGCTAGCGGCAGCCGTGTTCAATGGTCAGATCTTTACCTCAGTCCCCGCACCGCTGCCTCCTGTGGTGAAGGCGTTGGCCGGCTCAGGCACATCCACGACGCCTAACTTTGCCTTCAATATCAGCCCGGGGCCAGCCTCAGACAATGGACAGACGGTGAGCTTCACGGTGACGAACAATAACAATGCACTCTTCACCACCCAGCCAGCCATCGCGAACGATGGCACGCTGACCTTTACTCCAGGCAATACGGTGGGTTCAGCCATTGTGACGGTGACTGCCGTGGACAACGGCGGCACGGCAGCAGGCGGTGTGGATAGCAGCGCTGCGCAGACTTTCACCATTCAAGTCTTACCGCCTGCGCCGACGGTGGCGAATGTGGCTCCGTCTTCAGGCACCACCCTCGGCGGTACGAGTGTGACAATCACCGGCACGGAATTCACCAACGCCACGGCGGTCACTTTTGGTGGCACGGCTGCGACGAGCTTCACGGTGGACAGTGCCACGCAGATCACGGCGGTGACTCCGGCAGGCACGGCAGGCGCGGCAAGTGTGTTGGTGACGACACCAAGTGGCACCAATGCGGCGAACACGCTGTTCACCTATGTGGTGCCGAACTTTGCCCCAGTGATCACTAGCAACGGTGGTGATGCCACAGCCTCCATCAACGTGGCTGAAAACAGCACGGCGGTGACGACGGTGACGGCGACGGATGCGGACCTGCCTGCGCAGACGCTGACCTACACCAAGAGCGGTGCGGATGCGGCCCTGTTCAATCTGGACTCCGCCACGGGCGTGCTCCGCTTCATCACCGCGCCTAACTTTGAGGCTCCTGCGGATAGTGGCCTGAACAATATCTACGACGTCACGGTGACTGTGACAGACAGTGGCATGCCTGCCTTGAATGATGTCCAGGCTTTGACTGTCATCGTCACCGATGTGAATGAAAGTCCGGCCGTTCGTGCCTCTTCTTCCTTCCTCGCCTATGAAACGGTGAACCCGACCCGCGATGGGGCAGGGCTGATTGTCTATACGACGAACAATGCGGCGGCTCTGGCCGCTCAACCCTTTAACCGTGTGCGTTACCGCATGGATAACACCACAGGTGGGGTAGCCTACTATGCCGATGCCTCCTTCGATGCCTGGGGAGGTCTCACCGTCGCGGGCCTGAAAGTGCCAGACGCGGGGAACATCGTCACGACGCAGCGCAGTGTGACAAATGTCTCCATCCGTTCAAACCATCCTGGGGTGACCAATAGTAACACGGAACAGGGCAGGCTGGAACTCTGGACCAATGATTACGCCACTACGGGAATCATCGGAGGATCTAGCACCGTCTATGACTATGACGATACGCCTCAATCGCCGGTCATCGGATACGGCAGCTTCCAGTTGCACAACCTTTCGGCCACCGTGCCGGAGACGGTGTTTGCCTGGAACAACCACGCAGCGGGTGTGATCCCTGATGTCGGATTTGGCAACGCGACGACCGGGATCCATCCGGACTGGACCTTTAGTAACACGGGCACCAATGCCTGGAGAATGCAGATCTACATCGAGAACAATTTCGTTCCTCCGACGATGAGCTTCACCGAAGATGTGGTGGGTAACATTCTGTTCTTCAATTCGCCCTTCCTCGATGACA
>NZ_BAABIA010000018.1 GCF_039542385.1 Prosthecobacter algae | reverse complement strand
TCACCACCCGCCCCTTGTGAATTAGCCGAAGTAATTCCGCCTCCCCCACCTCCACCAGTTGGCAGCAATCCAGAACCTCCGCTGCCTCCGGTTGCTCCTGTAGTTCCTCCGTTGCCCCCAGCAAGATTTGGACAAGCCACAATGCCGGATGAACACGAATCAGAATTTGCCAATCCACCTTGGCCGGAAGACACCACGGTCCCCCCACCGTTCCCCAAATCTCCCCCAATGGCTTTCCACTCTCCAAACACGGAAGCTACACCAGAATTCCCATTATTGCCGTTAGTGCCCGGTGACAATATTGAAGCACCTCCCAACTTTCTTCCACCATAGCTAATCGAAACTGAGCTGCCGACAGTGCTGGCTTTAAAGCACAATCTAACGATGGCACCGCCCGCACCACCTCCACCACCAATTCGCACAGAACTCCCCCCGCCCTGCCTTCCACTCCCTCCGCTCCCCCCGCCGCCGATCAGCATCACCTCGATCACCTTCGCTCCCGCAGGTTTCGTCCAGGTCGTTGTCATTGATGCATCATCGGCTAGCAGCGCCCCATCGTACACATCCACCTGCACCGCACTGCCACTGCCTGCCAGCGTGATCCGTCCCTTCGTATCCACCGTCAGATTCGTCCGTTCATACACCCCAGCCTCCACGCCAGTCGCCGCCAGGGTCGTCGTTGCCGTTCCCGCCCCGCTTGTCACATCCCCCGTCAGTGCTGGCAGCCTCGCCGCAGGCAAAGTCCCCGTCGTCACATTCGCCGCATTCACCCCCGCCCCCACCTTGCCACCGCTCAGCGTACCATCCGCCAGATCCGTCAGATCCGCATCATAGGCCTGCACATCCGTGCCTATCCCCAGGCCCAGTGCCGCCCTCGCCCCCGCCGCCGTCGTATTCCCCGTGCCACCGTGCGCCACCGCCAGCGTCCCACCCAGCGTCATCGTCCCCGCCGTCGTCACCGGTGTACCACTGATAGTTAGGCCCGTGCTGCCCCCTCCCAGCCCCACGCTCGTCACCGTCCCGCTGCCCACCCAGGTCCAGTCCGTCACCCCGCTGCCATTCGTCGTCAGTACCTGCCCATTCGCTCCCGGCCCCGTCGGTAAACGCAGCGTCCAATCCGCCGTCGCCGCCCCCAGCAGCGTCGTCCGCGTCCCCTCATAGCCCAGCCCCAGCACACCCGCCCCACGCGTGCTCAGGCTCCCCGCAGACCGCCCATCCGTCACCGCATCCGGCGCATCCTCACCCCGCATGTCGATCATCCCCGCATGTCCGCCGCGCGCCCCCGTCGCCTCATCCAGGTTCAGCGGCGCTCCCCCCTTCATCAGCACACTGCCGCCCGCACCCGCCGTCAGCGAGTTGCTACCCTCCCCCGCATCCAGATCCAGCACCCCGCCGGGCGAAACCAACCCACGTCCCGATATCCTCCCCAGCCCCTGCGCATCGTAAACCGCACGCTCCAGAAAGCCCGATACCGCCCCCCACTTCACCCCCGTCAGCTCCGTCTCATCCACCATCAGCACCTGCCCCGCAGTCCCCGCATCCAGACCCGTCCACCCCAGCCCATCCCCCACAATCACCCGCCCCTTCATTGGCGCGATCACCCCCAGATCACTCAGCCCCGGGCTAAACCCCTGCACATCCTCCCCCACCACCAGGCCCAGATGCACACGCCAGTTCAGCACATGCGGCGCCCCATTCTCAAACAGCATCCGCCCCGCCTGCCCATTCACCTCATCCAGCACCTCCCCCGCCAGCACCCCACGTCCGCTCATTTCCAGCAGCCCCCGGCCATACGCCGCCGTCCCCAGACCCGCCACCGCCGTCAGATCCCCATCCAGCGGCTGGAACATCCCCTCCGCAGCACTGTTAGTTAGGTAGCCCACAATCTCCGCCCCCGCCGGGATCCGCACCACCCCCCTAAACACCGGCCCCTCCAGGCCCGCCTTCCCATCCAGCACCCCCTGCAAATCCGCCTGCTCCGCCAGCGTCCCCGTGATCTCCCCCCACGCCCCGCCGCCACTACCCGTCGCCCCGACCACCACCCGCAGCCGCCCCTCCTCATCAAAGCCCAGCACCCGCCCCGGCACTGGTGCCAGCCACTCCAGCCGACTCCCCGCCCCCACATTCTTCACCGTCACCCCCACACTCCCCGCCACCGGCACCTGCCCCCAGGCACCCACCGCCACCAGCCACATCATCACACTCAAAAAAAACGCACGCATAAGAAAAGAAAAATAGAAAAAACTCAGGTCAAAAAAGGCACCCGCGAAATCAGCCGCCCCTCCAAATCATGAAACTCAATGCACACCCCGTCCGCCGACAGCGACGCCGTGCACAGGTTCGGCGGCACACCCGATATCGCCCCCCACGGCACCGCCCCCGCATGGCTCCCCGCCACCACCGTGTGCAGGCCGCCGCCCCCCTCGGTCATCACCACCTCCACCCGCCGCACCACCTGCGTCAGCACCACCTCGATCCTTGGATTGTGTTCAGACATCATAAAAAAATGTTCCCCATCACAGCACCACCTCCGGCATGATCTCCCACGTCCCCCCCGCATACGTCACCCTCTCCACCCCCGTCCTCACCTGCAGCTCCCAGAAATACCGCCCCGGTCGCAGCCCCACCACCCGCGCCGGCACACTGAACGTCCCCGCCGTCGCATCCTCCCTCACCACGATCCCTTCCCCCTCACTGCCCAGCGCCAGCGCCGGCAGCGCATCCCCCACATACCGCTTAAAGTGCATCTCCACCACCGTACCCGTCAGGTCCAGCGGCACCCCATCCACCTTGATCACCACCGAGGACAGCCCCGGCCACACATCCCCCGCCTTATGCGGGTGCAAACGAACAGCAGCAGACATCATAAAACAATAGAAAAAGTTGAACCCATCCACCCATCACCAAAAATCACCATCAAAAAGCCCCCATCATCGTCGATAGCGGCCCATCCACTCCCTCACATCACCGCGCCCGCAGGCGGCATCACCATCCCCCCGCCCGCCACACCCCGCATCTCAGCCAGGCCCTCCACACCCGCAGGCACAGCCCCCTCACCCGGCATCCCAGGTTTCGCCGCCTCAGTCATCCCCGCCTCCCTCTTCTCCACCTCCTCAGGCAGCCCCTCCGCCTCCAGGCCCAGCAGCCGCTTCAGCCTCTCCTGCTCCGCCTCCGGCAGCAGCCCCGCCGCATCCTCCAGCTTCGGCATCCCCTTACGGATGATCTCCTCCGCCTGGTCGAACTCCAGCGCCTTCATCGCCTGTAGGAAAAGCGGCCTCGCATTCACCTTCTCCACCTCCGGCATCCCCACCCATCGGCCAAACAGCTCCACCGCCACCCTCGCCCCCTCCAGCTTCGTCTGGTTCTGCTCCTGCGTCAGCAGCATCCGCACATCAATGTCCAGCGCCTCCACCTTCGCCGCCGTCAGCCTCATCAGCTCCGCCGTCTCACCCTCCCCCCACACAAAGGCCTCATCCCGGTCAAAATTCGCATAAAACAGCTTCACCGCATAGCCAAAGTCACGGCCAAAGCTCCGCCTCAGCCCCCGCACCGGCCGCTTCAGCAGCACCGCCGCCCGGCTCATGATCTGGCGTATCCCCGTCGCCGTCTGGTTCTCCGGCACCGCCGCCAGATCCCCCTGACTTGCCGAATTGATCCCGCACCGCAGTTGCGCCATCTGCATCCCCGTCTGCATCAGCTCCATGCTCCGGTTGTCCAGGTCCGGCATCCGCATGAATTCCAGCACATCCCCCAGCTTCCACTCCCCCTTCAGCCTCAGCATCTCCCCCGGCTGCAGCGTCAGGTCCGCCTCATCATCATCCCGCTCCAGCCGCTCCGGGTGGAATCCACCCACCGGATTCGCATGCATTCGGTTCCGGTAGCTCACCTGATTCCACAGATCATCCACCCGGTTCTGCACCGCCGCATACTTCGCGAAAAAACCGCGACCATACAGCTTGTTAGGCACCGGCTCCCACACATGGCACTTCACCGGCAGCTCACCGCCCGGACTGATGTTCCCCAGATAGTCCGCATACACCAGCCAGTCCTCTCCATGCGGAGGAAACACCAGATACAGCCGCCGCGCCTCCCCATCGCCGAAGGGATCCACCCTCACAAACCCTTCCACCAGCCGCACCCGCGCATTCATCAGCCGCTCCTCCTCCGCCTCCCCATACTCAGCCTCACGGCCCGCCGCCCCGCCCCCACCCGCATCCACCGTCATCGGCCGCATCCCCCCACACGCACCCGTCACCCGCGTCCCCGCCGCACCCGCCAGCCTCAGCGCATCCTCACGGCTCAGGTGGAACTTCACCATCGCCTCCGTCACCGAAAGCTCGATCAGATGATAAAAATTCGTGTACCGCAGATCCAGCTCCGGCGCATCCTCACGGAAGGCCACATCCCCCGCGTGCAGCACCGTCGTCTCCACCCCGTGCCGCATCACCACCTCCCGGTCCAGATACAGCGGCTCCCACGTCCGCCGCCCGCGCACCCGCACCTTCGCCGCCTGCGCCTCCGTCGTCACATGCTCCCCGCCCACCATCATCGGCACCCCATCCACATGCAGCACCGTCAGCTCCTGCTCATACCGGTCCGTCTCCACCTCATACCACGTCTTCGTAAACGCCTCCCCCAGACACGCCGCCTGCGTGATCGCCTCACTGTACCGCTCCAGCAGCCGCCCATCGCGGAACGTCCACTGCAAATGCTTCTGGATCACATCCGCCAGCCCCGGATCCTCCCTCCCCACCGGCACCGCCGCAAACCAGGGGCTCCCACCAAACAGATCCTGCTCCGCCTGCGCCGCCGCAAACTCCGTCAGCCCCGCCACAAAGTTCAGACTGTCATTCTGCAGTTGGAAGACCAGCCTCGGCTCCCCCGTCCCATCCACCGCCCCCGCACCCGCCCGGTGCGCGAACACATCCTGCGCCTCCTGCGCATACCGCCGCCGGTTCTCCCGCCACGTCGTCAGGTCCCAATGGTACGTCTCATACTGCTGCCGCGCCCACTGCACCAGCTTCACCATCCTCCCCCCATCATCGCTCCCCAGAGCATCCTCCAGGGGCGACTTCCTCCGTTTACGATTCATCGCCGCCCGCGCACGGGCAGCCACCTCAGACACATCGACAGGATTCAGTTTCATGCGTGACACATCACCAATCACCACCCTCAAAACCCATCGCGCAAGTCACTAACACCCCCAGTTAGGCCAAGTGCCAAAAAAAGTTTCCCCTCACCCCCCAAAAACAGAAACACACACGTATCATCCTGAAACATCCAAAACCACCATCCTAAAAAACCAATAACTCCACCACCCCAGCCCCCCATCCCCGCCCAGCATCCTGTCCCCCCTCCCACACGCCTTCGCTCACCCGCCCCACCTCTGCAAAGCGTCCTGGACTGCGCCAGTCCCCTGGCGCTTTCGAAAGCTCACCCATTTCCGAGCTTTCCCACTATAGGCCCCATACCACCTCTAGGTCCTATCGCTCGCTGCTCGACCCGAGAGCAGCGCGGACATTCGCTTCGCAGCTTTGCACCTGTCCGCAGCCGGATGCGCAGCATCCCCTGACTCCCATCGTCCGCCCCCCACCATCCCCGATCTTCCAAAAGCCCCCCAAGGAGCGGGACTTGCCAAGTCCCGGCCCCTGAATCTGCCCCCACCCTCCCACTCCTGCCTCCCAGACAATGGAAAAAAGATGTCTGGTAAAAGATGGATGAATCATTCCACCTAACCAAAGACACACCAACTGGCAAAAGATGAATCATCCCGCCAGGGCACTCACCCGCAGGACTCACGCAAAGCCGCAAAAATTCAAATCCTTGGCGTCTTTGCGCCTTTGCGTGCCCATCCCTCCGGGCCGCATCCGTGCCTGCCAGCCCTGCGGGTGTTTAGCCTTGAGGCCATCTGGCAAAGGTCCAGCAGGTCATGGACTCGCCTAAAGGCTAAACACCAACAGACCCAACAACCCCGGCCCCATCCCCCAATTTGATACACATCTTGTTAATCCTGTAAAAACAGCCCCCATTCCACCCCCGACCCCCGTCCTCCCCAAACTCCCAAACCACCGAACTTAGCTCCTCCCCGTCCTCCCCACCTTCCGTGTTTTCCGCCCCTTCCGTGGTTGAAAATCTCCCTCACCGATATGTCTTCTCCGGCGGACGCTCCGCATCAAAGATGTCGAACAAACTGCTCCAAGCAGACGGCCCCAAATGCGCATACGTCCTGTATCGGATCCAGTATTCCCTGCTTTTGTAGTTCATTTGGCCCTCCAACACTTCGGTCACCGTCGTCCAGCTTCGATGACGACTCGCCTTGTTAAACCGAACGGATTGTCCTACCGACACCAACCCCACTTTTCGGTGATTTCCAGAGTCCTTCTCAATCAGCTCACTGGCATCCAAAGGCGCCGGGGGTTCATTGAAGTCATACAGCCACATTGGCACCTTCGTCCTCACCTCCCGCCCCACCAGCGTCGCATAGCGCGGATCCCGTGAAATATCCCTCACAGAGTCACAACCCGTCAGGCCCACCATCACCAGCACCGCAGAGAAAAGAGCACGCATCATAAGCATTCAAAAACAGTTCTCGTCACTTTCTCAGACCTCACCGATAAGTCTTCTCTGGAGGCCGTTTTACATCGAATCGAACAAACAGCTTCAACCACGCTTTTTCACCCAAATGAGCATAAGTCTCATGTTCGACATTGTAAGTTTTTCCTTGGAAAACTGTTGCTCCCACCAACAGCTCGTTCACTGACGTTCCGTTCCTGATTCGCTTTACTCGATCAAATCTTATCGTGTGCCCCAACGGCAATCGCCCAGCTCGGTCATAAGGACCGTAATCTTTCTCCACTAACTCACATGGAAACCGCTGAGGAGCCGAAGGCAGATTGCGATCATACAACCACATCGGCACCTTCGTCTTCACCTACCGCCCCACCAGCGTCGAATAACGTGGCTTAGCCGAAACATCACGGGTCGTATCACACCCCGTCAGGCCCACCATCACCAGCATCGCTAAGAAAAAAGCACGCATCATAGGCATTCAAAAACAGTTCCCGTCACTTCATCTCCTCAGCCTCACCGATACGTCTTTTCCGGCGGACGCTCCGCATCAAATCGAACAAACAACTTCAGCCACGCTTTCTCCCCCAGATTGGCATAAGTATCATACTCAATATTGTAAGTTTGCCCTTTGAAAACGGTCACCCCAATCAGGTCTTCGTTGACCGAAGTTCCATTGCGAATGCGCCTGGCCTGATTAAATCTCACCTGATGCCCAACTGGCAGTTGCCCCACCTTTCGATGATCGCCCGAGTCCTTTTCCGTTAACAGACTCGGATGCTGCGGGGCCGTAGGAGTGTTGAAGTCATATAGCCACATCGGCACCTTCGTTCTCACCTCCCTCCCCACAAGCGTCGCATAACGTGGCTTAGCCGAAACATCACGGGTCGTATCACACCCCGTCAGTCCCACCATCACCAGCATCGCAGAGAAAAGAGCACGCATCATAGGCATTCAAATTTGAAGGTCCCCTTACATCATAAAAGCAGGGTGGCTGCCAGAAAAAACAACCACCCTGCACTCTTTTCACCTATGACAATCCCAGCAGTGCAGCCTACTTCGTCGGCACCAGCGGGTGAAAGACCGGGCGGTTAAACACCGGACTCAGCTTCTTCGCATCCCCTGGCTTCAGCGTATGCGGGCTCTTTTCCCGGTCACTGTTAAAAAGCAGCGGTGCCGCCACCAGCGATCCCGCAATGCGCAGCGGGTTCACCGTATTCATCCCCACGATGTTGTGCACCGGGTCCAGCGCATGCCCTCTGAACTCTTCCATCTCCGCGCCGATGCTGTCCGCCAGCATCTTCGACTTCAGCACGTTTGCCGCCGCCCCATGATACTTCACCTTCATGCCCCGCATGTTCTTGCCCTCCTTCCTCAGATCCTCCAGCGCATCATTCGCGATCAGGCTCCCCTGGCTGTGGGCTACCACATTCGCCGTCGGGAGATCAAAATGCCGCAGCAGATCCCGTGTGGACTTCGCCACCTTCGTCGGAATGCCCAGCTTCTGCACCGCACTCTCTCCAAAGTCAGAAAGCCCCCCGTTTGAGGGATTGTGGATCATGTAAAAGCTCCCCTTGCCCGTATGGTTCAGCCCCAGTTGAGCCGCATTCTTCACATTGTTGGCCATCCCGTTCACCCAGATCGTCGCATTTTTCGGGTCAATGTCCTGCACCCGCACCGGTGTGAATTTCGCACTCTCCAGGTCATTGGGGTCTCCCGTCACCTGCCACACCGTCGCATTGGGATCCCACTGCCCCGCTTTTGTGCGATCTTTTTCGTCCACAATATTGCGGTCAAAACCCGTCCCCGCCTGTGGATTCGGCACCGCCTGCGGCCTGCTTGCCGGAGCCACCGCAGGCCCACGGCCCAGCACCCGGTGGGCCCGGGATTCAAACAGCAGCCGCTTCTCCCCGGGCGCAGCGGCCCGCGGCTTGAACGACAAA
This sequence comes from Prosthecobacter algae, assembly GCF_039542385.1. Classification (NCBI taxonomy): domain Bacteria; kingdom Pseudomonadati; phylum Verrucomicrobiota; class Verrucomicrobiia; order Verrucomicrobiales; family Verrucomicrobiaceae; genus Prosthecobacter; species Prosthecobacter algae. Next base: position 17,502 of record NZ_BAABIA010000018.1, on the reverse strand, counting down.
CGAGAAGGAGCAGACGTACCCAGCACCTGAGGCATAACAATGAATAGAACAACGAATTCCGAAAACACGCGCCCCCCTCCCGCCCCCACCCGGAAACCCGGAGCAAGACCCGCATCCTCCCCCTAAAATCCACCCACCCACCACCCCTGTCCAGCCACTCACACCCCCACTTAGCCCAAGTGCCAAAAAAACTTCCCCCACATCCCCGCCCAAATCATAAAAACATACCATCATCCAAAAACATCCCAAATCATCCACCCAAGCATCACCAAGCCTCGTCCGCCCCCAACACCCCCAAGGAGCGGGACTTGCCAAGTCCCGGCCTCTGAACCTACACCCATCTCACGCCCCCATTCGCCCCAGCCACACCTCTGCGAAGCGTCCTGTACTGCGCCAGTCCCCTGGCGCTTACCGAAAGCTCACCTGCTCCCGTCCGCCCCCTTACCACACTTCCTGTTAACCCTTCCCGCGACTGCGGGACTATCAATCCTGTCTAAAAATCCCCGCTCCCCGTCAGTCATCCCCACCTTCCGTGCCTTCCGCACCTTCCGTGGTTGAAAAATCAACGCCCAACGACCGCCACCCCGCATCGCAGGCACAAAAAACCCCGCCCGGTCAGCGACACAGGCAGGGTGATAAAAATCAGGCCTTGCAGCCCGAGTGACTTACGGCTTCGGCGCCGTCGTTCCTGTGGCCGCGCTGCCATCGGCCTGGCTGCCGCTGGCACTGCTGCCCGTGCCGCCGGTGCTGCCCGTCGTGCGCGTCTTCTCAGGCGTCTTCGCCTCAGCCTCCTGGGCAGCCTTTTCAGTCGACTCCTTCTTCTCATCGGCTGCCTTCTTCATCGCCTTCTCCTCGGCCTCCTTCTTCTCCTCAGCCGCCTTCTTCATCGCCTTTTCCTCCTCGGCCTGCTTCGCGGCAGGACCACCTTCCTTGCCCTTGCGATCCCCCTTCTTGCGTGGCTGGCGCGCCCCCATCTTCGCAAATTCCTCACGGCTCAGATTGCCATTCGCATCCGCATCCAGGCGGTCAAACATCGTTGCCAGTTGCTTTGCGCGTTCCTCCGGGCTCAGGCGTGCAGGCCGGTCACCCGGCTTGCGGTCACCGTCCTTGCCTTCACCATCGTTTTTTAGCAACGGTGCATTCGGGCTTTCCGGCACCGCACCGCCCTTAGACTGCGCCATGCCCGCCACAGGGGCCAGTGCAATTCCAGCCACCAGCATCGACTTAAACAATGGATATTTCATGATATTTAGAATTTGTTTCGATTTTAGATATGCAGACTGCATCACCCTCAAGGTCATCACCGCTGCACCAAACAAAATCGTCGCTCGCCGCCCATTCGGCCGCATCCGCCCCTAACCAAAAGCACCTTCCCCGCTCACTGGCCCGTCCGCGCGGGTGTGGCCGGGCTCATCGGCGCAGTCGCCGCCCCGCCCTGGCTCCCTGGCGAAACCCACGGCGGCGGTGTGAACGGCCCCTTCGCCCCATCCGTCGGCTTCACCCCCGTAGGCGGATTAAAGCTGTTCGTCGCAGGCGCCCCATTCACCGCCGCCCCCGGTACCACCACCTGCGTGCTCAGCAGGCCCACCCGGGAAAACTCCGCCGCATTCAGCAGCCCGTCCTTATCCACATCCAACTGCAGGAAAAGCGCCTGCGGATTCGCCAGCCACCACGCCGCCTCCTGGCTGATCAGCGCCGTCTGTGGCGGCAGCACCGGCTGCGCTTGCGCATCCTGCGGCACCTGCCCCCACACCCCGCCAGAAAAGCCCAGCAGCCCCAGTCCAAAAAAGATCACACGTTTCATAAAAAACCTCCGTTAAAAAAACAGCGCCGCCGCCCCGCCCACCACGCAGGCACATCGGGCCACAGCCACACTCATGATTCGGCCCCGCTCTCGACTCCGGATGTTTAAATCGGGTCGGTGTTCAGGGCTAGGTCAAGGGGTCAAGGAGATCAAAGGTCAAGAAGCCGCGAAGCGTCCTGGACTGCGCCAGTCCTCTGGCGCTTTCGAGAGTTCTCAAGCCCCCGTCCGCCACTAGACGTGAGAGGAGCGCGGACACTTTGTCCGCATCCGAAACCCACTGGACGCGCAGCGGCCCTAACCAACTCTTCTCACGTCGAGTTGCGAGGTTCGAGGGGGAAGATAAGACCTGGAGGTCGTCTAGGTCCTATCTTTGGGACAGATCGGAGACGGATGAGCTTTTCGAAAGCGCCAGAGGACTGGCCCAGTACAGGACACTCCGCGCCATTTCCCCCCCCTCGCCCCCCTCGCCCCCCTTGCCCCCCTTGACCCCCTTTGACCCCCCTTGACCCCCCTTGACCCCCCTTGACCACCCTTGACCACCCTTGACCACCCTTGACCACCCTTGACCACCTTGACCCACCCACCCGCCGCCTCCCCTGCGATTCAGAAGCATGAACACCCCCACCTCCCCCCATGAGGCCGAATCCCAGGTCCGCGCCACCATCCAGACCTGGACCGATGCAATCCACCGCAAAGACGTCCCCGCCGTCCTCAGCCTCTTCGCCACCCAGACCGTCCGCTTCTTCCTCTCGCCCCCGCTCGAGACCGAAGCCCCGCCCCTGGAAAACGTCGAAGCCTGGTTCCGCACCTTCGAAGGCGACATCGGCTACGAAGTCCGCCAGCTCACCCTCACCACCAGTGGCCAGCTCGCCTTCACCAACAGCCTCAACCGCATCACCGGTGCCCGCAGCGACGGCCAGCAGACCAACTTCTGGTTCCGCCAGACCCTCTGCCTCCGCCTCATCGACCACCACTGGCGCATCATCCACATCCATGAATCCGTGCCCACCTACCTCGATGGTACCCACCGCGCCGCCATGGACCTCCAGCCCACCTCCCTCGGCTAAAGAGCCAGTCCACACCTAACCAAAAGCACCGCAAACCCATAGCAGCCCGTTTTCGCCCAGCCACCGCCCCATCAAAAAACTTCCCAAACCCACCCCACCCCCCAGCCTCATCTCCTCACACCGAGCCCCCAGCCCCCAGCCCCCGGCCCATGACCCCACCCGAACTCCTCACCCTCCAGCAGCTCCTCATCTCCCTCGGCCTCGGCCTCCTCCTCGGGCTGGAGCGCGAACGGTCCGAAAGCACCATCGCCGGCATCCGCACCTTCCCCTTCATCGCGCTCCTCGGCACCATCTGCGCCCAGATCTCCACCGTCACCACCCCCTGGATCCTCGCCGCAGGCCTCCTCGCCGTCACCGCCATCGTCATCTTTGCCAACTACGCCAAGCTCCGCAACGGCGAAAACGACGCCGGCACCACCACCGAATTCGCCGCCCTCCTCCTCTATGCCGTCGGGGCCTACATCGTCCTCGGCAGCATCGGCCCCGCCCTCGTCCTCGGCGGCATCATGGTCATCCTCCTGCATCTCAAAGGCCCCATGCACCGCATGGTCACCGCCATCGGCCCGCATGACATGCGCGCCATCATGCAGCTCGTCCTCATCAGCATCATCATCCTGCCCGTGCTGCCCAATCAAGCCTACGGCCCTTATGGCGTATGGAATCCCTTCAAAATCTGGCTCATGGTCGTCTTCATCGTCGGCATCAGCCTCAGCGGTTACGTCATTTATAAATGCTTCGGCGCCCGCATCGGCCTCCTCCTCGGCGGCATCATCGGCGGCCTCGTCTCCAGCACCGCCACCACCGTCAGCTTCGCCCGCCGCTGCGCCACCGATGCCGCCCTCGCCCCCATCGGTGCCTTCATCATCATGCTCGCCTCCTGCATCGCCCTCGTGCGCGTGCTCATCGAGATCGCCGTCGTCGCCCCCGGCACCCTCCGCGCCCTCGCCCCGCCCCTCAGCATCATGCTCGGCGCCTGTCTCCTCATCGCCGCCGCCCTGCACCTCATCAGCCGCCGCCACACCAGCGAAATGGAGGAGCCCAAAAACCCCGCCGAATTCAAATCCGCCCTCTTCTTCGGCCTCCTCTACGCCCTCGTCCTCTACGGCGTCGCCGAGGCCAAAGCCCGCTTTGGCGAGACCGGCCTCTACGCCATCAGCGCCATCTCCGGCCTCACCGATATGGATGCCATCACCCTCTCCACCGCCCAGATGGCCGCCACCGGCAGCATCAGCACCCGCCTCGCCTGGCACGCCATCCTCATCGCCGCCATGGCCAATTTCATCTTCAAGCTCGGCACCGTCGCCCTCCTCGGCTCGCGCGCCCTCCTCCTCCGCACCGCCGCCGCCTTCGCCCTCGCCCTCCTCACCGGCACCGCCCTCCTCATCCTCTGGCCCTGGTAAAAAAGGCCGCACAGGCCCATGCCACACCTCCCGTTAGGCCACCTTCATCGGCCCCAATACCCGCGCACGCACGCCCTCCCCACGCCCTGGCGGGCGCCGCTACATCCCGTAGCTGCCCGCGCCAGCGGGTGGCCTGCATGAAAGCTCTTACGTCCCTCGAGCTTCCTCCCCCCCCAAGGAGCGGGACTTGCCAAGTCCCGGCCCCTGAACCTCCATCCGCCGCGAAGCGTCCTGGACTGCGCCAGTCCTCTGGCGCTTTCGAAAGCTCACACACCCCCTTCGCCCCCTTGCCACACTTCCTGTTAATCTTGTCCATCTTGTCAATCCTGTAAAAAAGCCCCCAAACTACCTCCGATCCTCGTCCGCCCCCAACACCCCCAAACCACGGGACTTGGCAAGTCCCGCTCCTTGGCCCCTCTCCCATCACTGCCTCTTCTTCAGCAATAACCACAGCAGACCGCTAGCGGCCAGGGCCGTCGGAATCATCACCCAGGTGGAGACTTTGTCTGATGTCACACCTTGCTCTTGGAGCCATGTTTTTTCCTTGCTTGTCTTCGTCGAAGGGCCTGGCTTCACGGCGGGAAGTTTGGGGGTCTGGCTGGTATTAGACGGCTCGATCACCTGTCCGGGACGCAACGGGTTGCGAAGCGCTGGAGGCGTTTCGGCAATGACCTTCAGCGCCCGTACCAGCGCCGCATCCACCTCCGTTCCAAACTTTCCACGCGTAGCTTCCAAATGCTCCCGAAGCCAGTCGTTAGGCTGTGAATTAACACGGCTGAAAGCTGGATCAGCGGCCGCCCCTTTTCCTGTGAGCAGACCAAGAACTTTTCCGCCCAAGTCAGACCTGAAAGTATCTGAAGTGACATGTCCTCTTGGGAAATCATACCATCCGTCGTACGGCCAGGCCAGGGATGCCATGAACAGCGTGGCCAGGTCGTCGATTCTCTCTGGGGAATATCTCACCGATACAGCCAGACCTTCTGCAATAACCTGCCCCGCCTGCTCCATAGGTGGATGAGCACGCATCACGGAGGACAGACCGGCGATGTCCCCATTTTCATAAGCATGGACTACTCGTTCCCGCAGGGCAGCCGCCTCAGGCGTGTCTCTGAGCAACATCGGATTTGCCAGGGAGATGGCATTCGCGGCTTGGATCAGCGGTGCCCAATCTTGGCTCTTGGCTGCGTCCTGGGAAGAAGCCTGAAAAGCAATGGCGGACATCAGCACAGCCAATCGCAGCCCCCGCCCGTTAAAAGCAGAGGCCTGACGAAACCTCACAACATTTGAAATACTCATGATTTACCATTCTGGGTTCTTTTGATCCACAGGATATAGAGCAGGCAAAGCCGCGTGTTTGGCGAAGGGCTTGAGGCCAAAGCTGCGATGGATCATGGAGTGGGCAGGATTTCGGGTTGCGCTCGGTTTTCTGAGGCCAAAGCAGCGCCTATCTGTTTCCGCTGTTCTCCGCTCAGCGTTTCGTTCATCAAATCTTGCAGGTCTGCCACATCGGCGAAGATGGTTTTCGCTCTTTCACACAAGGCCCTGACTTGGGGGTGCTGATCATTGAAGGCCAAAAATCCGTATTTCCTCGCTGCTGGTGACAGAGCTGCAATGGCCACCGCCTTCTTCACCTTGTTTTCCTGATGCTTATCCAGCAGCAATGCCAAGAAATCCATGTAGTCGCTTGGCGACAACGACTCTGCTGCACAGATGAGGAGTCGTTGCCTCCTCTCATCAGGTGCCACAGTGTCGAGGTCATTGAGGATCGCATTCCAGTTACCTTTAACGAAATCGGTAAATCCAGTCACCTGAGCCGAAGTTCCAGTGAGTGTCCCGAATTCTGTAACAGAACCACTGCTCAAGTAAGCCGTAATTTCTGGAGCCATGGTCATGGCATGAATGACGCCGCATGGGATCAACAGGCCGCAAACAATCAGAATCCGAGTCTTCACCATGACAAATTTTAAAAGGTGCAGTGCTTTCATTTTAGAGGGGAGTGACCTCCCGTAGCCCTTGGGAGAAAAGAAAGATTTTCCGCAGGCCCACCTCATCTAGTCACCCCGCCTCCGCCTGACCAATTTCTAATCGTGAAATTTCCGCCACCCGCACCTAACAACAAATGCAGCATCATAAGGCAGCTTTCTCAATCCTGCCGCACTGCTCAGCCATCGCCTCCCCCCAACCGCGGGACTTGGCAAGTCCCGCTCCTTGGGCTTCTCCCCGGCATCCTCCCTTCCGTGTCTTCCGAATCTTCCGTGGTTGAAAATCCCACCCCGTTTTCGACACTTCCTGTTAATCCTGCCCATTCTGTAATCCTGTCTAAAAAAATCTCAGGAATCCCCGCTCCCCCCCCCGCCCTCGTCCGCCCAGCCCACACCGCCCCCGTCAAAAAACCACCGCCTTTCGCGCCGCCTCAATCTCCGCCGCACGGCCAAAAAGGTCATTCACCCGCGCCTCCACCGCCGCGCTCATCTCCTCCGGCAGCGCATACCGCTGCACCGGCTCCTCCCCGCCGCTGCGGCGCTGCATCTTCAGCCCGTACAGCTCCGCCAACTGATCGCACACCCGCTGCCGCACCGCCAGCAGGCGCGGATCCTCCGGCGCACGGCAGGCATCCTCCAGGATGGCCACCAGGCGCTCCCGCAGCTCCTCCCGCACCGCCTGAAAGTCCCCTTCCGATCTCGGCGCCCGCTCCGCCGCCCGCGCCCGCATCTCCCCGCGCAGCGCCGCCACCTCCCCCGCCGCCAGGCCCAGCAGCCGCGCCGTCTCCCGCACACTGCGGCCCTGCACCACGTGCAGCTCCCACACCATCTCCCCCGGCCCCAGGCCCAGCGCCTGCGCCCCCGCCAGCCAGCCCTCAAAGCCCGCTGGCAGCGCCGCCGCCTCAAAGGGCCGCCCCGCCCCCGCAGGCACCACCGCCCCCTTGCGCCCCCGCCCCGGGGCAGCCGCCCCCCGCGCCTCATCATCCCCCCCCGCCACTGCCCCAGGTTCGTCCTCCGGCAGCCTTTTTACCACCCGTCGTGCCCGCTTCACCGCCACCTTTGCGCCCGCCGTACCCGTTGACTTTTTTTCCATCATGGTCTATGATAAAACATCATTCACCACCATGCCAGTAATCCTTGACCCCCAGACCGAAAAACGCAACAAAATCCGCCAGTGGGAAACCACCGCCATCGGCCTCCAGGAGGCCGAAGCCCGCCATCTCGTCCGCTACAGCAGCATCACCCACTGGCGCAACTGGACCTGCCGCGAAGCCCTCTACGACTTCGCCCAGCAGTCCGCCCAGGCCAGCCCCACCCTCGTCCGCATCGACGAAAAACGCCTCGCCCTCTTCACCCCCCGCCGCACGCGCTAGCCCCACGCTACACCCGTAGCCTCACCTTGTAGCTGCCCGCGCCAGCGGGTGGCCCGCCTCGAAAGCTCTCCACTCCCCTCGAGCTTTCCCATCCCCACGCCCCAGCAGGCGCAGCTACACCCGAAGCCACCCCTTGTAGCTGCCCGCGCCAGCGGGTGGCCCGCCTCGAAAGCTCTCTCTCACCTCGAGCTTCCCCAATCCCCACGCCCTGGCGGGCACGGCTACACGCCCGCGAAGCGTCCTGGACTGCGCCAGTCCTCTGGCGCTTTCGAAAAGGTCTCACGCCCCCGTCCGCCATGGAGCGCGGGCGTCTCGCCTGCCGTTTCACGCGTCTCGCGGGAAACCGTTCTCCCACCCCGCAGCCCATGCCTGGCACCCCACAGCAGCCACCTCGGTTCACGGTCTTCGGCGGGACGCCGAACACAGCACGCGAGACGCGTGCGCTCCATCCCAAACCCCACGCCCACCTTTGCCACACTTCCTGTTAATCCTACCATCTTGTCAATCCTGTAAAAACGGCCCCCACTCCCCCCGATCCCCGTCCGCCCCAAACACCCCAAACCACGGGACTTGGCAAGTCCCGCTCCTTGGGGTCTTCCCCATCAACCTCACCTTCCGTGTCTTCCGAATCTTCCGTGGTTCGAAACCCATTCGCCCCCTTACCACACTTCCCGTTAATCCTGTCAAAAACGCCCCCCCCCGATCCCCGTCCGCCCCAAACACCCCAAAACCACGGCCATGGGCAAGACCGCTGCTTAGTCGCAACTCACCCCCTGTGCCCACCCCCTACCCTATCGTAAATCCTTAATCCATTGACTTCATACCCCTCTGGGGCGATGCATAGGGCTGCCCCCGCAACCCTTTTTATGCCGCTTTCCCCCTGCACCTTCGTGGCCGTTTCCCGTTTATTCCAGAGGGGGCTGCGGCCCCTTCTCGCGGCCAGCCTCCTGGCCTGCACCCTGGCACCCGCCGCCGCGCAGGTGGCCAGCACGGAGGTCGTTTTCCTCCGGCACACCAATGCCCTGGTCACCACCACCGTGGGCCAGCTCGGCACCGAACCGGAAACCCGCACCTTCATCACCGGTCTAGCGACGGGTCAAATGATGGTGGCGCTGGATACCCGCCCACAGACGCAGGGGCTGTTTGGTCTGGCCGTGGATGTGGTGGCGAACAGCCTCCAGCTTTACCACCTCCACCCGGGCACCGGTGCAGCCACCGCAGTGGCTCCGGCCTTCCAGATTCATGGCTCCTCGGGCCAGCCCTTCTTCTTTCATCTCCATCCCTGGGACATGGACTATGACCCGAAGACCGACACCCTGCGCGTCATCCAGGGCACGTTGAATTTTCGCATCCACGCCACCACCGGCCTGCCGGTGGATACCCATGCCGTCAATGCAGGCAACCAGCCCGATCCCGATCTGACAGGCAACATCGAGGGCTGCGCCTATGCCAACAGCCAGCCCGATGCCACACACACCACCCTCTGCACCCTCAATCCCACCACCGGCCAGTTGCAAATCCGCTCGCCAGAGAATGCCACCGTGCTGACGGTGACCAAGCCCCTCACCGTGGCCGGCGTACCGCTGCAGTTTGACGGCGTCAGCGGCTTTGACATCGCCCCCGGAGTCAATGTCACGCAGGACGGTGCCGCCCCCTATGGCTTCGGTTATGCCATCCTCCACGCAGACGACAAGTTCACTCTCTACCGCATCCATCTGGCCACGGGCGAGGCCACCGCAGTCACTCCCGTGGCCTCCCGGCCCATCAGCTTCACCTTCCGCCCGCGCCTCAGCGTGGCCGTGGCCCTGGAAGGCAACGATACCAATACCCTCGTCACCTTCTCCCCCACCGCAGCCGTGCCCACCTTCACCCCACGCCCGGTCAGCGGCCTCACGGCGGGTGAAACCCTCGCGGCCCTGGATGTGCGCGCCAGCACGGGTCAACTCTACGGCCTGGGCGTGAATGCCGCCACGGACTCGGCCACCCTCTACCTCATCCAGCCACGGCTGGGCACCCTGACCCCCGTGGGCACGCGCAGCAGCATCCGCTTTGTGCGGTTTGTAGGCATCATCATGAACGGGCAGCCTTGGGACGAATCGCCCTGGGAGATGCTGCCGATCAACCTGCCCCCACCCGGCAACCTCATCGGCTATGACATGGACTTCCAGCCCGGCACCTCCCACCTCCACGTCGTCGTGTCTTTTGAAGTGGGGAGTGCGTTGGGCTTCCGCGTGGATGCCGATACCGGTGCTCCCGTGGATGGCGACAATAGCACCCCCACCCCCGTGCCCGGGATCAATCTAGATGCGCAAATCAGTGGGGACCTTCAAAGCATCGGCTTCATCCCCGCGGGCCACACAAACACCAAGAAATACGGAGTGGGAAGCCGACTGGAATTTCACACCCTTCATCCTACCCGAGGCAGCACCAACGTATGGCCAAGCCACCTGCTCGATGGCCCAGGTTCACCGTTCTACCATCTGTATGGCCTGCAGAGCCAGAGTTCCCTGGACTTTTACAGTGAAACTCGTCTGGAGGCTCCCGATGCCACCGGCACCCCCGTCGGCCTTTTGCACATGAGCAATGCTCAAGGCAACAACCTCTATCGGCTGGACCCTGAAACCCTCAGGACCACCTTCCTCATGCCCCTGCCTGCCACCCTGCAGGACGTCACCGTCTTTGCCATGCCACCCCGTGGGCTCCTCATCCCCACCCTGCTGCCTGCCGCAGCGGCAGGGCAAAATTACCGGTACTACTTTGACCTCGAGTCCGTCGGCCAATACAGTTATAGGGAGGGAGACTTGCCCGGCACCCAGCTTACCGCCACGGGGCTGCCCCCCGGCCTGAAGATCAGCCGGGTGCGTGTGCTAGGCCATGGTTCTAACCCACAGGTTTACTACGCCCTCAGTGGTCGCGCCACCGCCGCAGGCACCTACGTCATCACCTTCACCGCACGCACGCTCAGCGGCCAGGTACAGACGTACCAGACCACCCTCGTCGTCCGGCCCCTTTCAGCGGAGCATGTCGGCAGCTTCATCGCCTACATCCCGCCCAACGCCAGCTTCAACGACGGCATCGGCAGCCGCCTGGACCTCACCACCACCACCCAGGGCACCTACACCCTGAAGGTCGCCGAAAGCAACCGCACCCACCTCCACAAAGGCAGCCTGGAAGTCAGCAGCGACGGCCTCACCGCCACCCTGAACGTCACGCTGAAAACGGGCCGCATCCTTCGCCTGGACTTCGCCGATACCGGCACCCCCAACAGCCCCATCACCGGCCTCGCCACTGACCCCAGCAGCGTGCCCAACCCCACCGCCCCCATCCGTGGCTGGCGCAAAATTTACGACAAAATCAACGCCCCGGCCACCCAGCTCGCTGGCTACTACACCGCCGCCTTCACCCCCCAGACAGACAGCCGCTACGTCCCCCAGGGAGACGGCTTTGCCACCCTCACCATCGGGCAGGACGGCAGCAGCCGCGTCATCGGCAAAATGCCGGATGGCACCGCCATCACCTGCGCTGCCTTTATCGGTGGTCCAGCCGAGGTGTTCGTGTATGCGCCCCTGTTTCAAAAGCGCGGCAGCCTCTTTGGCAGCCTCCCCCTCTCCCTGCCCAGTGGCACCCCGTCCCTCTCCGGCAGCCTCACCTACAGCAAGCCCGTGACCCGGGGCCGGCTGTATCCGGAATTCATCTCCTACGAGCCCTTCACCGTCACCGGTGGCTACCTCGCCCCCACCGCCAGCAGCAGCCAGGTCCTGGGCCTGCCCCAGGCCAGCACCCCCGCCAGCCTGCTCTTCACCCGTGCCGGTATCGAGGACTCCGCCACCGTGCCGGACCTCCTTTCCAGCATCACCTACACCGCGCCCAAGGCCACCCTGCCCCTCCCCGGCAGCCTGGACAATCCCGGCCGCGTGACCCTGCGCATCCACCCCGGCAATGGCCAGATCACCGGCACCTTCACCCTCCAGGACGGCCAGGTGAAACGCACCGTCAAATACCAGGGCCTCATCATCCGCCGCGCAGGCCAGCCCCAGATCCTCGGCAGCGGCTACTTCCACCTCCCGCAACTCCCCGAGACCGGCCAGACCCCCACCACCTCCCCCATCCTCTCCGGCCTCATCCAGCTCACCCAGTGAGGATAGACCCCGCGCCTCAAGACACACACATGGTTAGGCCAGATGATCTTTCGATGGCCTGAATGAATGAACGCGCCGTGGCGCAAAAACCAGTGCGCGCCTAGCAATCGCAGAGCGTCCCGGAGTGCGGTGGCAGAGAGGCCAGGGCCCAGCCCTGGACCTCGGCGACACCACTTTCGCCGGAGCAAACCGAGGCCCTCATCCACCCTCCCCTTTGGTTAGGCCACCGTGCCACACGGCTCACTCTCCGCCTCAAGTGATGCGGGCTGCAGCCTACGCTCATTGAAAGTCGCTGCAGATCCATGGCAATCTGCCACACCCCGTGCCGTTCGCATGCGCCTGGGCCGATTCATGTTCACTCACAATGACCGCCTAGGTGGGTCATGCAGAAGAAGGGACGTCAGGCTTGGCTAACTTGCGGGTGTATCGCAGTGTCCTTCCACATTCACAGACGGAACTCCGGCAGGTTGCGAACAAAATCACTCTGTGGGACTGCGTAATTTCCTACGCCTTCTGTTGCACCCAGCTTGGACTCGACTAACAGACTTCATCCACATGCATTTTGCACGTGAGTGATGGATCGTTACGCTGAGCTTACCTTGCCAATTCCCTATGTCTCAAGGATCCACCCCAGCGCCCACAGCTACTGACAGCCTGCCTATGAGCAATGAGCACCAGGATACGCCCAGAGACGTGGAACCGCTGAATGTATACCTAGGAGCCTACCTTCGAAAGTGGATGGGAAAGCCACCGTCGTGGGAGGCGGAAAAGATCATCGGACAAATTCTAAAACACCAGCTTATGGGCCTTTTCCGTGCTGCATTTATCACAGGGGCCTTGGCCCTGCTGGCTTTCGCAGGTCAGGAGCAACTGAAACCGTTCTATCATTGGTTAGGCGATAAATGGGCTGTTGGAAAAAGTTATTGGGCTCTGGCGACCTGTGTAGGACTGTTGGTGGCCAGCATGCTCCTGCCTCGTATTGCCGCCGCTTGTCAGCGGCTGCGGCGATGGGCGGAAAATAGACGCTACCTGCCATTTTGGACCCTGATACCCGTCGTAGGTCTTTTGGTTTCAGGCTTCTATCAATCCCCATTCTGGGGCACGGTCTACGGGCTGGCTCTCCTTAGCCTGCTGTTTGTTCAGCTCAAAGCGCCCATCGTCTCTCGCCATGACCCGAAAGATAGTTTTCAGCGCTCCTACTTTGTGGAGCGGCTGATGGAGCATTTTTTAAGGCCTGAAACTCGGCTGCGGCGCATCGGCGTGTTTGGCACATGGGGATCTGGCAAGACTACCGTACTGAAACTGCTGCGGGAAGCTTTGGCGGCCTCGCCTTCCAAAAAGTTTCGAGTCGCCTGGGTAAACCCATGGACAGCCAAAACTCCTGAGGAGGCCCTGGCCCTGATTGCTCAAGGTTTCGATGAAGCCCTGGGGAGTTCACCGTTGAGTTTCCTTTCTTGGTCCTGGCTGGGTGCCATCAAAGCCAGTTTTGACGGTGGGCTCAGCCTAGATCTCCATCGTCTGATCAACGGCGGGGCCACCGATACCGAGGCTAAATTGATTGATCGTATCAATGGAAGGATGAAGGCCATGAAAATCAACGTGGTGCTGCTGGTGGATGACATGGAGCGCGCTGAATGCGAAGTGATCCGCCGCATCTTTCCCCTCATTGATCGGTTGGGCGCCATTAAACAGGGCTTCTTTGTCTTTGCCGTGGATCCCGATCGGGTCGCCAAAGCCTTCAAAGAAAACTCTTCCGGCGAGGAGGAAACCAAAGGGTACCTAGATAAGGTGTTTGATCTCCAAATCACCCTTCCAGATCTACGCCCTAAAGACATCGAAGCCTGGGGAAAGGAGCGCATCAGTCCTCAAGAAACGCCAAAATTGTATGCGGCATGGGATGAGTTAAAAGACGTTCTTCCCACCAATCCACGTGAAGCGCTGCATTTCATCAATGATGCTGTAATGAAGGAGGTGCTGTTTCTGAGCCGTCTTGCCAACGATGAGCCCAAACATGACTTTGCTGGATTCTTCTTATTTCAAATGTTGAAACTGGAGTTGCCTGAATTTCTTTATTCCATTGGTTCAGATATAGTTGATGAATACAGAATATCTAAAACCGCTTCAGACATGAACCTAGATAGCAGAGGTTTTGAAGATCCAAAACAAATTCTTGATAGACTCTGGAACGATATACAAAAAGTCGGCGATGTTAGCAATCCTAAATATTTCCGCCTAAAGAAGATATTTGAAAAAATATTCAATAGCTCAGTTGATTTCAAATGGGCAACGCACCACTACATGCGTTTGATTGCACTAACAGATTCTCAGAAAGAGGCATTGCTGGAACGTTGGAAGCAAAATTGTGGACAGGAATCTCTAGAAACTTCGATTCAAATAGTCATGCCAAAAATCTCTTCTTTAGATCGGGACGTGACATGCATAGAATTAATTCAAGACACTGTTGCAAAGTATGAAAGGTCCAGAAGGGGTATCCACTTTAAAAGTTCGCCACAGGAACTGGAAAAAATCAATAATCTAACAGCCTCATTGCGATGTCTATATAATCAGTTAATATATGGATATGAGAGACCCAGCCCGTTTGACGTAGAATGCTTTTCTCCAGACTTATTTCATCGCTGGCTTGAAGTATTAAATAACAATGACATAGATGGCTTTCACGATTGGCAGGACTCTTCCTTTGTCGAAGCAAAAAACAAATGGCTAAGCTTAGAGTACAGTTTCCTTACATTATTGTCAGATCGTCTATCGCTTAAAACGCGGTTTGAGTTTTCGAGGCGATCAGCCGAAGAAATCAACAATGACATAAGCTTTCATCGAAGCTCAAACCTGCACTTAAGGCATCTGAAGTCGCTCAAGTTTTTTATGCAGTCCAAGGTCCGAGATGAGCTTTTGGACCATCTCCAAAAAGGAGGAAACTGGAAAGAGGAGTTATGCCTACAGCTTTCTGTTTTTGATTTGGCGGTAATCTTTGGCGATCCAACCCACTGGCTCCCAGATGATAGCTCGGACATTCTCGCCTCTTTTTCAAGCAGAGCGATTAAATCATGTAACTTCGCTGAGTCCATGGCTGAGATTGTAAATAGTTTTCTCTATTGGCTCATGAAAGAATTAAGAACGGAGACGGTTCACATTAAATTGATCTCTACAGTCAAATCTCGACCCGCCTACTATTTGGCTTTTTGGAAGGCCGCACATGCTTCGCAGTATGGAATTGATAAGATTAAACCATGGACTGGCGCTGTAAAAAAACTCATTGATGACACACCATCACCTGCGCTGACTCTCGTGGAATTTGAGGCGGCTTTTCCATTTATGGCCCCTGTTTCATACTGAAGTAAAAAAGAAGACATTGCCCCCCCCTCACCACCGCTTCCACTCCCCCCAATCCGCAGGTTTGCGGCGGCGGCGGGTGGGGCCGCGGTAGAGGGTGGCGGAGCCGAGGCAGTAGAGGCCCATGGCTAGGCCGGTGATGTCGTCGTCATGGCAGCCGCTGCGGGCTTCTTCGCGGCCGTTGCGGTTGACGATGAAGTTGCGCGCTTCCTTTAAGATGTGCGGGCAGGGTATCTCCACGGCCTCGTCCCGGATGGCCAGGGCCAGGCCGTCGATCAGCGTGCGGCGCTGCTCGCGGTCCTTCAGCTTCCACCCGTGCATGTAGCGGCGGGTTTTGCGGTCGTAGGGGTCCACCACTTCACGGCGGTAGATGGGCAGGCCGGCATGGCGGATCTTTTCCAGAATGTGCAGGCCCATGTTCACCTCCAGCACGATCATGCAGTCCCCATACAGGCGGGACAGGCCCACCAGGTAGGCGGCGATGTGGTCGCTCTCCTCCAGGCAGGGCGGGCGCACGCGGGCCACCACCTTCGGCCGCCGCACGATGCCCTCCGGCGTGGTGTAGCCATCCCGCAGCACGCCGATGGAGTAGGCATCGGGATCTCGCCCCTCCGCCTGCTCTGCGCCGGTGGCCGGGTCGCACCACACCAGGTAGCGGCAGCCCGCCAGGGGCCGTTCCCACATCTGGATGGGCGCATGGCCGCCGCCATCGGGGGTGAAGACGGCGCCCGTCTCCTGCACGTCCACGTGGCCCTCCTCCGCTGTCACACTGTACGTTAGGCGCTCCATGGCCAGCACCGCACCCATGTCAAACCGGGGCCGCCCGCTGGCCAGAAAGCAGCCCGCCTCATCCTCCGGGTAATACTCGTCGAAGAGGTCCTCGCTGCCGCCGCACTCCCGCGCCAGTGTCTCCCGCCGCCAGGCCACCTGCTCCGGCGTCCAGCCATAGGTGCCCATGCCCCGACGCTCCCGCAGCGTCAGCGTGCGCAGCAGCCGCTCCCGCTCCGCCGGGACCACGGGCCGCGCGTTTTCCTCGAACTCCCACCACCCGGCAAACACCTTCACCCAGCCGTTTCCGGGCGATCTCTCCCCCCGCCGCAGGGCTGCCAAAAAATCGTCCAGCGACAGCGCGCCCGGCATCTCCCGCGTGCCGTGCCACTGCTCATAAAACCAGCCCGAAGCCCCCTCCGGCGTGGATTCGGCGATGCCCAGGCGGTTCACCGAGGGCAGCACGCTGGCCATGATGCCCTTGTCATCCTTCTCCCCGCCGCGCGGGTACTTGCAGGCCTCTGAAAACAGCACTGCCGAGCGCGTGCGGCTGATGCCCGGGTGGCTGGCCTCCGCCGAGGCGATCTCCACCGCCGATCCATTGGCCCACTCCATGCGCTCCTTCGTGGGCCGCAGCCCATTGCCCCAGGGGAACCCGTCGTGGGCGGAAAAGGTGCGCATCTTCCGCAGCATGGCCGCCGCATTGGCCCGCACATCCGCCAGCACCAGCATGTCGCTCTCAAAGCGCATCGCATGATGATATAAAACATGGCACGCCGCCGTGGTGCCGCCGCACTGACGGATCTTCAGCCCCAGCAGGCGGATCTCCGGCACACCCACGGCCAGCAGCGTCTCATACGCCTCGAACAGCCGCCGCTGGAAAACATTCGCCCTCGGCACCACCAGCCGCCGCCCCTTCGGCGACTCCACCTCGATCTTCGCGCACGTTTCGAAGTGCACCAGGGCCGAGGCCCCCGGCAGATGCCCCGGCACCGGCACCCCTGCCGCCATCGCAGCAGCCACCTCCCCTGCCCCATCTCCTGACGGCACGCCCGGACAGTCCACGCCCAGCTTCCCCCCACCCGCCGCATCTCCGACTGCCCCCTGAGACATCGCATCCGTAAACATCATTTGCCATCATTCCACAAAAACAGCTCCCGTGCAACGCCTCAGTTCCCCCCAAGGAGCGGGACTTGCCAAGTCCCGGCCCCTGACCCACCGCCTGCCCCCAATCCGTCTCCTTCCGGAGGATGGCAAAAAGATGTTTGGTCAAAGATGAAGGCCTTCCTCCAGGGCACTCAGCAACAGGTCTCACGCAAAGGCACCAAGGAACTGAATTTTGCGCCTTTTGGTCTTTGAGTCTTTGCGTGCCATACATGCAGGCCACCTCCTCTCGCGATCGGCACTTCCCAAACCACGGGACTTGGCAAGTCCCGCTCCTTGGGTTGGCCAGCGTAGGCCGCAGAGCTTTTCAAAGCCCTTCGATCCCCAAAACCCCACGCCCTGGCGGGCGCAGCTACACCCCGTAGCTGCCTGCGCCAGCAGGTGGCTGCCCCCCCGAAAGGCATCGCCCTTCGATCCCCCAAACCCCACGCCCTGGCGGGCGCAGCTACACCCC
>NZ_BAABIA010000017.1 GCF_039542385.1 Prosthecobacter algae | reverse complement strand
GGCTGCGGCGAGGGCCACCCGCTGGCGCGGGCAGCTACGGGGGTGGCAAGACGCTTTGCGGCTGCGGCGAGGCCCACCCGCTGGCGCGGGCAGCTACGGGGTGTAGCTGCGCCCGCCAGGGCGTGGGGATTGGGGGGGAGGGTTGAGACCTTTCGGGGTCGGCCACCCGCTGGCGCGGGCAGCTACGGGGGGCAGTGGGACGCTTCGCGTCCGGTGTTTTAGGATGCGGACAGGTGCGAAGCCGCGAAGCGAATCTCCGCGCTCCTCTCGGGGGGGTTGGGGCGGACGGTGGGGGAGGGTACGGGGCAGGTTCAAAGAGGCGGGACTTGGCAAGTCCCGCTCCTTGGGGGCGTGGGGGAAGCTTGAGATCCTGGGCCTACTTTTTGTTATTGGAAAAAAAGCGGTGTTTTCTACTCGCAGCTTGGGGCTGGGAAACGAATGAATGGGCATGATGAAACCTTTTCTGGCCCTGTGCCTCCTTGCTCTGATCCCGGCCTGCACTCAGGAATCGCAAAACCAGATGAGCCGCTCGATCCAAAACTGGACGGGGGTGAATGGTATCCTCGAGGTCTATGCGGGGGAAAAGCTGGTGCGGAAGTTCATCCAGGTGGACAAGCTGACCACGGCCACGGCGACGACGGATGTCGTGGCCCGCCCCTACCGCTTTGGCTACGGCGTGCTGGATGAGAACCTGGACGGCGTGAAGAACAATGGCGAGAAGCGGGTGTACTTTGAGTTCAGCGACCACTCGACGAACTACATCTTTTACGAGAGCCCGAGGTAGGCCGATGATAGGAGGATGCCTGCTCAATCAGGGTTCTACGCGGAGGAATAGGTTGTAATCCGCAAACGATCCATTCAAGTAAGAGTAGCCTTCAAACTGAACTTGATTGAACTTTTCGAGTTTAAATTCAGCGACTCCCAATTGGCCCCAATCTGATTTAAAGGTCCATTGATCACCAGCGGGGTTTACCGTGTGAGCGATGTCAAAAATTTTCACCTCTACGCCTGGGGATTCGGAGGTCATGGTGAACCCTTGGGGGGTGCTAACGACTCGAAATTTGGCCATCTCTCTCAGGCCCTCAGGCGTCTGAATCTTTTGGACCCATAAACCTTCGATGTTGGGGTTTTTAGGCAGGTCGCGATATTTTGGAATGCGCACATTCACATTCGTTGATCTTTGATATCTCAGCCCTGCATATTTGGAGTGCCATTTCAGAACGGCGGAGTCTATTCTGAGGGCGGCTGCGTCTTTCTCCTTCGCCGTGGGGAACTCAAGTTTTCGATCGTGAATGCTCAATACATTGGGGGTCAATGATGGGCCGATGGTGCCCATGAGGCCGAACCAAATTTGCTTTTCCTCAATGCCTGGTTCCCGAATGGCAAGCATGCTGTCGTAAAGCACCCATCGGGTTTCTCCGTTCACGTCCACAAAGGTCTCCAGTTGCTGGTGGTTCTTCATGGATTCCTTCAGCAAGGCGGCATTGTCGGCCTTGATTTTTTCCTTCATGGCAGCTTCCTGCTGCTTGGCTTGCTCGCGTTGGCGGAGGAATTCGGCGTAGGCGCTCTCTGGAATAAACAGCTTTTTGTTTTCACGGAAGTTGGGGCCTTCGGGTTGCAAATAGCGCACCTGGACGCTGCCCAAAATCGGGATGGTGACGCGGATGGTCTTGTTCGGTTGGAGGCTGTACTGTCCCAAAAGTGTGGATTGGCCTTCCGTGAACTCGATTTCCTTTTCTGAGATCAGCGTGAATCTGGATCGGTTGTCTGAGGCAATGAAGGTGACGGGATCAAAGCCATGGGCGGTTGAGAGGCCTAACAAAAAGCATAAAATAGTCAGGTGGTGAATCGCGTGTTTCATAAACCTTTCGAATTTTTTTGCCGAGCTTTAGGCAATCCAAGAATAAGCTGATTCAGGGTGCTGCAATCCTTTTCTAGGCAACACGCTTCGGTTTTTCCGTGCTCTGTTTTATCACGTGTTGAGGAGGCATCGAAAGGCCGCTGGTCATGGTTTTTTCGCACGACCAGGCAGCCGGTTTGGAACGATGGATGAATGAGGTGGCGCGCCCGCCTCATCCCCCCACCCCCCTTTGATACGATGCGACGAATCTATGATCACCTGGACCTCCGTGTCCCTAACTTGGCTGATGCGACGCCTTTTTATGAAACGCTGCTGCCTGCGCTGGGCTTTACGCGGCGGCAGGCCATTGAGGGCTGGCTGCAGTTTGAGGCCGCAGGACATGGCGTGACGGAGTTTCTGGGCGTGACGGAATCTGCCACGCATGTGGCGAATGAGAACCGGGTGGCCTTCCGGGCAGAATCGGTGGAGGCCGTGGATGAACTGGCGCTGGTGGCCATCCAGGCTGGGGCGCGTCGCGTGGAGGGGCCGCTGGCCTATGAGCCGGGTTATTACGCGGTGTTTTTTGAGGACCCGTGTGGGAACCGCTTTGAGGTCTGCCATCGGGTGCCGCTGTGAGCTGCGTTTTTTGAATTCTGCCCATGAGCGGGGGTGAAAAAGTAGCCCGCACAGTCCCTGTGCGGACAGCCGTTGCGAAGGGTGATAGACTGCCGCGTGAGCGAAGATGGATGCACAGGGATTCCGTCGGTGCGGTGAGGCTGGAAAGTGGGGGCTTGGGGGCTTCGGGGTTGCTTACCGCTCAGGGACTGAGCGGGCTACAATGAGCGGGGTGAAAATGTAGCCCGCACAGTCCCTGTGCGGACAGCCGTTGCGAAGGGTGATGGACTGCCGCGTGAGCGAAGATGGATGCACAGGGTTCCATCGGCGCGGTGAGGCTGGAAAGGATGGCTTGGGGGCTTCGAGGCTGCTTACCGCTCAGGGACTGAGCGGGCTACAATGAGCGGGGTGACAAGTAGCCCGCACAGTCCCTGTGCGGACAGCCGTTGCGAAGGGTGATGGACTGCCGCGTGAGCGAAGATGGATGCACAGGGTTCCATCGGCGCGGTGAGGCTGGAAAGTGGGGGCTTGGGGGCTTCGAGGCTGCTTACCGCTCAGGGACTGAGCGGGCTACTATGAGCGGGGTGAAAAGTAGCCCGGACAGTCGCTGTGCGGACAGCCGTTGCGAAGGGCGATGGACTGCCGCGGGAATGAAGATGGATGCACAGGGTTCCATCGGCGCGGTGAGGCTGGAAAGTGGGGGCTTGGGGGCTTCGAGGTTGCTTACCGCTCAGGGACTGAGCGGGCTACCTTATGAGCGGGCTACTCTGAGCGGGATGGATCTTCAACCACGGAAGATTCGGAAGACACGGAAGGGGGAGGTTCCGATGACGGGGAAGACCCCAAGGAGCGGGACTTGCCAAGTCCCGTGGTTTGGGGGTGTTTGGGGCGGATGGGGGTTGGTGATGGAATGGGGGCTTTTTTACAGGATTAACAAGATCGCAGGATTAACAGGAAGTGTGGCAAGGGGGTGGGCGTGGGACGGTTTGTTGGGTCTGTTGGTGTGTAGCCTTTAGGCGACGCAATGACCTGCCGGACCTTCTCCAGATCGCCTAAAGGCTACACACCAGCAGAGCTGGCGGGAACGGGGGGTAGGCGGACCCAAAGTTTGAGCGCAAGGAGCGGGACTTGCCAAGTCCGGTGGTTTGGGGGGCTGGGGCGGATGGGGGTTGGTGATGAAATGGGGGCTATTTTTACAGGATTAACACGATTTCAGGATTAACAGGAAGTGTGGCAAGGGAGTGCGTGGGGAGGTCGGAAATGGATGGGTGGACGGAGGGAGTGGGACGCTGCGCGTCCGGATGTTTTAGGATGCGGGCAGGTGCGAAGCCGCGAAGCGAATGCCCACGCTCCTCTCGGGCCCCGCAGCGGACGAAGCCGAGTGAGCTTTTCGAAAGCGCCAGGGGACTGGCGCAGTCCAGGACGCTTCGCGCGATCTTGACCTTTGACCTTTGACGCCTTGACCTTTGACCTTTGACCTTTGACGCCTTGCCTCCGCCCTCACTTCGGCCCGAACTTGGTGCTGCCGATGATGCGGAAGCGGTAGAAGGGGTCGAGGGGGGTGTTGGGGGTGGTGGCGAAGTCGGGGAGGGTGGGGTCGCCGGGATCGATGTAGCGTTCGATGATGGAGGAGCCGCGGTTTTCGGCGACGATGCGGTCCTTGCCTTCTTCCCAGGTGGCCCAGGCATCGGCATCGTCCCCACGGCTGCGGCTGCGCTGTTGCAGGGACTGCACGCGGTAGTGCACGCGGTAGGTGTTGGACTTGGTGGTGAGGCGTGGGTACAGGGTGGCGTAGGGGTGCTCGCGGCTGTTGTCGGCGGTGAGCTTGTGGGTTTCCCAGAAGGCGGGCATGCCTTCCAGGGTAGCATTCTGCGGCACGAGGTACATGGCGCAGATCTCGCTGGGGCTGCGGAAGAGGTCGCCGCTGTCGAAGCGTTGTTTGAACTGTTTCAGCGTTTCGTCGGCGTTGATCTCCTGGCGGTAGTTGGTGGCGACGGTGGAGGACTTGTAAACATTGGCCGTGGTGGTGGGGACGGCGAGCACGCGCTCGCTGCGCAGGAGGGCGCGGAGGGCGGTGGTGCGGTCGATGTAGGTGAAGGGGACGATCTGATGGTTCAGGTTGATCTTGCCGGCGGTGGAGAGGGGCTCGGAGATGGCGTAGGGCTCGACGATGGGCATCCAGAAGAGGTCCATGAGGAGGTGGTCGGGCGGGCTCTGGGCACCGATGTGGAGGCCGGTGGGGTCTGGGCGGAAGAGCAGGGTGGACCAGGGTTTGCCAGCCTTCACTTGGTTAGGCAGGGAGCCGAACATGCCAGCGGAGGGCATCTGGCGGTTGGGGGAAAAGAAGGTGGGGCCGGTGGTTTCGTGGGCCTGGTTGGCATCGAAGTAAGGCACGCCGTTGTTGTCGCGGTAGTTGTTGCCTTCGTCAGGTTTGTTGATGTAGGGGCCATCCTGCACGGCGGCAGATCCGGTGTCCCAGTCGCCACCGGCCTGGGCGAGGGCGATGGAGGCAAAGGGGATGTCGGGGCGTTTGTTGCCGTTGTAGGGGGCACCGGCCACGTAGGCCCCGGCCTGGTCATCGGCCCCGGCCATGTAGTTGCTGCCCGTGGCCTCCTGCAGGGAGTGGGCATTGAACTGGGCGGTGTTGTCGTAGTAGCGGTGTTTTTCCCACAGGCTGGCGGGCGGGGCGGCCTGGGCGGCGAGCAGGCGGTAGTCGCCATGGCCGACCTGGACGGTGCGCACGACATCGCTGGGGGTGCCATTGACAAAGTGGATGGGGTTCCCGGAACGAGGGGCCGTGCGGGAGCCGGGATCTGCGGCGGTGCGGTGGATGCGGCCTGCGGCGGCGGCGGGGACATTGGCGGTGCCGATGAAGCTGGGGAACCCGGCCAGCGCGCCATCGCGGGAGAAGGTCCACCAGAATTCGCGGAGGGTTTCCACAGACTGGGTATCGGTGGTGGAGGGGGGGTAAACGGTGCCAGCCATGGCCAGGCGGGGCACGGGGAAGGTGCCGCCGGGGAGATTGATGGAAAGGGTCTGCACGGGGGTCTTGCCAGCGAGGGCATCGTACTGGCCGCCACCGGGCAGGGAATCCGAGAACAGCTCGACCGTGATTTCGCCGCCGCTGAACTGCATGGTGCCGGTGGGCGGCACGATGACGGTGATAGGCATGCTGACGAAGGGGTAAGAGTTGTTCACGTTGTGGCCGGAATCAGCGGGCATGACGCCACGGGCGGGCAGGCGGCGGCCATTGAGCATGAAGCGGGTGCCGGAGTGGCCACCCCACATGCGGCTGTGGTAGCCGCCGTTGGACTCGATGCGGAGCACGCCTTCCGCCGGGAAGCCGAGATTGGTGCCATTGACGGCGAGGGTGTTCAGCCCACGGATGCGGATCTGCATGTCAGGGCGCAGGGGGCCCCAGCCCTGGCTGGGGGAGAAGGCCTCCAGCAGGAGCATGGCCTCGATGCGGCGTTCGCCCGTCTTCAGCTTCACGGCGCTGGCGCCGGAGCCGAGCGTGCGGTTGGTGGGTTTCGGCGTGGCCTGGCCTTCGTTGTCTTTCGGCACGATGTTGCTGTCCGGCACGGTAAAGTCGGCAGTGGCGATGAAGTGCATGCCCACTTCTGAAAGGGTGAGGAAGCGGCCAAAACCCTGGGTGGTGCCGATGCGGATGGGGGTGACCTGGCCGTGGCCGGGCTGGGCCCCAGTGCGGTTGGCACGGCCATCGGTGAACTGGTTGCCCCGGGTCGGGTAGGTGTAGGGCTCAGGCTCGATGGTATCGTCAAAGAGGTTGGTGCTGCGGATGTAGTCGAAGATTTCCGTCAGGATCTGGTCGCGATCCTGGCCGTACTTGCTGGCAAAGCTGCCGCCAAAGCCAGGGATGGGGGCGGAGGTGAGGCGCTGCAGGTAGGTGTAGAGCTCGACATTGCGCCCGGCGTAGTCGGCGGTGGCGCTGTCGGCATAGAGGCGGTCAAAGATGTAGCTGCGGCCACCGATGCGGGAGCAGAAGGCGATGAGGCGATCGAACGCGCTGCGGTGGGTATCGGCAGGATTGGCGCTGACGGGCCAGGCGGCGATGCGGGGCTGGTTCAGCAGGTTCACCTCTGGGGCGCGGCTGTGGGCGGTGAGGAGGAAGCGGGCCTGCTCAAGCTGGGCGGGGGTGATGGGGGAGGCGGCGCGGAGGTCGTCAAAGATCAGCTCATCCTCAAAGGCATAGAGGCGATCCGCATCCAGCGTGACTGCGGCTGGGGCGAGGGTGGTGCCGCCGAGGGAGCCACCGGAGCTGACGCGGGTGGCGATCTGGGCGATCTGGCCGCGAGTGAGGGAGGGGATGGCGGCGCTGAGGTAAGTGGTGGCGGGGTGGCCGGGGTAGCGCTGGTATTCGCGCTGGGCGGGCTGGAAATTGGCCAGGGCCTGGCGGTCGAACTGGGAGGTGACGCGCGGCATGTCCCAGTAGGAACCGGCTTCCAGGGGGGAATTGGCCGTCCAGTGATCTCCCGCAGCGGTGTTGATATTGATCTTGCTGGTTTCGTCATCCGTCCAGAAGGCCACGCGACCGACGATGGGGTTGGCCGGGGTGGGGGCATCTGGGGAGCCGGGTTCCCAGCTCACGGTGGCCCCGCTGCCATCGGCCCCGGCGGGGTTGGACTGGGTGGGGGAGGTGAGGCGGCCATCCCGCAGGACGTAGAGCCAGCGCACGGGCATGGGGGCGGGATTGATGGTGGCCACGGGGGCGGCGCCGTTGTTGGCCGGAGGCGGGGTGCCCAGGGTAAGGCCCACGGGCGGCTGCGCGGCGGGATCTGCGGGCGGGGTGGTAGCAGGGGGCTGGAAGATGGGGTAGCGCACCTGACCGGTGAGGGTGGTGACGGGGCGGTTCAGGTCATTGTACAGCGCGGGATTGTCTGCCCAGCCGGCAGGCACCTCGGCGGTGGGATTGAAGGGGCCGTCCGCAGGCTGCCAGACGAGTTTTTCGGCGGAGTAGAGTTTGTAATAACGCAGGGGCGCGGCGGAGGCTTTGGCATCTGGGGTGCCGTAGGTGCGGATCATGCCGGGCTGGGTGGCCCAGGCGACCTCAGGCCCCTGGGAGGTGGCCTCGCGGATCTGCCCGGTGACGAGGGCATTGACGCTGTCGATCAGCTCCCGCCCACGGCTGGTGGCGGCGGCCCGCGTGGCCACCTGGGACTCCGTGCTGACGGTGGAGAGGAAGGCGACGATGAGGCCGGTGAGCAAGGCCAGGAAGACGATGACGAGCACCAGGGCCACGCCGCGGCGGGGTGTGTGGAGGTGGGTTTTCATGGGAAAGGGAGAAGTGGGAAAGTTGAAAGCAGGCGTTTAAAATGGAAGCAAAGTTGGTTATTCGCGGCTCCATTTGGCGGACTTCAGGCTGACCTCGGTGGTGAAGACGCGGGGATTCAGGCGCTGGGCGCGGAGGGTGTTGATGAGGGTTTCCAGATCGGCCTTGCGCACGGCGGGGTCGGCACTCTGAAAGAGGGTGGCGAGGCCGAAATCCGGCGGGGTTGCCTCCCGGCCGATGCGCTCGGCGGAGGCATCGTCAATGGCGACCATGGTGACCTCGATGATGGGGGGGAGCTGGTGCAGGCTGTTCAGCTCCTTGCGCACGCCGGCCTGGCCTGCGGTGAGGGTGTCATACTGATAGTTAGGCGCGAGGGCGTTGCCATCCTTGTCGATGGAAAGGTCCCCGGCAGGGCCCTGGGAGGGCAGCTTGGGCAGGAAGGTGATGGCGATGATGTTTCGCGCGATGACGTGGGCATCGGGGTGGTTGGTGACATCCGGTGGCCAGGCACCGGCACCCCCAGGGCGGGTGAGGTTTTCGGTCCGCTGTTTAAACTCATGCAGGCGGAAGGCGTAGGTGGGCACGGTGGGCAGGAAGTCGGGCCGCTCCGTGTCCTCGCCATAGGTGATGTAGTAGCCGGTGAGGTTCAGCAGATGGTGCAGGGCGGTATTCGCGGGCGCGCCAGTTTCGCCCAGGGGGGCGTAAAAAAAAAGGGCGTGGCCGGGGGACTGGGCGGGGGGCTGGCCCAGCATGGGGGCGGCGGGGCCAGAGAGGAGCCGCAGCTCCGAATGGCGGCCGTAGCGATCTGGCTGGAAGGTGGCGGAGTTGCTGGCATCGCGGCGTGCGCCGGTGCTGTCGTAATAGTCCAGGTAGGTGTTCAGCGTGGCCTGGGAGAGATTGCGCGTGATGGTGTCAAACGCATCCCGTGCCTGCTGGAACTGGCTGACTTTTCCCCGGGTGCTGCGCCAGATATTGGCGGTGCGATCCGTGAGGGTGGCGAAGATGAGCATGAGAATGGTGACCACGGTCATGCTGACGAGCAGCTCGATCAGGGTAAAGCCAGGCCGCAGGGGCCGCCGGGCGCGGGGATGGGAGGTGGGGTGGCTCATAGGCTTTTGGCGACATGGCCGGTGAAGGTAGCGAATTTCTGGTTGGTGCGGGTGGGGTCCAGGGTGCCTTCAGGCGGGTCCGTGGGGCCGACGGGGGCACCAGCCAGGGTGAGGGGGCGGTTTTCCGGATTCAGCACGACCTGGACGAGGACGGTGGCCAGATTGTTTTGCGCGGCACCGCCCACAGCGCTGGGGATGGCGGTGGAATTTTGCACGCGGGTGAGGGCGTGGTAGATGGCCCCGGTTTCATCTGCTAGCTCGGTGCCTTCATCGTCAAAGTAGCGCGTGGGCTTCGTGGCGGGGGCGGCGGTGAGCACGGCGTAGTCCGTCTGCCCGGCCTCATACAGCAAGCGCTGGCCGATCTGCGAGGTGACGGTGGTATTCAGCGCATCGCGGAAGTTCGACAACCCGGCGGGCAGGAGGCCGATCATCAGCGTGATGGTGGAGGCGGCGATGCCGATGGCGACGACAACTTCAACCAAGGAGAATCCGAGACGTGACCTGGGGGGGAGGGACGTTTTCATGGGGAGTGGGGGGGCTGGTGGGTTAAACGCAGGTGTGGACTGCCCTTGGGGACCCCTTGAGGGGGCCTTTGGGCGGGGGGAAATCAGGGGCGGTAAAGGCGGATGGTGCCGCGGGCGGGCTTGATCTGGACGGTGACGTAGTTCGGCGGCGGGGATTCGCGGACGGACCGTGGATAAAGGGTGAGGAACCACTGCTCCTGGGTGTCCAGGTCGGTGCTGCCATCGGGCAGGAAGCGCACGCGGTAGGCGGTGTAATCCGTGCCGGCATCGGCCAGGGGGATCTGCTCATCGCCCTCCTTCCAGTCGTTTTTCATCCGGGCATCCGTGATGAGGGAGGAGAGGGTGGTGTTTTCGCTGATCTGGATGGCCTCCGGCAGGCGGCGGGCCTCGCGCACGGGGGTGGCGCGGTTGTTATCCTCATCAAAGATGAAGGTCTGGAGGGAATTGATGCCCTGGGCCTCGCCAAAGGTATTGAGGGCGGTGGGGCGGTACAGGCGTACCTCCACCACGCGGTCGCGGGCGATGGCGGTGTGGCGGGCGAGGCGGAATTCATCCATCACGGTCTCCCCGGCGGAGGTGATCTGATTCGCCACCACGACATCCTGGGCGACATTGGCCGCGAGGGTGAGGAGAATGGTGGAAATGGAGACCACGACCAGCATTTCGATCAACGTGAAGGCCGAACGGCGCTTTGAAACGATGTTGATACTGAACGCCTGAGGGGGCCGCGAGGTCTGGACTTCTGGCAAGGGGGTGACCGGAAGAAAATCACGGTGAGGAGGCAGGGGGGCAGCCTTTGGGCTGGCGGGAATTTTCTCTCTCATGTATTACTTTGTAAATACATGGCCGGAAATGCTCAATCTAAATTTGATTATTTCTGGTGTTTTTATGACATTCTGTGCATACGAAGAAAGATTTCGCTTAGTTGTGCGGTGGCGCGGGGTTTACAGAGGTGCGGAGGGGAGGACCCTTTCTTGTTAACAAGGGCGTGCCCAAGGGGCGGGACTGGCCAAGTTCTGGGAGTTGGGGTGTTTGGGGGGACGGGGATCGGTGATGGAATGGGGGCTATTTTTACAGGATTGACACGATTTCAGGATTAACAAGATGTGTGGCAAGGGGGCGAACGTGGGAATTCATTTTCAACCACGGAAGATTCGGAAAACACGGAAGGAAGAGATTCCGATGGAGGGATGACCCCAAGGAGCGGGACTTGCCAAGTCCCGTGGTTTGGGGTGTTTGGGGCGGACGGGGATCGGGGGGAGTGGGGGCCGTTTTTTACAGGATTAACATGATGGCAGGATTAACAAGATGTGTGGCCAGGGGGGCGTGGGGTTTGGGATGGAGCGCACGCGTCTCGCGTGCTGTGTTCGGCGTCCCGCCGAAGACCGTGAACCGAGGTGGCTGCTGTGGGGTGCCAGGCATGGGCTGCGGAGTGTGAGAACGGTTTCCCGCGAGGACGCGTGAAACGGCAGGCGAGACGCCCGCGCTCCATGGCGGACGGGGGCGTGAGACCTTTTCGAAAGCGCCAGAGGACTGGCGCAGTCCAGGACGCTTCGCGGCCGTGTAGCTGCGCCCGCCAGGGCGTGGTGATTGGGGAAGCTCGAGGGTGCGAGACCTTTCGAGGCAGGCCACCCGCTGGCGCGGGCAGCTACAAGGGGAGGCTTCGGGTGTAGCCGTGCCCGCCAGGGCGTGGGGATTGGGGGGGCGAAGGAGTGAGAGCTTTCGAGGCGGGCCACCCGCTGGCGCGGGCAGCTACAAGGGGAGGCTTCGGGTGTAGCCGCGCCCGCCAGGGCGTGGTGATTGGGGAAGCTCGAGGTGAGTGAGAGCTCTCGAGGCGGGCCACCCGCTGGCGCGGGCAGCTACGGGGTGTGGCTTCGGGTGTAGCCGCGCCCGCCAGGGCGTGGGGATTGGGGGGGCGAAGGAGTGAGAGCTTTCGAGGCGGGCCACCCGCTGGCGCGGGCAGCTACAAGGGGTGGCCTCGGGTGTAGCTGCGCCCGCCAGGGCGTGGGGATTGGGGAAGCTCGAGGTGAGTGAGACCTCTCGAGGCGGGCCACCCGCTGGCGCGGGCAGCTACAAGGGGAGGCTTCGAGTGTAGCTGCGCCCGCCAGGGCGTGGGGTTTGGGGAGGCGGAGTTGGGGGGATAGGACCTAGAGGTCGTATGGGGCCTATGTCTGGGAAGCTCGGATCGTGAGACCTCTTCGAAAGCATCAGAGGACTGGCGCAGTCCAGGACGCTTCGCAGTGGCGGGGTGGGCTAAAGGATTGGCTGAGGGTGTTTTGAGATGGGCGTGAGATGGGGGTCGATTGGACGAGGAAAGATTTTTTCGGAAGTTGGGCCGCTTCACGTTTTAAAATGTTCTAATGAACAGTTGATTTGTGGCGGTTTTTAGCCAGGATGAGGGCGCTTTTGCGTGCTGGGGGCGCTTCATTCGGGCTGCGGTGGGTCTCTTTTAAAGGAGGCGTCGGCTGAATGGGGGAATCCAGGCGCGGGGGCTTTGACGATGATGATGAAACCGATGACTCCTACTTTTCCGATCACCATCCTTTCCGGCGGCCAGACGGGCGTGGACCGGGGCGCGCTGGATGCGGCCCTGGATCTGGGCTTTCCCTGCGGGGGCTGGTGCCCGCCCGGCAGGCTGGATGAGGAGGGGACCATCCCGGACCGCTACCCGCTGCGGGAGATGGCCCAGGGCGGCTACAAGGCGCGGACGCTGCAAAATCTGAAGGAGGCCGATGGCACGCTGATCGTCCACTTTGGCGATCTGGAGGGCGGCACGGAGTTGACGGTGTTTCACTGCATGCAGTCGCGGCGGCCCTATCGGCTGATCGATGGCTGGGAGATCACGCCGGACCGGGCGGCGGAGCTGGCGCTGGATTTTGTGCAGCGTCGGCACCTGCGCACCCTGAATGTGGCCGGTCCCCGCGCCAGCCGCCGGGCGGAGGCGCAGGCCTATGCGTACACGATGATACGCGGGCTGCTGGAGAGGCTGGCGGAAAAAGCAGAAATGGGGGCAAGGGTTGATGGTTGAGGGCTGATGGTTGATGGTTGATGAGGTGTAGATGGCGCGGAGCGTCCTGGAGTGCGCCAGTCCTCTGGCGCTTTCGAAAGGTCTTACGCTCTGAGCTTCCCCAACCTAGGCCCCATACGACCTCTAGGTCCTATCCCCCCAACTCCGCCCCCCAATCCCCACGCCCTGGCGGGCGCAGCTACACTGCCGCGGAGCGTCCTGGACTGCGCCAGTCCTCTGGCGCTTTCGAAGATGTCACACACTCCGAGCTTCCCACACATAGGCCCCATACGACCTCTAAGTCCTATCCCCCCAACTCCGCCCCCCAATCCCCACGCCCTGGCGGGCGCGGCTACGGGGGCTACGCGGGGCAGCGAACGAGCGAAAGCCCCTACCACTTCACATTGCCCAGGAACTGGACGCTGGCGGGGATCTGTTTTTCGGAGATGGAGCTTTCGTCTTCGATGAAGTAGTACTTCACGCCGACTTTTTCAGCAGCGGCGAGGATGGCGGGCCAGTTCATCTGGCCGGTGCCGAGGGTGACGTCGTTTTCCACGTCGGTCTTGCCGGAGAGGTCGCCGGTGGCGACGCCTTTTTTGAGGTCCTTGAGATGCATGAGGTCCCAGCGACCGGCGTATTTTTCCAGCAGCTTCACGGGGTCCTGGCCAGGGAAGACGACCCAGAGGACGTCCATCTGGAATTTCACATTTTTGGGGTCGGTCTCCTTGATGATGAGGTCGGCGAGGGTTTCGCCGTCTTTCCAGGGCCGGAATTCGAAGCCGTGGAGGTGGTAAAAGAAAGTGATGCCTTCTTTGGCCAGGGCGGCACCGGCTTTGTTGAAGGTGGCGGCGATGTCGCGGGCCTGGGGTTCATCCATGGGGGCCTTGTGATCGGCCCAGGCGCAGCCGGCGTATTCCAGGCCCAGGGCCTTGGCCTCTTGGGCGACGGCTTCGGGCTCGTTTTTCCAGCGGGCGTAGGGGAAGTGGGCGCTGACGGCTTTGAGCCCGCGGCTGCTGAGCTCCTGCTTGAAGGCTTCGGCGCTGAGGCCGTAGGTGCCGGCGAGCTCGACATTGGTGATGCCGAAGGATTTCACGCTGTCCAGGGTGCGGGGCACGCCCTTGAGCTTGAAGCTGGAGCGCAGGCTGTAAAGCTGCAGGCCGGGGCTGGCGGTGAATTTCTTTTCCTGGGCCTGCGTCTGAGGGCTGATGGCGAGAGCCAGGGCGGTGAGGGTGAGAGCAATTCTGAAAAACATGAGAAGCCTATGGAAGCGGGGACATTCGTGGAAGAAAAGCCAATTTCCGTGGGAAAGCGGTGTTTTTTTGCCCGTATGCTGCTTGCTGGCCTGTTTCTCGCCTCCTGGTCGAAAAGCCTTTTCAGCCGATGGATTTTCGTGGAAACAGGTCTCAATCCGTCGGTTCTAGTCTCTTGCATCCTTCACCCTCGCGCCTACTGTCGCCCGCCCATGCATCGCCCTACTTTTTTCGCTTTCGCCCTTTTGACTGTCCTGATGACATGGCTGGCCCCTGTGGCGCAGGCCCAAACGGCGACCCCAGCGGCCCCTGCGGCCCGGCCAATGGTGACCGTGCCCGGTGAACCTGCCCCCGGGGCGGCGGTGACGACGGTGACGGCGGCGGAGGATCCGGAAAACCCTTTTGCCAATGCGCTGACGCTGAAGGGCTTCATCGATAGCACGGGCGTGATGGCCTACCCACTGATTGTTCTTTCCATGATCACGGCGTTTCTCATCGTGCTGTTCGCCTTCACGGTGCGGCAGGGCACGGTGGTGAGCGATGCCTTCATGAACTCGGCGGATGCTCTGATCCGCAAGCAAGATTACCTGGGGCTGCTGGCGGTGTGCAATCGCCGCAATGAGTGCATCGCCCGCATCACGGCGAAGACGCTGGACTTTGCGACGCGGAACCCGACGGCGAGCTTTGAAGAGGTGAAGGAAGTGACGGAGGCGGAGGGCAATCGCCAGTCCAGCCTGCTGCTGGCACGCATCGCCTACCTGGGCGATGTGGGTGCGGTGGCACCGATGCTGGGGCTGCTGGGCACGACGCTGGGGATGATCACCACCTTCCACGCGATCTCGGGCAAGGAATACGGCGGGTCTAACCAGCTAGGGCTGGCCCAGGGGGTGTCTGAGGCGCTGCTGTGCACGGCCTCGGGCCTGGTGATCGGCATCCCGGCACTGATTTTCTACGCCATCTTCCGTGGCAAGGTGAACCGCCTGATCTGCGAGATGGAGGCGGCAACCACGCACCTGATGGCCCTGCTGGCCGTGCAGTACAAGCGGGCGGCCCGCGCGGTGGTGAACCGCACTGGGGAGTAAGCAATGCGGCAGCCCCCTGAACGACCATGAACTTTCGCAAACAGCATTCCATCGAACCCACGCCCATGCAGCTCGCGCCGCTGGTGGATGTGCTGTTCCTGCTGGTGATCTTTTTTGCCGTGACCTCGCACTACGCGAAGAACGAGCAGGTGCTGGACATCAGCGTGCCGGCGGCGGATGAGAAGGAGGACAAGAAGGAGGAGATCCGCAACGTGGGCGAGATCGTGGTGAACATCAAATCCGGCGGCGAGATCATCGTCAATGGCCAGACGCTGACGGAGGAGGAGCTGCTGGTGAAGCTGAAGAACATCACTTCCATTTACAAAGACCAGGCCGTGATCCTGCGTGGGGATCAGGTGGCTGATTTCCAATACATCATCAATGTGCTGAATGCCTGCCAGAAGGCGGGCATCTACAACATCGCCTTTGCCACGCAAAAGCCGGAGACGGAAACCCCGAAGTAAAGTGGCCCACACCCCTGTGACGTTGTCCCCTGAACTGAGCCTGAAAAGGAAGCCCCTGAAGAACTGAGATGCGCTGTTACGATCTGCCACGACTGATGATTTTCCTGCCTTTGCTGGGGGCCGTTGCGGCCTTTGGCCAGGGGGTGCCCCGCGCCATCCCGGTGGAGGAGGACGAGGTGCAAAAGCCGATCCCACGGGCGATCCCGGTGGACCCTAGCACGATGCCTGCGCAGCCCGGCCAGCCCGCCGCCCCGGCCCAGCCTGCGCAGCCACCCGCGCCGCCGAAGCCGAAGTCGCCAGACCAGGACCTGATCGACTACGCGAACATGATCTATGACCGCGGGGAATTCGCCATCGCGGCGCAGTCCTTTGGCCAGTATCTGCAAAATTATCCCTCCGGCGCACAGGTGCCGCTGGCGCTGTTCCGCATCGGCGAGTGCTACATGAAGCAGAACCAGCTCAAGGTGGCGGAGGCGTATTACACAGAAGTCGTTAGCCGCTACCCGAACTCGGACGGTGCGCCCTCGGCGGCGTATCGCCTGGGGGCCATGCGATTCAATGCGAAAGACTTTGAGGAGTCGGCGCGGCAGTTTGCCTTTGCGGAGTCGAAGTCGCCCCTGCCACAGGTGCGGCTGGCGGCGGCCTACAACCGAGCGCGTGCCTACCAGATGCTTTCCGATGGCAAGCGGCAGGTGGCGGCGCTGCAGTCCGTGCTGGCGGTGACGACGGAAAATCCGTACCGCGAGGCAGGGCTGCTGATGCTGGGCACGCTGTATCTGGCGGAGGACAAAAAGGCGGAGGCGCTGCCGCTTTTCCAAGAGCTGCTGAAGCTGAGCAAGGACAACGCCGTGCTTTCCGAGGCCAGCGTAAAGGCCGCCGTGCTGTATGCGGAGACGGGTAAGCCAGATGAGGCAGTGCCCCTGTTTGAAAAGGCGCTGAGCTACCCAGAAACCACGCCGGTGAACCGCAGCATCTCCCTGGTGGGTGTGGTGCAGGCGCTGTTTGCCAAAGGCGACTACGATGGCGTGATCGACAATTACAATCGCAACTCCGGCGTGCTGCCGGAGGGCGAAACGCGGCCGAAGATGCTGCTGCTGGTGGGCAATGCCTACCGCATGAAAAAGGCCTATGCCCGTGCGGTGGAGGTGTACCTCATGATCGAGGAAGGCTACCCCGGCAGTGACCAAGCCTTCGAGGCCGGCTACTGGAAGCTGTACTGCTTTTACCTGCTGGATGACAAGGACCTGGGCGACTTTGCGACGGCCTTTATCCAGCGCCACCTGCAGACGCGCAGTCAGCATGAGTTCCTGAATCTGGCGCGGCTGATCCGGGCGGACTTTTACTTTAACAAAGGCGAGTACGCGAAGGCGGCAGAGAGCTATGTGGAGGTGCAGATTGAAAAGCTGCCGGTGAAGCTGCAGCCGGGCACGCTTTTCAACAAAGGCTGGGCCCTGGCGGAGGCGGCTCGCCATCAGGAAGCCGTGGGCGCTTTCACCCAGTTCCTGGCGGAGCACCCCGCGCATGAGTTCAAGCCGAAGGCCCTGGCCCGGCGCGGTCTGGCCTATCGCGAGGCGAAGGATCTGCCGAAGGCCGTGGGCGACTTTCAGCGCGTGGTGAAGGAGTTCACCAACTCCGATGCGGCGGAAATTGCCTACTTGCAGTTAGGACTCATCGCCATGGAGCAGCGGGATCCGAAGGCCATGGTGGCGGCCTTTGAGATGCTGGTGAAGAAGTATCCCCGCAGCCAGGCGGCTGGGCAGGCGTGGTATGGCATCGGTCGCGGTTACTTCGACCAGAAGGACTGGGACAAGGCCATCCCGGCGCTGCAAAAGGCCATCGAGACGGACAAGGCGGCGAACCTGGACCGCGCCAGCCAGATGCTGATGCTGGCCTCCTACGCGCAGCAAAATATGGACGCCCTCAGCACCGTCATCGACGACTATCGCAAGGCGAACCCGAATGCGAACATCCCGCCGAATGTGGTTTCCTGGCTGGGACTGAAGCTCTATGACGCGAAGCAGTATGCGCGCTCGACGAAGTATCTGACGCTGGCCACCACGCCGGAAACGCCTGAAAATACGGACCCCCGCGTGTGGAACTACCTGGGCATGGCCAACCTGGAAACGAAGGAGTACGAGGCGGCCATCAAGGCCACGGATCATTTCCTGGCCGTGACGCCCGAGAGCGCGGTGCGTGCCCGCAGCCTGATGACGAAGGGCCGGGCGCTGCTGGGCCTGGGCAAGATCGAGGATGCGGAAAAGGTGGCGCAGGAAGGGCTGGGCTTTGCCAAAGACGGCAAACCGCAGGCGCTGCTGCTGATCCTGGAAGGCGATGTGGCCCTGGCCGCCGGCGAGAAGCTGGAGAAGGCGGGCGATGCTAACGCCGCGCTGGAGAAGTACAAGGCGGCGGCGGGCAAGTTCATGTATCCCGCGCAGTTTTTTGACGATGAAGAAGTGACCCCGGAAGCCATGGACAAGGCCGCCCGCGCCCTGGATAAAGCCGGTCAGGCCGCCAAGGCGGACGAGTTCCGCAAGCTGCTGAAGGAGCGCTATCCGCGATATGGGGTGAAGTAGGGGGCTGCGGAACGCAGTCAAGAGGTCAAGGCGTCAAGGCGTCAAGGCGTCAAGGCGTCAAGGCGTCAAGGCGTCAAGGCGTCAAGGCGTCAAGCGGTCAAGCGGTCAAGCGGTCAAGATGGCGCCGCAGCGGCGTAGCTGCGCCCGCCAGGGCGTGGGGTTTGGAGGGTTCGAGGGTGCGAGAGCTTTCGAGGCCGACCACCCGCTGGCGCGGGCAGCCACAGGGCGTAGCTGCGCCCGCCCGGGCGTGGGTTTTGGGGGCTGCGAAGGCGTTCCAGCTTTCGAGATTTCACAAGGTCACGATGGTCAGCCCAAGGAGCGGGACTTGCCAAGTCCCGTGGTTTGGAGGTCTTGAGGGCGGACGGCGCTCGAGGGAGTGGGGCAGGTTTTTTTTAGACAGGATTCCAGGATTGGCAAGATTAACAAAAAGTGCTGCAAGAGGCGAAAGAGGGCCGGAGACCTCATCGAAAGCGCCAGAGGACTGGCGCAGTCCAGGACGCTTCGCGGCGGCGTAGCTGCGCCCGCCAGGGCGTGGGGTATGGGAGGGTTCGAAGGAGTGAGAGCTTTCGAGGCCGACCACCCGCTGGCGCGGGCAGCTACAGGAGACCTCATCGAAAGCGCCAGAGGACTGGCGCACTCCAGGACGCTCCGCGTCATCTTGACCTCATCAACCCTCAACCCTCAACCCTCAACCCTCAACCTTCCCATTGCCCCCCTTGACCGCTCCCCCCTTTGCTTGTTGGATGCGCGGACGTCATGCCTTCGATTTCTTACCTGCTTGTGGACGGTCACAGCGTGATGCACGCCTGGCCGGAGCTGAAGCGTGAGCAGCGCAACGCCAGCCGCCGGCACCTGGCGCGGCTGGAGCTGATGAAACGCCTGCGCACCTACCAGGACATGAGCGGCAAGCAGGTGGTGGTGGTCTTTGATGGCACGCACTCCCAGCGCAGCGAGGAGCGCGAACCCGAGGGCCTGCAGGTGATCTATGCGGAGGCGGCGACGACGGCGGACATGCTGCTGGAGCGCCTGGCCAACCGCTACGCTAAGCTGCACCCCATGCAGGTGGTCTCTGCCGATGGCATGGTGCGCGAGACCATCCTGGCCTGCGGGGCGGACTGGACCAGCCCGGAGATGCTGAAGACGATGTGCGAGGATGCCGAACGCGCCCTGGGCGAGGCGATCCGCAAACGGAGGTGAGGGGGATGGGGGGGAAAGGCAGTCAAGGCAGTCAAGGCAGTCAAGGCAGTCAAGGCAGTCAAGGTGGGTCAAGGTGGGTCAAGGTGGGTCAAGGTGGGTCAAGGTGAGGCGAACGAGGGATTGGGGAGATACGGGGCGTTTTTTGACAGGATTGACACGATTTTCAGGATTAACAAGAAGTGTGGCCATGGGGCGAACGGAGGCGTGAGACCTTTCGAAAGCGCCAGAGGACTGGCGCACTCCAGGACGCTCCGCGGCTTCTTGACCTTTGACCCCTTGACCCCTTGACCCCTTGACCCCTTGACCCCTTGACCCCTTGACCCCTTGACCTTTGACCTTTGACCCTTTGACCCTTTGACCTTTGACCTTTGACTTTCGCACTGAGCACTTGCCCTCCCCCACCCGCTATGATTCTCTGCCCGAATGAGCGATTCCTTTGAACTGGTGCGGACGAAGAGCGGGGACGAACTGGTGGCGGTGGTGGAGACGCTGACGGCGGCGGGGGTGCCGCACCGGGTGGCGGGCACGCGGGCGGGGTTCGACATCACGGAGGTGGGGCGCGGCGATTACCCGGCAGACATGCTGGTGATGGTGCCCTGGACGGAGGTGAAGGCGGCGCGTGCGGCCCTGGAGGCTTCCTTTGCGGAGACGGAGCTGCCGGGGGACCACTTTCTGCACAGTTCCACCGACGAGGAGCTGCTGGAAATCCTGGCCACGCCGTTGGAGTGGGACCCTTTTGTGGTGGTGCATGCGCGGCGGTTGGCAGCGGGGCGCGGCATCCAACCGGCAGCGACGGAGGCAAAGGCGGCCGAGGCGATGGAGGTGCTGTCCCTGGGCAGACCAGCGGCGCGCTGGCAGGTGATCCTGGGCTGGGTCTCCGTGCTGCTCGGCGGTCTGGTGGGCATCCTCATCGGGGCCTCGCTGGCTTTTTCAAAAGAGCGCCACCCGGAGGGCGAATACCCCACCTACGATGCCCGCACCCGCCAAATGGGCGAGTGGATGATCTGGTGCGGCGTGGGCATGCTGGTGGTGTGGCGCTTTGCCGTGATGACGAGGTAGGGAGGGGGCGGGGGAAGAAAGAAGAAAGGAGAAATGGGGAAAGCAGAGGAGAGGGGATAAGTGCTCAGTGCGAGGTCAAAGGTCAAAGGTCAAAGGTCAAAGGTCAAAGGTCAAAGGTCAAAGGTCAAAGGTCAAAGGTCAAAGGTCAAAGGTCAAAGGTTGAGATGGCGCGAAGCGTTTTGGAGTGCGCCAGTCCTCTGACGCTTTCGATAAGTTCACTTGACCACGTCCGCCGCTCAACGCGAGGGGAGCGCGGACACTTTGTCCGCATCCTAAAACATCCGGATGCGCAGCATCCCTAACCTACTCTTCGACTAAGGCATCCAGGTCAAAGGTCAAGATGGCGCGAAGCGTCCTGGAGTGCGCCAGTCCTCTGGCGCTTTCGAAAAGCTCTCACGCCCCCGTTCGCCCCCTTGCCACACTTTCTGTTAATCCTGAAATCGTGTCAATCCTGTAAAAAACAGCCCCCATTCCGCCCCCGATTCTCGTTCGCCCCAAATCCCCAACACCCCCAAACCACGGGACTTGGCAAGTCCCGCTCCTTGGGGGCTTCCCGGTCAAGCTCACCTTCCGTGTCTTCCGAATCTTCCGTGGTTGAAAATGAATTCCCACGTCCGACCCCTTGTCACACTTCTTGTTAATCCTTCCCGCGACTGCGGGACGGTGAATCCTGTCTAAAAAAAAGCCTGCCTCATTCCCCCCACGCTCCGTCCGCCCTCACGACCTACAAATCATCGGCAGGGGGGCGGTTTTTCACCTGCGGCGCGGGCTACTCGGCGGAGATGGCCTCGATGTATTCGATGCGGTAGAGGCTGCCTTCCTGGGAGAGGAGGATGGGCTCGCCCTCGGCATCGGGGGTGATGAGGGTGGGGTTCAGCTTGGTGGATTCGGCGCGGCGGTGCAGCACCAGGCGGCGTGTGGCGCGCTCGTTCAGCGCATCCATCTCCAGGCCCCAGACGGTGCCGTAGCCCCAGTCGGCAAAGAGGTACATGCCCTGGAGAGCGGGCATTTTTTCGCCCCGGTAGGTGTGGCCGCCCACGATGCACAGGCCCTCGCCACGCAGGCGGGTGTAGGCGTGCACGGGGTCCGTGGTGGCGGTGCCGGGGATGAGGGGCTGCGGGTGGAAATCCGGCGTGGTGGGGCCGTCGCGGTCGCTCCAGCCGTAGTTGGCACCTTTTTTCACGAGGTTGATCTCCTCCCACAGGTCCTGGCCCACATCGGCGCACCAGAGATGGCCGGTGTGGGGGTCAAAGGCGAGGCCCCAGGGATTGCGAAAGCCGAGGGCAAAGATCTCCGGCCGCACGGTCTGCTCGTGCGCAAAGGGGTTATCCGCCGGGATGCCGTAGGGCAGGCGGCCGCTGCGGGTGTTCACATCCAGGCGCAGGATCTTACCGTGGAGCACCCAGGGGTTTTGCGCCAGGCGGTAGGGATCGCTGCGCAGGCCGCCATCGCCCAGCGCGATGTAAAGGTGGCCATCCGGCCCGAAGGTAATGTGGCCGCCCCAGTGGTCCGCCAGCGGCTGGGGGATCTCCAGCAGCACGCGCTCCGTCTCCGGCAGGGCCGTGGGGGCCTCGCCTTCCGTGGCTCGCATCTCGCTGATCACGGTGCGGCGCGGATCATTCTGCGTGTAGCTGAGGTAAAATAGGCGGTTTTTTTCAAACTGCGGGTGCAGGGCGATGCCGTGCACGCCCTCCTCAAAAAGGACGATGCCGGCCATGCGCGGGCGGAAGTCCAGAAAGCTGCGCCACTGGCCGCTGCCATCCAGTTTCACCGCGCAAAACTCCCCGCGCTGCAGGGCCAGGATCTGCTCGCCCCCGCTGTCCGGCAGGGCGGTGCTGAGGGCCACGGGCGAGTCGAATTCGCGGTCGAAGACGAGGCGGCTGAGGCCGATGCCCGGCAGGGTGTCCTCCGGGATTTCCAGCGCCGGCACCGGCGGGGCCAGGGGGGCCTCCGGGGCCAGTCCATCGCCCGGCAGGGCCTCGGGCACGGCATGGGCCACACCGCCGCCGAGGTGCAGCAGGGCGGCGAGGGCAAGGCAGGCGGCGTGGGGCAGAGGGCGGCGCGACATGGCAGGGCGGGGATGCGGGTGAAGACGGCGGCGGGGGCGAAACTCCCCTGTGCATGCCTGCACGGATTGTGCCATTTGACCCTTGGCGCGATAAAGAAGTTAAATTTTATTGAAAGAATGTCCGCGCAGCAGCGGGGGAAGGGGGGAAGCAGAAACGGGGATGAGCGGAGACTGGAGACTGAAAACCGGAGCATGCCCTCCTCTGGGCGGAAAAAAACTTCATGGGTGGCCTAAATACACACTTGCACAATGTCACATCGGCACACATTATTTACCGATGGCACTCACAACCAAAGACCAGGCCTGCATCACGGTGGACAAGAAGATCATGAAGGAGGGCAAAAAGATCGCCAAGCTCGATCGCCGCTCCTTCTCCTCCTATGTGGAAAACCTCATCGCCAAGGACATCCTCCGCCACGACCGCCTGACGAAGAAAAAGACGGAAGCGTGAGGTTTTTCCTCTCCGCTGCGTTTAAAATGACCGTCATCCGGTAAGGGTGACGGGGGCATGATGCCCGAACGAGAATGCGCCAGATTTGCAGTCTACGGCTCACCAGGTCTGACTGACAAACGAGCATCAAGCCCCAGGTTTGACCCACACCCGTTCGGATGTGATGGGATCTCGCATGAAGCGGATGTGCTGGCGTCCGAAGATACCGTGATCCTCATCTTGGAACTTGAAGAAGAACACCGCAGGTTCCCCGGGGGACATGAACCCCTGAGCCTCAACCACTCCGCCTGTGGAGATTTTCCACGTCAGCGGGGTCTTGTCATTCCCATGGAGGCGGTGCCCGGTCTTGTCTGGCGCGAAAAAGTATTTGGTGCCCGCGGTGCTTAGCCATGTCTTCTGAACAAAGAGGAGTTCCAGCTTCGAGGCATCCACCTTTTGAGGTTTACCTTCCTGGTCGCCCTCCCCCGGTTTTTTGGTGGTCGATGCGATGACCTCTCGAACCCGGCTCAGAGCCACCACCGTGGTCATATCCTTCCCTTGGCGCTGCAATTCGGCGTCGATCTCCTTCAAGCTGGCCTCTTTGACGGGCCGCAGGACGGCCAGTTTGGCGGAGTCATACATGATGAAAAGGCTGGCAATGGCAGAGTGAGGAGCGGGCACGCTCTCTCCAGCTATTTTCCGGCGCATCTGCTCGGCAATCGTGGCCGCCGCCCCTGTATCTCCCTGGGCGGCGCGGTCTGCGGCAATGGCAGTGCATTCCTTGTTTAGAACCGCATCAATCTTTTCACAGGCCGCAGCCGCGCGTTTCTGGTAGGAGGCATGGATCTCGTCCGGGCTTTCGGCAAAGCACGGGCCGATGGTGAGACCCAATACGGCGGCAAAGAGCAGGCGGGAGAACATAGGGCGCAACCCTAGCACGGGCGTCAAGGGCACATCGGCACACCTTACTTACCGATGGCACTCACCACCCAAGACCAAGTACGAAGCTGAATTTTGAATATCAGCCATCGAGGGGAACACATCGGTCAATCCCCTTGATCTCCGCACTGGAGTTCAAGGGGGATGCCGATGATATTATGATTATGGCAGAGCGACGAGTTCCTTGACGACCTTCAGTGCGTATTCAGCATTCTGGGCCAGCGTATCGTCTTTAATTTTCTGGCCAGTCGAGGACAGGAGGAAGAACCGGGGGCGTTCAAGATTTGTGCCGGAAGTGATGTTGGCCAGATCCTTGTGACCGACAGGGAGCAAAACGACCACGAAGTTTTCTTTCAGCAGTTTTTTGGTCTCTTCCAGATCGGTGAAGTATTTGATCTGAAGCCCCTGGTTGTTGTAGTCGCCTTTGGGGTCATAGACTGCCACAAAGACTTTCTTGCCGTCTTTTTGAGCGCGCTTCAGGGCCGCATCGAGATCACGACCAGGGGCAGATCCGAAGGCAGCGCGTGCATCAAAATCAGCAGCATTTACCGCAAGGGTGCTGAGGGAAAGGGAGGCAATGAGAATAAGATTCTTCATGGAGGCCGCAACCCTAGCACGCACGTCAAGTGAGGGCGGTTCTCTACGCCTTTGAATCGGCTCCATGATTTCGAGAAGCCCCAGCCACCCTACAGCCGGCTTTTCACCACGAGGCTCCAGGCTTCTTCGCCTTCTGGGGAGGCGTACAGGGTTTTGAGGCGGTCGATCTCGGCATTGGTGCGGGTGACCATGGGGCGGTCGCTGGTGGTGGGCTCGGCACGCAGTTCTTCTTCCAGCAGGGTGTATTCTTCGGGGTTTAGGGTATCCAGCCAGCCTTGCAACTGGTGGGTGGCGAGTTCGGCGTTTTCAGAAGGGACACCGGTGGGGCGGGCAAAGAGGGGCATGGTTAAAGAAAAATTCGGATTTTCCAGCCTGGCCGGATGTTTCGTTTTTCTGCCTGCCTTGGCGCGGTCGCCTAGGATCCTGCCGTGGAGCTTAGGGGATTCGAACCCCTGACCTCGTCATTGCGAACGACGCGCTCTACCAACTGAGCTAAAGCCCCGGCGTGGCCTGTGCGGCCTGGGTAACGAAAAGTATAACAAGGCCGCCGGGGTGTCCAGCGCTGTTTGCCGGGAGCAGGGCGGGGAGGGCCAACCACGGAAGAGGCGGAAGACACGGAAAGTGGGGATGACGGGGATGCCCCCAAGGAGCGGGACTTGCCAAGTCCCGTGGTTTGGGGGTGTTGGGGCGGACGGGGATCGGGGGGCGGCGGGATTTTTTAGACAGGATTACAGGATGAGCAGGATTAACAGGAAGTGTTGCAAGGGGCGGATGAGGGCGGGTTTGTTCGGTCTGCTGGTGTGTAGCCTTTAGGCGACCCCATGGCCTGCCGGGCCTTCTCCAGATCGCCTAAAGGCTAGACACCTGCAGAGCTGGCGGGAGTAGAGGGGTAGGCCGACCCAAAGTTTGAGCCCAAGGAGCGGGACTTGCCAAGTCCCGTGGTTTGGGATGGTGGATGGTGAAAAGAGGTGAGGTGGAAGATGTGTTTTCCCGGACTAACAAAAAGCGTGCTTATTAATAAGCCCTCTTTGACAGCCTGGTTTTGCCATTCTCTGAGAGTGGGTGTGAGATCGTGCGCGGATTCAGTGGCCGGGACTTGGCAAGTCCCGCTCCTTGGGGAGTTGGGGGCGGACGGAGGTTGGGTGGAGTGTGGGGGGCTTTTTGGCAGGATTCACAGTCCCGCAGTCGCGGGAAGGATTAACAGGAAGTGTGGCAAGGGGGCTTGACGGTGCCGTGAGATCTTTCGAAAGCGCCAGAGGACTGGCGCAGTCGAGGACGCTTTGCGGTGGCGGTACGGCCATCCCACGTGCGGGGTGCGGGCAGCCACAGGGCGTAGCTGCGCCCGCCAGGGCGTGGGGTTTGGGGGGACGGTGCGTGTGTGCTTTTTTGCCGCGCCTGAGCACCCGTGCAGGTGGCGTTTTCGGGAAGAGGGGAAGGGGAGCGTCAAGGGCAAAGTGGAGATACTGGTAGTGCGACATTTTGCTCGATTAGCATGTGTGTTCGGGTGAACATTGGCCCATGAAAACAACTGGCCCGCACTCCCTCCCTGCACGCTGCCTCTCTGGGCTGCGGGGCGGCCTGGGAGGCGGGTGGGTGCTGCCGGGGGCGGCCCTGACCTGGGGCGTGGGGTAGCGCCTGCCTGGGCGGTGCGGAGGGGCGTTCGACGCCAGTAAGCGGCCTGTTTTTCTGTGACTGAACAGTTCAGTATTTAATTAATTATTCACTTTTGCGCCTTGCGGCTTTTCTGGCTTTCGATAAAAATTATTCATTCACTATGAACGCAATCATTCAGCAGTTCCAAAACGAGCTTAACCCGGAGGAACGCCGCCTTTTCGAGGCCGATGCGCGTCTGGCGGGTCGCCGTCCTGGGGCCCACCTGAAGGCGGTGCTCTTTGGCGGTCGCGCACGTTCGCCGGGGCTGCCGGTGGAGGGGGCGCACGCTCTGCGGCCTGGGCCGCGCCTGCCTGCCCAGCGGCCTGGGGCTGCCAGCCGCTGAGGCCCTGCCGGGCGTTTTTTCCCGCCCGTCTTTTTTTCGAAACCCCGCCACCCCTGAAACCGCCCCTCCTGCCCATGTCCCGCATCCGACTCGATACTGACCTCGCTGAGAAACTGCGCCGCCGTGCCCGCCCGCAGGGCCGCAGCCTGACGAACTTTGCCAACCTTCTGCTGCGCCGCTGCCTGGGGCTGAAGGCGAGCCCGCCGGAGCCCCCGCCGCGAACATCCGAAAAAAATGGGAAATGATGCCCCTCCCTGTAGCTCGCCTTTTTCCCCATCCGCCCTCCATCCCAATCACCCCACACACCCTCATCCACCCTTTGTCACTCCACCTCCCTACCACCCATGAAATCACGACTCGAAGACTTGATGCAAAAAGCCAGCGTGGCGCAGCCGCCGGACCGCTTGGCACGCTCGAACTGGATCCCCTACCTGCCCATCATCCGCATCCTCATGGAGGAGCGGGCGCACAGCCTGACGGCGGCGGTGGACTGGCTGGTGACGCAGGGGGAGATCCCCACCAAGAGCCAGGGCATGGCCTACCGGGCGCTGCGCCAGATCCTGGCGCGGCGGGAGGCGAAGCAACTGCTGCAACTGGCCCGCGTGCAGTGCCAATTGGGCAGCCGGGCTGGCCGCAAGCCGCGACGCAAGAAGGCCCGCAAGCAAGAACCCACAGCCCGGAACGCCGCCGCCGCATGAAACGTGTGAACTTTGACCTCATCCGCGCCGAGGAAGAGCTGGCCGGGGCGCGGCAGTGCATCACCTGCCTGTGCGGGGCCCTGCTGACGGCCAGTGGCACGGCGCTGCTGTATAAATTCGATGCCATGCCTGCCTGGGGCGTGGCCGTGGCCGGAGCGCTGCTGCTGCTCTTTCTGCTGGCGGGCACCCTGTATGCCTACCTGCCCACGCTGCGGGAAGGGGCCTGCCATCGCCGCCGCCGCCACCACGCCAGCAGCCGCTGCTTGGATCCTGAGTGAGGTGGCGTCTAAAGTCGCATCCATAAACAGTGGGTAATAGTGGGAAACAGTGATCAGTGCTCAGTGCGGGGTTCTGAGATCGGGCGTCCCTTTTGACCTGAGTTGCTAAAACGACACTTCATCGCTCCTCGAAAGCGCCAGAGGACTGGCTCACTCCAGGACGCTTCGAGGCTTCTTGACCCTCCTTGACCTTTGACGCCTTGACCCCGCTCCTCGCTTTCAAAACTGAGCCCTGAAAACTGGCTCTCTCCCTCACCCCTCCTCCCATGATCACCGCCTGCCATCCTCTTCCCACGCCCTTCATCGGCGGCCCGCGTGGCCGGGAACGCTGCGCACCAGGGCGGGTGCGGCGGGTGGCGTATTACGGGCCGCTGGCCATCACCTACGATTGTGAA
Organism: Prosthecobacter algae; assembly: GCF_039542385.1. Classification (NCBI taxonomy): domain Bacteria; kingdom Pseudomonadati; phylum Verrucomicrobiota; class Verrucomicrobiia; order Verrucomicrobiales; family Verrucomicrobiaceae; genus Prosthecobacter; species Prosthecobacter algae. Next base: position 16,098 of record NZ_BAABIA010000017.1, on the reverse strand, counting down.
GATTCGCCGGTGGATGGGGAGTGCGACCGCGATGTGCTGGGCATCGCCTTTGTGCCGAATGACTGGACGGAGGGCAGGCCGCGCATCCAAAACGCCGACCTGCTGCTGAACCAGGCGCTGGGCGCGCTGCAGGCCGCACTGGGGATCACGGCAGATGAGCTCATCGAAAACGCCCCCCAGCGCGAGGAGACCTGATTTCACCTCGCTCACTCCTGCACCCCTGGCCGGGGAGGCAGGCAGCCAAATTAACACACAATTCTTTTTCATCCGAAAACACCCCAAAACATCAAGACACCTATGACCGAAGAAATCATCACACGAAAAGTCAAAAAGATCCTCGCCGCCCTGCTGCGCCTGGAGCCGGAAGAGATCGAGCCGGAGAGCGAGCTGTCCGGTGACCTGGGGGCCGACAGCCTGGAGCTGACGGAATTTGTCATGGCGCTGGAGGAGGAATTCGATGTGGAGATCACCGATGACGATGCCGAGGGCATCCTGACGGTGGAAGACACGGTGGCCTGGCTGCTGGACCACGTGGAAGGCGACTGACGCCACCTTTTCCCCGGCCATCGATGAGGTCGGGGCAGGCTGGCGGCAGGGTGGAGAAGCGGTGCTCCACCTTGCCGCCCATGGCCGTGCTTTTGGATGCCTCGGCGTCGCCTCATGGAGGCTGGTCAAAGATGGAAGGATCATTCTGCCTAACAAAATAAACGTTCATGTTTGGCAAAAGATAAACCCCATGCTCCAGGCACTCACCTGCAGGACTCATGCAAAGGCGCAAAGACGCAAAAAAATTCAGTTCCTTGGCGGCTTTGCGCCTTGGCGAGCGCATTCATCCGGTCCGCAAACTCCCGCCCGCTCTGTTGGTGTGTAGCCTTTAGGCGATCCGGAGAAGGTTCGGCAGGTCATGGAGTCGCCTAAAGGCTAAACACCAACAGACCGAACAAACCTGCCCCGTCCGCCCCTTTGCCACACTTCCTGTTAATCCTGTCCATCTTGTTAATCCTGTAAAAACAGCCCCCATTCCACCCTCGAATCCCCGTCCGACCCAAACCGTCCCAAACCACGGGACTTGGCAAGTCCCCCTCCTTGGGCTGGCCTGCGTGGTCGTGGGAGGTTTCGAAGGCTGGAATGCCCCCGCACCTTCCCCAAACCCCACGCCCTGGCGGGCGCGGCTACTCCCTGTAGCTGCCCGCGCCAGCGGGTGGCCTGCCCCGAAAGGTCTCGCCCCATCGAACTTCCCCAAACCCCACGCCCTGGCGGGCGCAGCTACACCGTGTAGCTGCCCGCGCCAGCGGGTGGGATGGGTGGCTTCGACGGCTCACACAACTTCGAAGCCTCTCCAAACCCCACGCCCTGGCGGGCGCGGCTACACGAAGCTGCCCGCGCCTTCACCGGGCCTGAGCCACCCTTTTTGACACCCTCTCCTTGCATGAACACGACTTTTACCTTCACCGCTGAGCAACTGCTGGCGCTGCTGACGGCGGCCCAGGATGGTGCGCTGCCGCAGCACACGGCCCGCCAGGCGCGGAATCGCCGCTACTACGAGGCCTGCAAACGCCGCAAGGAAGCGGCGGCGCTGGCGGCTGCACCGGCGGTCCGCATGGAGGAATTGGCTGCCGGTGGAGACGATGGATCTGGCGCTGCCGCAGCTCCCGGCGGATCGGTTTACCCACAGGAAGGAGAGGCGGGCTTAACACAAGTTAACCCCGCCTGCGCGGTCGCTGCCCCAGTGGCCGACAGGGCAGGGGAGACGCCTGTGCGCCCTGTCCAGACGCCTTCAGACGCGGTTCAGACGTTTTCAGTCGGGGCTGCGTCTGGGGCGGGCCCTTCCCCCTCGCCCCCTCCCTCTCCTCCTTCCCCCGTTCCCCCATCCTCCGCACCCACCCCCACGCCCCCATCCGCAGGTGCGTACGGGGCGGCCCGGCCCGCGAGGAAGCGGCGCAGCACGGCAGCAGCAACAAAAGCGGAGGAGGTTTCGGAGGAAAATTGGTTAGGCCAGCTCCAGCAGGAGGCACGCTTTCGCCACATCCCTGTGGCCCAGGAATTTGCCCGCATGCATGCCTGGTATACCGCCCGGGGTCTGTGCTGCACGCGGCGTCGTTTCCTGGGCTGGCTGCGCCGTTATGAACCGCCCCTGTCGCCCCCGGTGGCGCTGCCAGCGATCCTGCCCCCCGTGCCTCCGTCCCCCACGACCACCGATGCCGCCGCCAGCTTCTTCGCCGGGACGGGGCGCGGGGGACGGGGATGAGTGGGGAACCGAGGCTGAGTGCTCAGTCCGGAATGCTAACACCCATGCGCCCCTTTTGACATGAGTCCTCAAACAACACTCCCTCGCCCTGCGAAAGCGCCAGAGGACTGGCGCACTCCAGGACGCTCCGCGCCTCCTTGACCTCTTGACCTCTTGACCTCTTGACCTCTTGACCTCTTGACCTCTTGACCTCTTGACCTTTGACGCCTTGACCCACCTTGACCCACCTTGACCTTTGACGCCTTGACCTCCCCCCTCCCCATGACTTCCTCTCCTGATCTCCGCCCGCTGCTGCGGGAACGTGTGTGTGTGGACTGCGGCTGCACGCTGACGGGTGTGCTGGGCCTGTGTGGAGACTGTGCGGAGGTGCGGCAGTGGCGGGAGGTGGAGGGGCGGCGGTTGGCCGAACAAAAAGTGCGGCAAAGCCGCTGGCAGGCGCTCTGCCCGCCGCTGTATCGGCACACAGACTGGGCGCACGCGGATCTGGCACCGGGGCTGGTGGCGCTGGTGCAGTCCTGGCAGCCTGCGCCGGGGCGGTCCCTGCTGCTGACCGGCGGCACGGGCCTGGGGAAAACGCGGGCCGCCTTTGCCCTGCTGCAGCGCGTGCATGACTCTGGCCGCAGCGTCTATGCCCTGCACGCGGGCGATGCGTGGGATCACGGCAGCCACCTACAGGGCCTGGCCAGCGCCGTGCGCTTGCAATACCATGAGGACCCGCGCGTGGCGCAGACGGCGGCCCACTGCCTGCACCGCGCCCGCACCTGCAGCCTGCTGCTGCTGGATGACGTGGGCAAGGAACGCGCCTCCGGCCAGACGGGCCAGCTCAGCGAGGCTGTGGGGGAGGCGCTCTTCGGCCTCATCGAGCACCGCCTCGTCCACGCCCTGCCGCTCATCCTCACCACCAATGCCCCCGGTGCCACCCTGCAGCACCGCCTGGGCCCAGATCGCGGCGCCCCCCTCCTGCGCCGGCTCCTGGAATCCTGCACCGTGGTGGGCGGGTGAGGAAAAAGCGCCATTGCAGGGACGTTTCGCAGGATTTGTTGCTCACATTTCTCGTTTAATGAGCGACAAATCCGGTTGTCGCTCATTCGTGAGTGACAAAGGGGATGGCGTGGGTCGCGAGGGCAGCCGCTGTGCTGGCAGGGCAGGGGACGCGGCCTACTCCCCCTTCAGCACCGCTTCATTGATGTTCACGCCATCGGCCCAGAGGGTGGTGAGGTAGCGGGGTGGGGTGGTGGATTTGTCCTTGGCGCTGCGCAGCGTCAGTTGGGTGCGGCCCTCCAGGAGATCGCGCAGGCGTGCGGCCAGCTTTAGCCGCGATGCTTTTTGTTCGGCGGTTTCCGTGGCCATCGGCGCAGGCTCCGGCAGGCCCTGGAGGTCCAGGTTCTGATTGTGCAGCCACACGCCAAAGCCCAGGTCAATGTTCACCGCCACCGTGTTCGCATCCACCACCCGCACCAGCTCAAAGTAATACGTGTAGTTAGGCGCAGGTGCCTCCGCAGCCGCAGAAGCAGCCTGCGCCTTCACGTCCTGCCCCAGCAGCGCCCCACTGCCCGCCAGGAGAAACACGAAAGAAGCCGATAAAAAAGAAAGTCTCATACCCCCTCCATAACGCGGCCAAGTGGCCCCGACTTCCAGCGAATGCTTGGGGGAGGGTGGGATTCGAACCCACCCGTGGAAGGGGAGGGCTACTGTATCATACTCCAGAGCTACTGTATCATACTCCAGGGCTATGGGCGAGAGGGGCTAGGAACGAAAGCGATCCTGGATTTGCGCCAGGGTTTGCAAAATCTCTTCGAAGCTGGGTGGCTCACTGAAGAACATGGGCCGCATTTTCTGGTAGTCTTCCCTCCACGCAGTGAGCCGGGATTCCGGGGGCATGAGCACCAGTTTATCCAGCGTCAGCGCATCGTAATCCACCCACTTGTAGGCAAAGAAAGTTTTGCGATGATGCACGACTGTGGGCAGCAGATCCGTCAGGGTGGCATCCTGGGCGAGGCCGTGATGCGTCCACAGGCGATGAAGGTCATACAGATGGCGTGCCTGATGCATGGCTGGGCCTTTTTCAGGCTCTCCCACTTGGGCGGGCCTCACATGTTGTTCGTGTAGGAGCGCCGTCTTTTCCCAAAAGGTGAGGCGGGGTGTCACGCAGTTGACCTGGGCGGTGAGGCTCGCTTGATATTCGGCGGGAAGGATCTGCGCGGCATAGGGCTGGATGCTGCGTTGTTCCATCGGTTCCTGGCGGGCGCGGGCGCTCAGTTCGATTTTCACACGCGGCTGGTGGTAGTCATCTTCGGAGGTGAAGCCACACTGAGGATAGTGAAGATGAAGGGTAAAGGGATCCCGCTCATCCGTGAGATTGCCGGGAATGAGGCTCCAGGCTTCCCTATTTCCCAGGGTGCGTTGCAGCTTAACCAGAAGGGTATCGGTGATGATCGCCCGGCTGTGTTGGCGCAACGACGAGCTTGATTAAGGCAAGGCTAAATGGATTCGATGCTTTGCATCTTGTTCCATATAAGTATCAATACTCCTTCGTGATGGCTCCATAAATCGTACGATGCTCGCTGGACCGAATCTAGAAGTTCCGATTGGTAACTTTCATCGCCGACATCTTTTAAAATTGCTTTGAAATCTTTCTTCTCTTGATCCTCATCAACTAGGCCACTTAGATAAAGAATGATCCATGATCTGGCATTCCTTGCGCCCAATCGCGCATAAAGCTCTCGGCATAATGGGGCGTGATCAGTTTGGGAGTGACCAATTTGGAGGTATAAAGAGGGGAAAGAAATTCTGAAGATGGCAAGCATAAGGGCGGCCCTGCCCGCGCTGGGACGCATGTTCTCTATGCTGTTTTGATCCTGTGTAGAAAGTGCGTGCCCTAAAACTCTGAAGACCTCTTGGAGTTGTCGGAGAGTCAGATTGAATCCTTGAGCCAATTGAGTTGCATTGGTGATGAACTGACTGTCTGCCTTAAGGCGGCTGTTTCGTTTTTCCAATACCTGAACGTATAGGCTGATTTGGTGCTCAAGGAACAAAGCCAATGGTGTTCGTTCGGGCATTGGCAATTCAAAGACGCGGTGACAAAATTTCCGGAAGTACTCAGGGAAATCCAGACCATCACCAAAGAGGGCTTTGGCCGAGACCTCGAGTTGGTGGGCGTCAATGGCGAGAAGGAAGATCATGCCTTTGATGTTGAAGACATGCTTGATGGTCTCCAGGTAGTTGATGGCGTAGTCGGGGCGGCAGCGGTCGAGCTCATCCACAAAGACAAGGACCTTGGGGCTATATCCAGCGAAGGCTTCCGCTAGAGCCTCACGAAGGTCCTCAAGAGCCTTTTGCCGATGGTTAAACAGTTGAATGAAGTCGGGCGGGGCAGGATTTCGCTCGGCCTTTTTAGCATCCATAAGATTGGCAACTTCGAGGGGATTCACTCCCGTGAGTTTGCTGGTAAAACCACTACCTACTCCCGCCAACATCCAGCCTAAATTTTGGGCGGCTTCTTTGATCTTTTTGGCCTTGGTTTCATCAGACTTACTCTTGCCTTGCATGGCGTCCACAGCCTTGAGAAGACCTGCCAGAATGGCGACCAGAGGATCCCCACAGTAGTCACTTTCCCAGGCATTGAGGATCACAGGCATAGGCACCTCAAGAGCATCGCCATTCGGTGAACTGCGGCGCTTGAGAAGATCGTTCTTCCACATCTCAATAAAGGTGGTCTTGCCCCGGCCAAAGCTGGCATTGAGAGCGACCACAAGACTGCTTTCCACAAAGTCGCTTTCAACGAGGAGGAAGGACTCAAGACGCTTACAATAGGCTTTCAGATCCAGGCGATCGGTCTCTTCAAAAGTCAGCGGTGAGGGTGTCTTGGACATGATGGGATGAATAAGGAATCATGACTGTGCCTATGAATGAGACTGAGGTGAAGGATTTTCATGCGGAATTTTTAGCAACTTAAGTTGGGCTCTCCTTCCTCAAAGAAGACCCAAAGTCGCGGTCACGCTTCTGAGCATATTCGAGATTCGCGAATCTCGAATGCCTATTCTGCTGTGAAGAATAAGCGCGGCGTTGAGGCTGCTTAAATGCCTCTTCGTCGCTGCTTCGATGCGAGCCTAACAATAAGTGCAGTATGTGAGGCTGGCTGACTTGCCTCCTGAACCCTTCCCAGTCCCCCCCCACGCCTTTTCGTTGCGGTCGGTGATGCGTTCATTATCTTGATCGTCATCCCATCCCCCCATGACTGATCCATCCATGACACCTGAGGCGCGGGGGGCGTATGCGGAAGCGAGGCGGCGGATGGAGGTCTGCCGGGCGCAGGGGGAGCGGGGGACGCACCTGAACCTCGACTCGCTGGGGCTCACGGAGTTGCCGCCGGAGATCGGCCAGCTCACGGCGCTGAAGTTTTTTTCGGCGAACGGAAACCGCCTCACCTGCCTGCCGCCAGAGATCGGCCTGCTCACAGACCTGGAGGTGGTCTTCTTGCTGAAGAATCGGCTGACCACGCTGCCAGCAGAGATCGGGCGGCTGACGAAGCTGGAGCAGCTCTACCTGGGCGAGAATGCGCTGACGGAGCTCCCGCCTGAGATAGGCCAGCTCACGCGCCTGTGGCGGCTGCACCTGTGGGGAAATCAGCTCACCCGGCTGCCGCCCGAGATCGGCCACCTGAAGCGGTTGATGGAGCTGAGCCTCAATGACAATCCCCTGACCGGCCTGCCGGAGGAACTCTGGGGACTCACCAGCCTGCGCACCCTGTTTCTGGACAACCTTGGCCTGGACCGCCTGCCGCTTGAGATTGGCAATCTGACCTCGCTGGTGAAGCTGTACCTGAAGGGCAATCGGCTGACCTCCCTGCCAGCGGAGCTGGGCCTGCTGCCTGAGCTGCGGACTCTCGTCCTCACCGGCAACCCGCTGATCTCTCTGCCCGAGTATCTGCGCGAGCTACCCGGCCTGCAACTTTAGGCTGCGACTGGCCAGGACCCGCTGAGGTCTCCTGACGGATGGAGAGCCGATCTGCCTAACCAAAAGGTGATCCTCCACACCCCGTCCGTGGAAACGGGGCTAGACGACGGGCTGGAAGTTTTTCAGCGTGGGGGCTGTGCTGAAAAAATGGGCGCTGCTGGGGATGCCGAAGACGATGTTGAGATCGCCCGTGATGGGCTTGCCTGGGCCGCCATCGGCGTAAAACGTGCTGTGGAAGATGTTGCCGTAGAGGGCGGGGTTTGGGGCATCTAGATTCAGCAAATCCCCCCCCGCGCCGAGGAGGATGCGGACGGCTCCGTGAAACTGGTTTTTCCGCCCCTTCATGGGGAAGTCGGGGATGGAATAGTCGAGGATGACCTCATCGTTGCCCCGCCCCGTCTCCACGAGCACGCGGCCCTGGAAGATGCTGTTATGCAGGGCGGCGGTGGTGCCGCTGGTGCCGGTGGCCTTCAGGTGCGTGGTGCCGGTGATGATGCTGTCGCGAATGCCGAGATGCTCTGAGCCACGGACATGGCTGGGATCATCCGTGGCGGAGGTGAGGCGGACATGGCCGTGAACGTACGCGTCGCTAATGGAGGCGAAGTTTTTGCCGGCACCCAGGCTGGCGGTGATGTGGCCGAAGACGTGGGTGGTGCCCACGGTGGCGGTGTAGTAGCCGACCTCGAAGGAATCATCCCCCTTGCCACCCGTGTAGGTGATGTTCCCCACCCAGGCCTCAGCGTTCACGATGTCACATGTATTCTTGCCATCGCCGGGGCTGATGTGGATCGGGCCGGCGATGTGCAGGCGGCTGCCATGCAGCGTCACCCAGTCACTGCCTGAGCCACCCTTGTAGGTGAATTTGCCGCCGATGGAGAGATCCACTTGCCCGAAGATGACCAGCATTTCATTGTCCCCATGGGCCAAATTGAAGGTGGCGTCTCCCAGGATCTGGATGCGGCCCAGGGTGAAATTCAGGCGGTCTTCGCCATGGCCGCCCGTGAAGTTTAGGGAACCGAGGGTGAGGGTGTTCAAGCCCCCGGTGCTCAGGAGGGTGGGGCCATCGCCAGTCTTGATGTCCAGCCGACCACCGATGAAGATGTGACTCGCAAGCCGGAAGGCGTCCGCCCCATCACCGCCCGTATAAGTGAAGCCACCTAGAACCCGCAAGGTCCCCTCGAGATGCGTGCCGAGGTCGAGACTGCTACGACCAGCGCCCGTCTTCACCGAGACGTGGCCGGTGATCGTGAGAGTGGCCGCGCCAAACTGCACGGTGAGGGCCTCTGCGGACGTGCTTTTGGACACTAGATCCACCCGCCCCTGCACGGTGATATCGCCTTCCCCACCCCTCAGGGAAAAGGTGTCACTGCCAGTGCCAAAGTCGGCCTTGATGCCCGTGTAGTAGCCACGGCCCAGAGTGTAGGTATCGCTGCCGCTGCCGCCCTGGAGGGTGAGCAGCTTGCCAAAGGTGACGTACTCCGTGGTGACGCTGTCATTCCCATCGCCCAGGTCCACCTTCGTCGTACCGGAGATGACGGTGGAGTGAAAGATGACGGTATCGTCCCCCCCAGCCCCAGCATCGGTGATGAGTACGTTTCCGGCGATGTGCAGGCCTTCCATCTCGAGGTAGTCGCTGCCGCCCTGGAGGTTCACCTTGAGATGGGTGGGGGCGGGCACGATGATGTCTGGCATGGGCTGCCCCTCGCCTGCCAGATCGCGGATGGTCCAGGTGCCATCCCCGTTATCACGGATGTCCAGGTTGTTATCTTCGCCATCGCCCGTGATGGTGAGTGTATCGCCACTGGAAGTGACGGTGACGAGGCCTGCCGGAGCAAGGCGGGATTCCAGGGCTTCGATGCAGGGGGAAACGGAAAGGGTGGGCATGGCAAAACGGGGGCTTGGTTAGGGAGGCGGGGCCTCTGGATGGGCCGTTAGACTGAGGGGCCTCGAAAAAACAGAATTAGGGGGAATTCTGGAGCGTTTCTAATCCTCCACGGGTGAAACGTCAAGCCTGGTACGGAATGGAGGGGGCGTGGGGAGCCACGCTGGTGGCGGCCATCAGGGCAGGGGACGGCCCTGGCCAATCCGATGCCGAGGGGTTACCTCAGCCCTTGTCTTTCTCTAAAGCTCTTCCATTCCAGATACACCGGATCGCCCCGCTTTTCGGGCAGCGGGGTGAGCAGTCGCGGATCATTTTCACCGGCACAGCATTTTTCCACCAGGGCCAGCAGGGCTTCGCGATCCTGCGCCACGGTGGTGAATTCTTCTGCGGTCAGTTCATACCTTTCGCTGCCATCGAAATGCGGGGACAGGGTGACCTGGAGATCTAAAAGGTAAGTCTCGCCGATCAAGTCGTAGCACAGGGAGAATCGGGGTTCATAGACGTACATCGTCCGGTAGTTGTGCAGGTGGTCCCTCGTCGGGAAGGAGGTGATCAGGGATCTTCCCTCCCAGGCATCCAGTCGGCAGGGGCGGCCGCGTTCGGCAGGCGGGGCTTCCATCAGGCGGTGGTCGCATTCCCGGTTCCTGCATTGGGTGGCCAGGGCCTCCAGAGCTGCCATGTCGCCCGCCAGATTTTCAAATTCATCCGGGGTCAGTTCATAGTGTTCCGCATACTGGCAGAACTCCGTCATGACTGGAATGCACAGGCAGGGCCTGCCCGTCGCCTTCTCGCGGTCGAGCGAGCAGAGGACCTTTTCAAAAGTATGAACAGGGAGGTAGACCATGCCTGCCCTCGTTAGATTTCGAAGGCTTCATTGTCGAGGTGCAATCTGAACAGCGTTTGAATCCTGAAGGGTTTCGACGGTGGGCTGGAGGCCTCCAGGACCGCGTCTGTGGAAGGTCTTCTAGTGACCTCCTGCCGTTGCAGGGTCTGGGCCATGTGGGCGTGGAGTTCGGGTTTTTGCATCCGGGTCATGGCGGCGACCTGGCTTTCCTTGAAGGTCTCTTCGGGGCCGCCGTTGCGGCGTACCTGGTAGGTGCCGTCGGGGTTGCGGCGCAGGACTTCGGCGGCTACGCCATGCCCGGCGGTGCCCTGCCACAGGGGCGGGATGCTGGGCGGTCTGGCGACTGTCCCTGGGGCGGGTTCTTGCGATGCTTTTGGTTCGGCGAGATTCGTGCTGCCTGCGGCCTGGGGAGGTGCGGTGGGGCCTGGCGGGGTGGTTTGATTTTTCCCGGCCTGGGTGGCCAGGGCCTGGAGCTGGGCGGGTGGGACGTCTGTTGTGAACAGGGCTCTTTCCCGCTTACGTTACCTGAATTTGGCTGGCGACCATGGTCATCAGTCGCTCGGACTGACGAGAGGAGGGTTCGACCAAAACAATGTCCACGGCGTGGACATGTCCGGCGGCATCGCGGATGAAGTTCTTGGGCAGTGCATCACTGGCCACGATGTCCCTCGCCTCATGCAGATACGCTCCGTCATAGGCTTTTAGAAACCCCCGGTGCCGCATGTAGAGATCGATGTCTTTCTGGGTGGGGTGCGGTCCCTCGGTGGCGAGTCCATCTGCCCGGTACCAGGGCTGCGTGGTCACCACGCGCTCGCCATTTTCACCAGGCAGCAGCACGCGGCCTAGCAGGCGAAGGTCATCTTCAAAAAGCTCATTCGCCCAGGCTAGCCGCCGGGCATATCCAGGCAGCCCTAGTTTCTCAGCTCCAAATTCGCCCGCATTGGTCAGCTTCACGGCCAAATTGACCTCGGCACAAAACCAAACTTCGTGCTCTCCTCCATGCAGGCGGGGCCGCCCCCGTAGCAGCACCGCTAGGGCAGCGGTATCCAATATGGGTAGGCTGACTCCAGTGTCCGCTGCTGCGGCCTGAAAGGGTTTCGGATCCAATCCTCGTCTGAGCAAGTCTGCATCCGCTACACACCCATACCCGTGGAAGGTTGTGGGCGACTCCCACAGACAGGGCCGAGTGGGCTGGCCTGCCTGTCGTGCCAGAGCCTGAAGCGCCACCTCAAGCGTGACTTTGAGAGATGCTTGAAGCCGCTCTGGCAGGGTTCCTGTTTTCATCACATTTACGTGTTTCATTCAAGGCTAAAGGCGGGCCTTTTCAAGGAGTATCCAAAGAGATCTGAGGAAGATTGTAGACTTGATTTTCCAGCCTCTCGTATTGTGTGGCGGAGGGCTCCACCAGCACCACATCCACAGGGTGTAGATGACCTTCCACATCGCGAACAAAGTTTTTGGGCACCGCATCACTGGCAACAATATCCCGGCTTTCGTAGAGGTAAGCGCCATCGTACGCTTTTAGAAATCCCTTTTTACGCATGTAGATATCAATCTCACGCTGGGTCGGTTGTGGCCTGGATTCGTCTGCCCGATACCAAGGCTGCGTTGTCACTACCCGCGACGATCTTTCTCCCGGAAGGTGGACGATGCCCTCCACGCGAATGCGGTCACCAAACAGCTCATTGGCCCATGCAAGACGCTGGAGATAGCCGTCCAATCCCAGCTTCTCTGAGCCAAATTCACCAGGACGGGTGAGTTTGATCACCGTGTTGGATGCGGGGTCAAACCTGACATCATGCTCCTCCCCCTTTCTTCGCTCCAGTGAGACTATTCCATTTTCGATTGATTGAGCATCGAGTTCCGGTAGGCGATAGCTTGGGCTATTGGGTCTGGGTCGGTCGGTTTTTCCGAATGTTTGGCCAGAGCCCGCAGAGCGCTGTCCAGAGGCACTTTGGCGGAGGCTCTCAAGCGCTCTTCCAGGGTCCCTATCTTCACGCTTTGGATAAGTTCTTTCAGTTCCTGATCGCTCATGGCCGAAGTTAGACCCATGATCCTGGTCTGCAAGACGCAAAAAGGAAGGGGGCGGCGCAACTGCATCTGCTGGCAGCCGTTGTTCACTTCCGATCTTCTCCAGCCTTTGCTGCCGTTGCAGGGCCTGGGCCATGTAGGCGTGGAGTTCGGGTTTTTGCATCCGGGTCATGGCGGCGACCTGGCTTTCCTTGAAGGTCTCTTCGGGGCCGCCGTTGCGGCGCACCTGGTAGGTGCCGTCGGGGTTGCGGCGCAGGACTTCGGCGGCTTCTCCGTGGCGGGCGATGCCCTGCCACAGGGGTGGCAGGGCGGGGATGGGCTGTGTGGGGGGCTCTGCCGTGGGAGATGTGCCGGGGGCCTCCTGGAGGATCTGGGGATTGAACTCTGAGATGGGCAGGGGGATGTCTGGCAGCAGTGCCTGGGGGCTGCTGGTGGGCGGTGGATCTGCGGCGGGCGGGCTGCCAGGGGGCAGGTCCCCATGCAGGCGCTTGGCCAAGGCGGTGCCGGCCTTTTCCCCGGCGGCCTCGGCCAGGCGGGTGAGGGCGGGGTCCACGGCCTGGGCGGCTGCGCCGATGGCCATGCCGGCACCATGCAGGCCGAGGGCGGCGGCGATGGCATCGCGCCCGCTGGCCAGGTAGTCGGTGAGGTGGGCATCGGGGTTTTCCACGGCGAGGTTGGCGGCCTCCAGGGCTATGTCTGCGGCGGCACTGCCTCAAAGTTTGTCTTTGATCGCAGAACCGTTTCGGGCCGCTTCACCAGCACCTACGCGGAATGCCAGGAAAAGCTGGGAAGACTGCGCTTTACGGCCTCTTTCTCATAGGCCTCTGGACTCAGCGGACCTTCGGGTTTGCCCACGTAGTAGTCGATGCCATTGTCATGGGTCACCGCCTCTTTCGGGATGATGTAAAACTGTCGTTGGCCCTTCCACCGCCGCTCTGCCACGATCCACTTCAAGGAAATGGCGCCGGGGCATGGCTTTGGGGGAGGGATCTGATTGGGGTGGCATGCTGAACATTCACTTCTCTGTGTGTGGCTCCCGCCAGGAAAACGGTGGTAAACCCAAAGTAATAACCTTTTTGTTATACTCGTCGAGTGTGAAGGGGCCTTCCGGGTCATCTGGAAATTCGTTCTTCACAGGTTTTCGAAGGATGTAAAACCGTCGTTCCCCTTTGGCATTCTGTTCAGCTACCACCCATTCCTTGTTGCTGCCTGCAGCCACCACCACCTCTGGTATGAGTCCAAAATAACCAGGATCACTGTAGAGGCCTAGCCTCTTTCCGCAATCCATCTGATACACTTGGTAGCTGCCGTCTTTCCATACGGGCCCAGGCTTGTAAAAAAAACAAAAACCCAGCGAAAGGAGCAAAGTCAGACCGAACAGAATTTTAAAAGCGCTTTTCATGGTGTTCAAATGAGTTTGCCTGCCATCGGAACCAGGCGCAAGCACGGAGTTGGTTGGATGAGGTTTTAAATCAGTAGTTAACCGTTTCTGTCCATTTCCACCTCAAGGGGGTCGTGTATAGAAATGGACCTTTCGAATTGTCTTCCAGCATTTCTTGATCGCCTATTAAAAGTGTCTTGCCGGGAACTCTAGCCATGCTACCGGCGCGGAGTTTGTCGTGAGCGTTCACTTCAAAGGTTATGGTTCGATTACCATGATCGACATGGGTAATCACAATGTCGGCTTCAACACTTCCAGACGTTTTTAATTTTGATCCCGTTACATAATTGATAACATCATTTGCGGGTTGATACCATGGTCCATCATCCGCTGAATCATCCCAAGTAAGGCCAGGTTTCTCAGGCGAACCTTTCCAACCAACATATTGGTCAAGAGTTCCCTCTTTGTCTTTTTTTGCAGCCCATGCTGAGATGCTATTGGGACCGTAGCGCATTCTTTCATAAACCGGCTTTAGCTTCAAAAGCTTGGTCCACGCGTGGTCTGGACCATATGAAAAACCTTTATTTTTCATTCCTGTTATTTCATTGACTATCCACTCAGCAGGCGAAGCTGAGTAGGCTGAAAGGGCTTCGTCAAATGAGGCATTGGCCTCTTTCAAAAGTTGATGGGGCTTGAGTGCCTCCATCACTGGAGTGCCGGGAGGCAACGGCATTTGTTTTTTGGGGGTGGGATCTACCTGCGGGCGTTTCCCCCAGCCAGGATATTTTTGATGAAACATTTCATAGAGCATTCGTACTTCCCGTTCATTGAGCTCTGCTCCATTCAGGGTGATGTTGGCGGCCGCCTGTTCGGCAGTTCTCGGATACTCCCTCCATGTCTCTACTGTCGCTTTGGCCAATTCTTGTTTCAGTTCACTCCAGGATCGGTCCATTCTCAGTTTGTCAGGTCCGGATGATATTGCTGCCGACTTTCCTTCTGTTTGTGTTTGCGATGCTTTGGGTTCGGCCAGTCGCGGTTGGGCTGCGGCGGCTGCGCCTGGGGCGGTCCCGAGCAGGGCAGCGGCGGCGGGCGACCTTTTCTCCGATTGAGCGGCCAGGGCCTGCAGGCGGGCAGCGGGGAGATCCGTCAGCGCGGTCACATCGCCCTCGTCCAGGGGCTGTGGGGCGCGCCCGCCCACGCTGGTGAGGTAGGTGCCATTGCCCTGGCGGCTGTGGATGGTGATGTCCTCGGCCTTGTCGCTGAGGTCGGCCCCCAGGCGGCCCTGCCACAGGGGCGGCGGGGCCTGGGGTGGGGCCTCCGCAGGCCTAACAGGAGGTGTGCTAGCCAGCAGGGCACCCTCTGGCACCTTGCCGCCGGGCAGCAGGGCCTGCCGAACCATCTTTGCAGTAGCGCGGTCGGCGGCGGTTGGGAAGAGAGGTGCCTTGGGCAAGTCCTCCCACGTCAAACCCTGCATGTCACTGCGCCCCTCCAATGTTCGAGGATCTGGCATCTTGCCCTGCGGCCAGGCGTCTCGGTTGTGTCGCTCCTCCAGCGTTTGAGGCTTCAGCCAATTGGCATCGGGATGCGCGGGCCTCAGGGCCGGGCCTCTGAAAAGCTCCGTCCAGTCCTCGGCGGCGGGGCGGGGTACCTCTTGGAAAGCTGCCGGGGGCTGCGACGGCAGCAGGGACGGCTGGAAGGGCCTAACAGGAAGCGTGGTGTTGATGTCGCTCGTTGCCCCTGGAGGGTTCAGCCACGGATTGAGGGCTGAGTCTGCGAGGGTCCGCTGCAGGGGCTTTTCAGGCGGCGATAGTTGGGGGGCGCGTGATTCCCAGATCAGCCCCTGCCTGTCCAGAGCCGTGTGTTTGCCTGTCCCGTTCCGTGATCGTTCCTTGTTGTTCATGCCCCTTTGCTTTGCCTCCTCGTTTGTGTTCCCCCATTCCGCACCCTGACCCTCGCGCCGGGGCCTTTTCCCCAGCGCCCACTCGCCTCATCTGCCCCGGCCGCCAGGGCGCTCCACCGCCGGGGTAAAGATTCACTGAAGAGCGGTAAAAGTCCAGTTCAAAAAATCGTGGTACACTGTGTGCAAGTGGTAAATGATGTGCGTGCGCGGACAGGGCGGGAAGCTTTTCAACCACGGAAAAGACGGAAGACACGGAAGTGGGAGGCTTGCTTGTTTGGGGGTTTTGGGCGGAGAAAGACTGGGCAGGGGGGATCAGCCCAAGGAGCGGGACTTGCCAAGTCCCGTGGTTTGGGGGTGTTTGGGGCGGACGGGGATCGGCGGTGGTATGGGGGCCTTTTTTACAGGATTAACAAGATGGCAGGATTAACAGGAAGTGAGGCAATGGAGGCGGGAGAGCTGATCGAAAGCGCCAGAGGACTGGCGCAGTCCAGGACGCTCTGCGGCTGCGATGTAGCTGCGCCCGCGAGTGGGGTTTGGGGGATCGAAGGGCGATGCCTTTCGGGGGGCAGCCACCTGCTGGCGCAGGCAGCTACGGGGTGTAGCTGCGCCCGCCAGGGCGTGGGGTTTGGGGGATCGAAGGGCGATGCCTTTCGGGGGGTGGCCACCTGCTGGCGCAGGCAGCTACGGGGTGTAGCTGCGCCCGCCAGGGCGTGGGGTTTTGGGGGGCGAGTGGCGATGCCTTTCGGGGGGGGCAGCCACCTGCTGGCGCAGGCAGCTACGGGGTGTAGCTGCGCCCGCCAGGGCGTGGGGTTTTAAGTCGGAGGCCAAGCGGTCTTAGGAAGACAAGCTTGACAGG
>NZ_BAABIA010000016.1 GCF_039542385.1 Prosthecobacter algae | reverse complement strand
GGGGGGGGGGGGGGGGGGGGGGGGGGGGGGGGGGGGGGGGGGGGGGGGGGGGGGGGGGGGGTGGGGGGGGGGGGGGGGGGGGGGGGGGGGGGGGTAAATGGGGGCAGTGTGGGGTTGGTGGGTTTTGGCGGGGGCGGGGGCAATGGGGGGACGAATGCGGGCGGAGCGCCGCAGAAGGGTGGCGATGGTGCGAACTATGGGGGCGGCGGTGGCGGCGGTGGGGGGAGTGCGAATGGCACGGGCTCTGGAGCGGGAGGGAAGGGCGGGGCAGGGCTGGTGATTGTGTGGACTTACTTTTGATTTTATGAAACCGACTTTGACGAATTTGAATGATGTATTGTTAGGCCTGCTGGGGGCGGGGGCGCAGGTGATCGGTGTGGTGGCTTCCTGGCAAGAGCATCTGGAATGGGGGATGCGGGTGGCTTCTCTGTTGGTGGGCATTGCTGTGGGGGTGGTGACCATCATCAGCCTGAGGCGGAGATCGAAATGAAAATGATTCGGATGATGAACATCGTGAAATAATGCTCAATTATGATTCTGAAATGCTTTTTGATGAGTGGTGTGATGGTGGGGCTGAGTGCCTGTGAGAGTGGCCGGGGGCTGGCACTTGCGGAGGCGGCGGTTTCGGTGTTGGAGGCCCGAGGCACCTTGAAGACTACGGATGCCGAGGCTTTGAGGCTTTGAGGCTGGGAAGCGGGATTTTGCTGGGGCCGGAGAGGTCGAAACTGCAAGGTGATCTGAGCAAATGACTGCGATGGAACGGATGCCGGTGATCATTCCGGTGCGGGATGCGTCGGTGGGCTTTGGTCTGCTGCCAAGGTGGCTTTTCCCGTGGGTGCGGGGGCCGCTTTGGCGGCTGGCTGAGGCTTATGATTTTGATCTGGCCGGCACGGAGGCGGGGAGGTTTTGCATTCCAGGGGGCTATGAGTTCGACAAGGCGAGCATTCCGCCGCTGTTTTGGGGTCCGCCTTTGAACTATCTGCCGGACGGGCTGTGTTTGCTGCCAGCCCTGGAACATGACTTTTTGTGTGACCTGCTGAGTGGGGGATCGCGATGGCTGGAAGAACGGCTGGACGGGGTGCCGATGTGTCCTGCGGCAGCGGATGTTCATGAGCATTTTAGGCTGAGACTGCATGAATGCGGGGTGCGGCCAGGAAAGGCGGAGGCCATGGGGCGGGCGGTTGCGGCGCTGGGGCCGCAGGGATGGGCGTGGCCCTGGCTGAAGACCGGGGCAATTGCGGCGGGACTAACCATTTATTGGATCTTATGAAAACAGAAGAGATAAAGAAGATGCAGCACCGGATTGGTGTGACGGCGGATGGGTTTTGGGGGCCGGAGTCGATTGCGGCGTGCCGGGCTCATTTGAGGGGGCTGATGCCGAAACTGTGTGAGTGGCCGAAGGCGGATGGGGCGAGCCTGAGGGCGTTTTATGGCAGGCCCGGGGATGAGGGCAATCTGGTGAGCTTTGCCTTTCCATACCCGGTCTTTTACGGGGGGAAGCGGGTGACGAAGGGGCGCTGCCACTGGAAGGTGAAGGACAGCTTGCTACGGATCCTGACGAGGATCGGCAATATCCATGGGGAGGAGCGGGGAATCATGGAGGAGGCGGAGGATTACGGCGGCATCTACAATTATCGCAACAAGCGGGGAGGCTCGACGCTGTCGGTGCATGCCTGGGGGGCGGCGATTGACCTGGATGCGGATGACAATTCGTTCCGCGAGACCTGGCCGGTGCAGGCGGACATGCCGCTGGAGATCATGGAGGAGTTTGCAAGGGAGGGTTGGGTGAGCGCGGGGGCGTTCTGGGGTTATGATGCGATGCATTTTCAGGCGACGCGATAGCAAGTGGAAAACATCAGGAAAAAATGGCACTTAGAGAAAAACGGTGCTTTTTGAGTTGCGCGGAAATGAAATGACGGGGATGTTTTGATCATGGATGAAACCACAGTCTTTGGCGGTGATGAAACCGGGGTGAACGGGGATGCGGGGGAGCTGGTGCAGGAGGCTGCGACGGCTTTGGGCGGAGAAGGCCAGGGTGGCCTGGAGGAGGCGATGCAGGCGGTGGACTTGGGCTTGCTGAATGAGGAGCAGGTGGCGGATCTGGAGAGTGGGGATGCTGCGAGGATCGAGCAGGCGGTGAGGGCGGCGCAGAAGTCTGGCGAGGTGAGGATGCCGGGGCGGATCAGCTTGAAGGCGATTGAGAATCCGGAGGAGAAACGGAGCCTGATCGAAGCGACGAGGATGCTGCGCGACGGGGAGGCGAAGAGCCTGCGGGAGGCGCTGGGGCGTGTGTTTGAGCTGGAAGGTGCGGTGGCGAAGATGGAGGTGGAGCCAAAGTCGGCACCGGAGCCTGAGCCATTTTTTCAAGACACAGGAGTAGAGGCGATGGAACTCCGCCTAGCGCAGATGCAGGAGGAGTGCGAGGCGCGGAAGCAGGCCTATGATTATGAGGGGGCGGAGGCCTTGATGGCGGAAATGGCGGAGGCCCGAATGGAGCTGCGGGAGGCGCAGAAGGCGGGTGAGATGCAGCAGGGGCATGTGGCGGAGTTTGTTGCCGGTGAGGATGCCTCCCGCGGACGTGTGCTGGAGCAGTACGGTGTGCTGCTGAGAGATCCACAAAGTGAATTTAATCATTTGTTAGACGCTGAGATTGCGCTTGCAGAAAGGCGTAATGATGCGATATTAAGTTCTGCCGACTGGCCTGAGAAAATCGCCAGCCGGACTTACCAGAAGTATGAGGTCCTGATGGGAGGCGGCGTTGCCGATCCCTGGGCCGGAGGGCCGGGAAACCGGGCAGTTTCAGCACCGCGCACAGGCGTGCGCATGCCGGGCTCTCCTGTGGGTGTCGGGGCGAATTCGACGGCATTGACGGCATCTGCCGCCCTGTCGGAATTTGAGAGGCTGAGCCCGGAGGAGCAGAAGAGCGTGCTGGACCAACTGGACAGAAATCGTCTTTAAAGAACGACTGTCTTTTGGGTAATTAAACAGTGTAAAACATCATTCAAAGAAAGAGATCAGAGGGCTACTATCATGCCGGACAATACATTACCTTACAATTCGGATGCTCGCGTGCAGTCACTGGCTGTGGCGCTGGGGCAGGACCCAAACCTTGTGGCGAAGGTCTGGAACAAGCAGTTGCGCACGGGTGCGCAGTCGGTGGATGACTTTAGCTTCTTCGAGGGGGGCGAGAAGGACGCGAAGCCGTTTGTGGTGAAGAAGGACCTGGACAATTACAATGCGGGTGACTCGGTGGTTTTCACCGTGATGTCGCAGCCGCGTGGTCCGGGTGTGCGTGGCGAGAAGGAGCTGACGGGGAATACGTCTTCGGTGAACTGGGCGACGTACACCTGCAAGGTGGACTTCTGGCGCGATGCGTTTGAGTGGAACAAGAAGCAGGCGAAGTTCATGGCGGCCGGTGGCAGTGTGAAGTCGGCGATCATGGACCAACTGAAGCTGAAGTTGGGCCGCAAGCGGATGAACGACATGAAGATGGCGCTGAAGCTGCTGGGCAAGGGCAACACGATCTACCCGAACGGCAAGAAGAGCTTTGATGCGCTGACGGCGGCTGATACGATGACGCCCTCGGTGCTGACGATGGCGAAGCCGCAGTGGCAGCGTCTGGGCGGCATGCCGTTCAAGATCGGCCACAACAAGCATCGCTCGCCGGTGTACTCGTGCATGGCTTACATTCCGGATGCGGCGATGACGTCGCTGCGACTGTCGAGCCATTACGAGAATGCGCTGCTGAATGCGGCGGCGCGCAGTGATGACAACCCGCTGTACAGCGGGCGTCTGCTGGACTGGCAGGGCATCGGCCTCTTTGAGCACATTTCGGTGGATGCGGAGTATGATGTGCTGGCGGATCCGCTGGCACCGCGTGCGATGCTTTCGGTGGGCTTTGGCGTGGATGATGGTGCGGGTGCCTGCAAGCTGATCTCGGATGCGAACGACACGCAGACGCGGTTCTTTGAGTGGTTCGGCGGCTACAAGTATGAGTGGTGGGAGGGCCAGGCGGTGCATCCGGAGTGGACGCCGTTTTACGCGGAGATCACGGCGGCGACGTACTATGCGTGGATCGTGAATCCGGGTGGTTCGGTGGGCTTCATCAGCTACGTGGGCTCGGGCAACAACGGCAACCAGATCACGGTGACGAACATCCTGAGTCCTGGTGGTGCGGGCGGCTCCGGCAAGGGTGCGGCGGTGGTGGGTGAGATGAATGCGACGGGCAATGCCTGGGGCAGTGTGGCGGGGCCTGGCAGCGATGCCGGGGCTGCCAATCTGTCGGCAGACTTCGACTACACGGACACGTTTGAAGTGGGCGCGTATGTGATCCCGTGCAATGCGCGCGGTGCGGTGGACATGTCCTCGCTGATGCTGGGCCGCAATTCGGCGGTGCGTGCGTATGTGGGTGATGACAAGATGATCTACCAGGAGCGTGACTATGGCTTCACGCACGGGGGCGGTTATGAGTCCATCTTCGGTCAGACGCCGTGCATCCGGACGGACCGGAAGACGACGGGGTATGCGCTGATCCGCCATGCGGGCCAGCATGCGGGCCTGGAGGTGCCTTCGCTGGAAAGCTAGGCAGGGTTTTGAGGGAGCGTGTGTCCCTCAATGAAAGGCCCCGGTGTGCGTGGTGTGTGCAGGGTGTGCGCGCACCGGGGTCCCTTTTATTTTTTTGACATCCTTTTGGTTTTTCTTTGCGCTTATGAATGATGATCCTTGCAGGAAACTGCCGATGCGGGTGACCGCGAATGTGATGGCGGGGCATTTACGCCCGGGTGAGCCGGTGGTGGTGCTGGTGGCGAAGGGGATCGGCTCGACACAACCGTATGAGTTTCGTGACCGGGACGGGCGCAGCTACCTGATGGGGTGGGATCTGAAGGCGGACGGGCATGTGCTGCGGGTGCCGTGGCATCTGTGGATGGGGAACGGGGCGCGGCTGGCGAATGCGATGATGGACCAGCGGAGGCTGGCGTTTGCGATGGTGGTGCTGGTGGAGCTGCCGGAGGTGGAGGCGAAGGAAGGCGGTGATACTGCGCGTGGGAATGATGTTTTACATCCTTCTGAACTGGTGGATCTGCTGAAGGGTGGTGCGGTGAGGCTGAAGACGGCGGCGCATTTGCTGAACCTGACGGAGGAGGGGCTGCGTGCGGAACTGGCGCGGCCGGATTGCCCGGCGGTGCTAGGCACCGGGGGCTGGGTGCGGGTGAAAATTTCGGCTCTTTGATTTTTATGGCGATGAATGTGCGTGATGTGGTGGAGCATCTTTACCGTTACCTGAGGAAGGAGCAGCGGCAGCTTCCTTTGACGGATCCGGATCTGGATGATCCGCTGCCGGAGGCGCTGGCGGCGGTGAATGCGGTGCTGCAGAGGCTGGCGGTGCGGGCGCCGAAGTTTGCGGTGCAGAGGCCGATGGCGGCGCTGTTCCATGGGCCTGCGACGGTGACGGTGAGCGGTCTGGTGAGAGAAGGGCGAACGGTGAACTGCGTGGCGTGGCCGGCCTGGGCGGCGGGCTGCCAGGTGCTGCTGCCGGGGGATGCGCTGCCGAACCGGATCCTGGAGGTGACGGGGCAGGTGGCGACGCTGCTGTATCCGCACCTGGCGGAGAGCACGGGTGGCCAGGCGAAGGTGATGGCGGATGCGGTGGTGCTGGGGCCGGAGGTGATCGCGGTGCTGCCGCCGGTGCGGCTGCGGGGCGGAGCGGAGCTGAGGCCGGTGAATGGGAAGCGGGCGCTGAGGGCGCAGGGCGGCGGTGTGGTGCGCGATGACTTTGGCCGACTGAGGCGCGGGCCTGCGGAGGTGGGTGGGACCTACCATGTGGAAAGTGTGATGCTGCCGGGGATGTCGCTGCCACGTTTTCAACTGAGGCTGGGGACGGCGGTGACGGCGGAGACGGTGGTGGAGTATGATGCGCGGTGCAGCCTGGGATGGGTGACGGCGAACCATGTGTTCAATGATGCGCCGGTGCCGGTGCCTGCGGAGCATGTGGAGTCGCTATTTCTGCCGCTGGTGTTGCAGCGATTTTTCAGCGCGAGCGTGATGCGCAATGCGGATGTGCCGCCGCTGGTGGCGGTGCAGGCGCAGGAGGCGGAGCTGCTGCTGGAGGCGATGCGGCCGCAGACGGAGAAAACCTTTCGACTTTATCCCGGACTTTAATTTCCATGGCTGATTCTTACTTTGATGCTCCCCGACGTGGCAACCGTGACTGGCCTGACATCCAGCTTGCGGACGGTGTTTCACCTTTGAACCGCGTGTACAATGACAGTGTGACGCTGCCTGCGGACCTGCTGCGCAAGTTTCCCAAGGAGGAGATGGCTGCGCGCATGGTGCTGACCTGCACGGGGTCTGTGACAGGGCCTAACAAAAAGCTGGAACTGGAGGGTGGCTATGAGGTGCGGCTGGTGACGGATGGCGCGGCGGGCACGGTGCCGGTGAAGGTGCTGGCGGTGGATGTGCGGCTGCTGGATACGGGGGCGAAGGTGGCGGCAGCGGTAGCGGCGGCGGTGAACGGGTGGCTGCCGATGTTTACGGCGGTGGCGCTGGGGGCGCGGCTGGGGATCTACACGGGGAAGGGGCAGAATGCGGTGCTGGAGAACACGCTGGGCTGGGTGTTCAGCAGTGAGGATGTGGCGCTGGTGAGGCCGGGTTTCCCGCCGGAATGCACGCCGGGGACGTATCACCCGCAGTGTGAGCACCTGGTGCTGGTGGAGGCGCGCCTAACCAGTTCTACCGATACGCATGCGACCTTTGCGCGACGCTGGCAGGTGGACCTGGCGAGGCTGGATGAGTCTGCGGCGGTGGATGTGCCTGCGGTGCTGAAGCAGGGGATGCGGGAAGGGGAGCAGGTGGAGCAGTCGGTGGCGCCACCACGGCAGTTTCTGCCCTGGCTGAAGACGCTGACGCAGAGCTTGAAGACGAAGCGGGGCACGGTGGCGGCGGCGGAGCCGGGCACGGTGCAGAGCGCGGTGACGGAGGAGAATCTCGCCTCGGCAGCGATGAACAAGGTACGGCAGGAGTGGGGGACGCCGGTGCCGCTGAGGACGCATGAGTTTGACCTGGACTCGGGGGAGATGCGGGAGGTGCGGCAGGAGGTGGTGCCAGCGGGGACGCTGGGGAAGGTGATCGGTGATGATGGCCGGTATGAGACGGTGCAGCAGGTGGATCATCTGTGGGCGATCCGGACGACGGTGCAGGCGAGCGGGCTGGCGGGCCTGGCGCAGAACGGCACGTTTGAGAGGGCGTACAAGTACCGCGACAACTATGCCTGGCCACGGGTGCTGCACTACATCGACATCCAGGCGGTGCCGACGGATCCGCGCGACATCTATTCGCCAACGGACCGTTACTGCTGGCGACCAGTGTGGCTGGTGGATGCGTTCAACGGGCCGTGCAACTGGCTGGTGAAGGAGCGGTGGACGAGTAAGAAACCGCAGTTTGCCCGCGATGGCGGAGACCCAAACTGGAGCACACTGTATGAGGAACAGGCGGCTGTGTGGGAGGCGCTGGCGGATACGGTGGAGGCGACGAATCCAGCGCAGGCGGAGGCTTTGCGGGAGCAGGCGGAGGGTCATCGGAATGCCTCGCCAGATCTGCCGACAGAGACGCCGATGCAGACGCGGGAGATCGAGTTTCGCGGGAGTGAGCTGCAGATTTATGTGCCGGAGTGCCTGCACAGCGGGGTGCGCATCTGGGATGGCATTTTCTTTCAAGAGTATCCGCGCACGGTGCCGATGCGGTGGCCGCGCGAGGTGATCGCACGGGTGAGCTTGACGCCGGACCAGGGGGGCTGGCTGACGCGGACGTACATCGTCGAGGCACCGAGTGACAATGGCCGGACGAGCGGGCTGGAGCTGTGGCAGGCGAAGCAGAATAGTACAGGATTTACCCTGGAGTGGACGCGCGAGGCGAGCGGTGCCCCGCAGCCGACGACGCTGACGGTGGCGACGGACCCGACGCTGAAGAGCGGCATCCATGAGGATCTTTTCAATAAGACGGTGACTCCTGCGGGGAGCGGGGCGGACCGCGAGTTCGCGGTGACGAATGTACGGCGTGGCCGGGTTTACTATGCGCGCATCCAACGGGGCGGGCTGGAGAGCAACCTGTGCATCTGCACGACGGAGCCAGTGCCGGAGTTGCAGGTGCTGCATGAGGGGGAGACGCTGGCTTCGGGGACGGGCGAGGTGGATCTGGGTAATGTGGAGCCGGGACGCAGCAACACCATTTCGCTGACGCTGCTGAGTGCGGGGATGAAGCCGCTGGAAAATCTGGTGGTGGAGCTGGTGGCGGATGGGCCGGATGAGGATGTGAACTTTTGGAATGTGGAGGCGGCTCCGCTGGGGCTGCCGCCTTCGGCCAGCGATACACTGGATGTGACCTTTGCGCCGGTGGCGGCGGAAGGGGGGACGCTGCAGGCGACGACGCGGCGGGTGACGCTGAGGATCACCTCGAACGCGGAAGGGAGCCCCTTTTTGCTGAAGCTGAAAGGGATGGTGGCGAAGCCGGAAATCGAGGTGGAGCAGCCTGCGGGTGTGGTGGTGCTGACGGCGGGGCTGGTGGACTTTGGCGCGGTGAGTGATGACCGCACGGAGCGTGTCTTTAAACTGCGCAATGTGGGCAATGCGCCGCTGCTGGGGCTGGCGCTGACGTTTGCCGGGACGGATGCGAATGATTTCAGTCTGAAGGAGGATGCGTTTGTGACGGAGCTGGGGCCGCAGCAGAGCCACACGTTCACGGTGGTGTTTGATCCGGCGGAGGATCCGGGGGCGTTTGATGTGCGCGAGGCGCGGCTGGAGATCGTGAACAATGATGACGATGAAAATCCGTACGTGATCCGCCTGAGTGGGGTGCTGCAAAAGCCGCGTGCGCCAGGGGTGCCGGACCCGACCTTTCCAATGCCGGTGAATGGGCTTGTACGCGCGGTGGCGGTGCAGGCGGATGGGGATGTGGTGATCGGTGGAGACTTTACAATGGTGAAAGATATGACTCGAAATTATGTGGCGAGAGTGAAGCCGGACGGGACGCTGGACAGCACCTTTGATCCGGGAGTGAACGGGCCTGTGCTGGCGGTGGCGGTGCAGGCGAATGGTAACATTTTGTTAGGCGGGCAGTTTGGCACGGTGGGGGGAAATGTTTGCCCGCACCTGGCGCGGGTGGATGCCTCGGGGAATCATGATGATTATTTCCTGCCTGACCCGAACGGGGAGGTGCGGGCACTGGCGGTGCAGCGGGATGGCAAGATCGTGGTGGGGGGAAACTTCACCCTGCTGGCAGGGATGACGCAGCACTACTATGGCCGTCTGCTGGCCGATGGCAGTGTGGATAGCAGCTTTTTCCAGGACACGGCGAACAACGGGCCGGTGAATGCGCTGACGCTGACGGATGAAGGGAAGATCGTGATGGTGGGGGATTTTGCAGGGGAGGAATCGCCGACGACCCCACCGCCCACGCTGCCGCCAACGACTTGGCCGCCGACAACCTGGCCGCCGACTCCGCCACCACCAACTTCGCCACCACCGACCTCGCCACCACCAACTTCGCCACCACCGACCTCGCCACCGCCGACCTCGCCACCTACGACTTGGCCACCCACGACCTGGCCACCCACGACCTGGCCACCTACGACCTGGCCACCTACGACCTGGCCACCTACGACCTGGCCACCTACGACCTGGCCACCGCCGACTTCACCCCCGACTACCCCACCGCCGACTTCACCCCCGACTACCCCTCCCCCCTTCTAATATGAGCCAAGTTCCTTTGGTAACGGTCGCGCTGGCCTCTCGCAATGAGGTGGCCATGCTGGTGATGACGGTGATTTCATCGGTGGAGGCCTTCCGGGCTGCGGGAGTGCCTGGAGAGGTGCTGGTGGTGGACAACTCGGACGAGGCGGTGCATGCGGCAGTGCGGTCTGCGCTGTCGGGGCAAATCAAGGACGGGGTGGTGCGGCTGTTGAGGGAGGAGAGCCCATCGATTGCGGTGACGACGGACCGGGCGCACCGGGAGGCCCGGGGTGAGTATGTGCTGTACTTTGATTCGCACTGTTTGTTAGGTGCGGGGACTTTGGAAAAGATGTTGGACTTTTTTGCCCGTCACTCGGGGGAGCGGATCGGATTTCTGCATGCGCCGATCCAGTGGGCGCACATGTCAGCCAGCAGTCGCATGACGCATTTCCAAGTCGACCGGACGCGCATGGGGGAGTGGGCGGGTGCGAAGCGGGTGAAGGAGGAGCAGCGAGTGACCTGGAAGGGGATGCC
The DNA here is from genome assembly GCF_039542385.1 of Prosthecobacter algae. NCBI lineage: Bacteria > Pseudomonadati > Verrucomicrobiota > Verrucomicrobiia > Verrucomicrobiales > Verrucomicrobiaceae > Prosthecobacter > Prosthecobacter algae. Next base: position 35,651 of record NZ_BAABIA010000016.1, on the reverse strand, counting down.
GCACATGATCCGGCGGGAGACGTATGAGAAAATCGGGGGGCTGGGCTGCTGTGCGGAACATCGGCTGGGCTGGGGAATCATGCGGTACCTGGGGATGAAGCCATGGCTGCTGGGCTATGAAAACTGGGCGATCCCGGAGGGGGTGGTGTACCACTTTGGCGAATGGCCGGATGAGGTGAAGCCCTTTGCCCAATACCGGAACTATCATAAAAGCGGCGAGGAGCGTGTGGGCAGTGCCCTGGCGGTGGCGGCGTATGTTTTCGGCGGGGAGGACTTTCTGCGAAGCGAGTACGAGGCCCAGATGAAACCTTTTTTCCCCTCGGTTGATGCTGCGCTGGCTGCGGCCAAGAGGCTGGGGGAGGCGGAACGACAGTGGATGCTGTCTAACCAAGTTTGCTCAATCAACCAGCTTTTTTCTAACCCACCCTGGAACACTTTATGATCCATAAACGAATCACACGTCTGAATGCAAATGGCACGCCTGATGAATCCTTTGACCCAGGGACGGGGCTGAACGGGGCGGGGCAGGCGGTGGCGGTGCTGCCGACGGGGCAGATCATCGTGGGGGGCCACTTTACGGAGGTGGGCGGGCTGGAGCGTGCGCATGTGGCCATCCTGGAGGAGGATGGCAGGCTGGCGGAGATGCGGGCGGATGCGGACGGGCCGGTGCATTTCCTGCTGGCGCAGACGGATGGGCGGGTGCTGGTGGGCGGGGATTTCTCGGAGATCCAGGACGTGCAGCGGCAGCATCTGGTGCGGCTGAAGGAGGACCTGGTGCTGGAGGCGGCCTTTGACCCGAGCCTGGATGGGCCTGCGTATGCGGGGGCGCTGCAGGCAGATGGGGCAATCTACATCGGTGGGGACTTTAGCATGGCGCGCGGGGATGCTTACAGTCACCTGGTGCGCTTGTACAATCAGGAGGCGACAGGCGGGCTGGAGGTGCAAAATTCCAGCCGCGTGACGTGGAAGCGCAGCGGTGCGCGCGGGGAGGCGACGCAGGTGACCTTTGAGCTGAGCACGGATGCCGGGGCGACGTGGACGGCGCTGCCGGGTACACCGGTGCGGACGCAGGGGGACTGGGACCTTTCTGGCCTGACGCTGAGCGGCAGCGGGCATGTGCGGGCGCGGGCCTTTCCGGGCGATGGCCGCAGCGGCTGGGTGGATGAGGAGGTGCTGGCCTTTAACTTTGTGCCGGAGATCCAGGTGATGGTGGGGGAGACGGTGCTGCCCAGCGGGGTGCTGACGGTGCAGGACTTTGGCTCGGTGCCGGTGGGGGCGGTGGCGACGGTGAAGTTCACGGTGAGGAATGTGGGCCTGCTGCCGCTGGAGCTGACGGGCACGCCGAATCTGGTGGCAATCACGGAGGCGACGGACGGCAGCGGGTGGTCGGTGGTGCAGCCCTTTGGGCCGGAGGATGATGCGGTGATCCAGCCCCGGCAGTTTGTGGAGTTCACGGTGCAGTTTGCACCTGGGAGCGAGTGGAACAAGACGGCGAAGCTGACGCTGCCTAACAATGACTCTGACGAGGGCGGCTATCAAATCCGGCTGGCGGGCTTTGCTGAGCCGGGACCGGGATCGCGGGATTTCACCTTTCAGCCGCAGGTGAATGGGGAGGTCTTTGCGCTGGCCTCGGGCAGCCAGCAGGTGCTGGCGGGCGGGAAATTCACCACGGTGAATGCGCGGGCGTACAAGTTTTGGTCGCGGCTGACGCATGGGGATGCGCTGGTGGATGCGCCTGCGAATCTGGGGACGCGGGTATCCATGGCGGCGATGCTGCCGGATGGGAGGATGATGGTGGTGAGGGATGGCAGTGCGACGACTTCCCGGCTGATGCGCCTGCTGCCGGACGGGAAGACGGACAGCAGCTTTAAGTCGCCGATCCCGAACACCGGGATGATCATGAATATGGTGGTGCAGGCGGATGGGGCGGTGATCCTGGGCGGGGCCTTCACGGTGAAGGTGGGGGCTGAGAATATTGCGGCCCCGGTGCGGCTGCGGCCAGATGGGACGCTGGATGTGACGTGGCGGCCCACGGCGGCGTGGCGTGTGAATGGGATGGCGCTGCAGGCGGACGGGAAGCTGATCCTCAGTGGCCAGTTCTATTTCGTCCGGGGAGAGTTCGGGACGGGCACGGTGATCAAGCGGGTGATCCGCCTGCACGAGTCAGGGGTGCTGGATGCGACCTTTAATGAGCAGTTGCCGGCGGGAACTTTCTCGTCGCAAGGAGGGCTGGTGTCTGTGACGGCGGATGACAAGATCCTGGTGCATGCGGTGGAGAATACCATTGCAGGCACGGGGGCGATGCTGCATCGGCTTAATGCGAACGGGACCCTGGACAGTGGCTGGACGCCCTTTGCCGCGCGCGGCATCCGCACGCTGGTGCAGCAGGCCGATGGTGGTATCATCCTTAGTTATACCCAGAATGGCGACCGCCTGGTGCGGCTGTTGCCGAATGGCACGGTGGACACCTCCTTTGTGCCGCTGCTGACGAACCTGAAGGTGAACGCCGTGGGCCTGAGCCCGGATGGGCAGGTGTACATCGGCGGGGACTTCATGCTGAATGGGAAGATGCAGGGGCTGGCGCGGCTGATCAATCAAAAGACGGCCAGCAGCCAGTTCAGCGTGCTGGACCGTGAGCGTGTGCAGTGGCTGCGCGGGGGCACGGCCCCGGAGGCGCAGGATGTGGCCCTGCACCTGAGTGAGAATCTGGGCCAAACCTGGACCTACCTGGGGCGTGCGCAGCGCACCTCCGGCGGGTGGCTGCATGCGGCGCTGGATCTGCCCACGGCGGGCCTGCTGCGGGCGACGGCGCGCACGGTGGGCGGCTATGGCTGTGGCAGCTCGGGCCTGATGGAGGTGCGGCAGGAATTCAGGGATCTGCATGCGCCGGATTTGAAGCTGACGCAGGCGGATACGACGATCGCGCCGGGTGGTAACATCCAGTTTCTGCCCACCCTGCCGGGCCGCAGTGGCGAGCTGGTGCTGACGGTGGAGAATGCGGGCAAGCACGACCCGAGCCGGCCAAACCCGCTGCTGCTGCAGACGCTGACGGTGCGGACGACGAGCAGCAACAAGCCAGGGGCGGCGCTGGACTGGCAACTGGCCTCCTCCCCCACGGACATCAGCCTGGCACCGGGGGAGAAGGTATCTCTTGTCATCCGCTTCACCCCATCGGCCATCGGTTACAGCACGGGGCAGCTCGTCATCACCTCCAACGTGCCGGGGGCGAAGAAGACCTGCACCTACACGCTGCGTGGCAGCGGCATCGCGCAGCCGGTGGCCACCACGCAGGCGGCGAACAGCATCACGGCCACGGTGGCGAAGCTGCGCGGCCTGGTGAAGCCTAACCATGATGTGGCGAAGGCGTGGTTCGAGTACAAGCGCACCAATGCGAGCGACTGGATCCGGGTGCCGACGACGGAATTCACCACCTCGGGCTTTACCAGTGTGCAGGTGGAGCAGGTGCTGAGCGGGCTGCTGCCGGGCACGGCGTATCATTATCGTGTGGGGGTGTACAACAGCTTCAACACGGTCTCTTCGCCTGTCTATGGGGTCATCAGCGGCTTCACCACGCTGCCTTTCTGAGGCAGGTTGTTTCACCCTGCATCTTTCTTTTTGCCATGAATGAACCTGACCCTGAAGCGCAGGAAAAGACGGCCACGCTGGATGGCCATTACGGGGCTGAGATCCAGTTCCAGGCGGTGCAGGCGCGCACGCGGGAGCTGGTGCGCCTGGCCTTTGACTTCGTCCGCATCATCCCTGCCAGTGGTGCGGCCATCATCCCTGGGGAGCAGCCCACCATCCGCCGCGCACGATGATCACCCAGGACCAGTGGGAACGCATGACGCCGGGGGAGCAGGCGGAGGCCTGGTGGCAGGAGCTGAGCGGGATGATCCGCGAGGCGATGGAGGGCCTGCACTACACGCCGGGCAACGGGCAGACGCTGGTGGTGAGCGGCCTAACAACGATTGTGGGAAAGAAAGAAACCCCTGATTCCGGATCATGACCTGGCAGCATCTCCAACAGCTCCGCGCCACGGCGCAGTCCAGCATCCGCCAGCACCTGGGGGAGGCGCAGCCGCAGGGCGGGCAGGGGGCCATCGTGCAGGGCGGCAGCATCGCCCTGCTGCCCGACCGCCGCGAGCCGGGCCAGCCGCGCACGGCCCCGTGGACGCTGGCCATCTTTGCCACCATCGACTATGAATGGCCGGGGGTGGACAGTGACGGCCGTGCCTACAGCCGCTCTGGCAGCTACCCGGTCGATGTGGCGGCCTGGATGCCGCGCCAGTTTCCGATTTTGCGACGCAGCTACCTGCTGGAGTCCAGCCAGTTTTTCGAGCTGACGCCCGATGAGGAAACCGGGGCGTGGCACAAGCGTGTGAGCACGGTGAAATTCGAGGCCCGCGCCCTGCCGGGGGACCGGGGGCCGCATGGCCAGTATGACTACGCGGACAGCTACTACCGCATCCCGGTGGAGATCACCGTGGGCCATGTGGTGGCCACGCTGGGCAGCCCGCCGGACATTGTCAAAACCCACAAGCTGACGCTGCGCCGCAATGGGGCCACCTACACGCCCAAGCCGGTGCAGATGGATGAGTTTTATGAGCTGCGGGTCTTGGACGTGAAGCGGATTTGAGAGTTGCTAGGGCGGGGATTTTCAACCACGGAAGATTCGGAAAACACGGAAGGTGGGGGATGACGGGGAGGGAGCAAGGAGTGGGACTTGCCAAGTCCGGTGATTTTGGGGCGAACCAGGCTTGGCGGTGGGGCTGGGCTTTTTTACAGGATTAACAGGATGGATAAGATTAACAGGAAGTGTGGCAAGGGGGTAGGGTTGTTCGGTCTGTTGGTGTGTAGCCTTTAGGCGATTCTATGAGCTGCCGGACCTTCACCAGATCGCCTAAAGGCTACACACCAGCAGAGCTGGCGAGAGCGGGGTGGTAGGCCGACCCAAAGTTTGAACCCAAGGAACGAGGTGCCTATTCGCGGTTCGGCAAAGTTTGTTGGGCGCGGTCCTGCCATTGGCGGGCCTGGGTTTCATCGGCGGAGGTGCCGAGGCCGGTCCGGTAATAGCCGGAGAGCAGAGTCATGGCATCGCGCCAGCCCAGGCTGGCGGCCCGGCTGCACCATTCAAAGGCCAGGGAATCATCCTGGGGCAGACCGCTGAGCCCTTCCTGGTAAAAGCGGGCGAGGCTGTACTGGGCCTGCGGCAGATCGGCGTGGGCGGCTTTTTTCAGCCAGAAGACGCTGACTTCGGCATCGGGCCTTAGGCCGTCGCCACGGTAGTAGCACTGGCTCAGGTAGTACTGCGCCTCAGCATTGCCGGCGGGTGCGGCGACGATGAGCCCCCGCACCCCGGCGCTGCCAAAGCGGCCCTGGGCATCCCGCGCAGCCAGGGCCTGGGCCAGCTCTCCCGCGGCCGGTGCCGGGGCAGATGAGGCTGCCGTGCTGGGCAGGGGGGGAAAGGTTAGCGGGGGAAAGGGCCGGGACTGATGCGCCGCCTCCGCCAGCAGCGGCACTGGCGTGTAGGTGGGGGCTGGCGCGGGCTCTGCGGCTAACTCAGCGGCTGACTCAGATGGGGGCAAAAGGGGAGCTTGGAGGGACAGCTCGGCATCTTGCAGCGATGGGTAGAGAGCTGCCATGGGTTGGTTGATTCCGCGTCTGCCCAGCAGGCAGATCGCGATGATGACGGTCAGAAAGACCGCGCACAGCACCTGCCACACCCGGCGTCGACGGCCTCGTTTCCGCTGCGGCAGCGAGGGCGATGGTGAGGCTGTGACCTTTGTGCGGAGGGGCAGCGGCGGGGGCAGGCTGCCAAGCCCTGGCGGTGGCAACTGGCGTGCTGGCAGCGGTGGGGGCGTGGCCAAAACGGGGGCCGGTGCCTGTGCCGCAGCGGGCAGGGGTGGGGGCAGCTCATCCTGAAAAATCTCTCCCAGCGGCAGCCATTCCGCCATGCCACGCTGCCAGCCCAGCACGTCGCGACCCAGCTTGCCCTGGATCAGCCGTTGCAGCAGCACCTCGCGCTCCAGCAGCTCCAGCATGGCCCCGTTTTGGGACAGGTGAAAAGGCGAGGCATCGGCAGTGGGCATGGCTTTTCTAAGCACGAAGCCCTGCTGCCTGCAACTGGTCTTGCTTACGGAGTTGGGGGGGGAGGGGAGCCTGTGTTCAGTTCGGGGGTCAAGGAGGTCAAGGAGGTCAAGGAGGTCAAGGAGGTCAAGGAGGTCAAGGAGGTCAAGGAGGTCAAGGAGGTCAAGGGGGTCAAGGGGGTCAAGGGGGTCAAGGGGGGCAAGGGGGGCAAGGGGGTCAAGGAGGTCAATGGGGTCAAGAAGCCGCGAAGCGTCCTGGAGTGCGCCAGTCCTCTGGCGCTTTCGAAAAGCTCACTCGTCTCCGATCTGCCCCATACCTAGGACCTAGAAGACCTCTAGGGCCTATCTTCGCCCTTACCCCCTAGTAGATCGCTTTGAGAAAAGTTTGTTAGGTGTGCTACGCGTCCTGTGTTTGAGGATGCGGACAAAGTGTCCGCGCTTCTCTCACGTCCAACGGCGGCCTGAGAACCCTCGAAAGCGCCAGAGGACTGGCGCACTCCAGGACGCTCCGCGCGGCTTGACGCCCTTGACGCCCTTGACGCCCTTGACGCCCTTGACGCCCTTGACGCCCTTGACGCCTTTGACGCCTTTGACGCCTTTGACGCCTTTGACGCCTTTGACGCCTTTGACCTTTGACCTTTGACCTTTGACCTTTGACCTTTGACCTGAGCACTGAGCACTGGCCCCCGCCCCCCTCACTTCCCCCTCACTTTGTCCACCAGCACAGCCCCCAAGATCACAGCGCCCAGCACCACCTTCTGCGTGTAGCTTTCCACGTTGGTCAGGTTCATGCCGTTTTGAATCACGGCGATGATGAAGGCACCCGTGAGTGTGCCGATCATGCTGCCTTTGCCACCGCTGAGGCTGGTGCCGCCTACCACCACGGCGGCGATGACATACAGCTCATACATGCCGCCGTAGGTGGGGGATCCACTCTTCAGTTGCGAGGCCATCACCACGCCGCCCAGGCCTGCCAGCAGGCCGCTGGCGACGTAGGCAAACATCAGCACGCGCTCCACCGGCACGCCGGAGATGTGCGCTGCCTCGCGGTTGCCGCCCACGGCATACAGGTAACGGCCGATGCGCATCTGCGTCATCACCAGATGGGCGGCGACGTAGAGCAGCAGCATCAGCAGCACCGCGTTCGGGATGCCCAGGACATCGGCCCCACGGCCTAACCAAACAAACGTGTCAGGGATCTGATAGATGGACTGCCCCTCGGCCAGGGTGTAGGCAAAGCCGCTGGTCACCAGCATCATGGCCAGGGTGACGATGAAGGGTGGGATGCTGAAGCGCGTGATCATCAGCCCGGAGAAGCCACCCGCCAGACCGCAGGCCAGGATGGCCACGGCACTGGCCAGCACCATGCCGCCTGTGCCTGCTTCCAGCGCGCCCGCCTTTTCCCGGATGAACCAGGACACCAGCACGGCAGCGAGTGCCAGCAGGCTGCCCACAGAGAGATCAATGCCTGCCGTGATGATGACCATTGTCATGCCGATGGCGATGATGGCGATCACGGCGATCTGGTTGGCGATGTTCAGGAGGTTGTCGCCTTTGAGAAAATTGGGCCAGCGATAGCTGTCGGGCTTCACCAGGCGTGGGGTGCCCAGCGGGGCGAAATCCTTGGCCACTTCCTCCAGCACCAGCCAGCGCGTGGTTTCATCCGTGCCGAGGATGGCATCCACCTTCGCTCCTGTGGCGGCCTGCTTTTCCAGTGCGGCTCGCACATCGGCAGGCGCACCCTTCACCACCGCCGCCACAGTCGCTCCTGCCGCCTTCACCTGGGCCGCCACGGCATCTGCATAGGCGGAGTCTTCAGCGGATGGCCTAACAACAACCATGACCGTTTGCCCGGCCTTCACTTCCTTCACCACCTGTGCCACCGCCGCCTCGCCCGTCACGGACTGGTCCGTCAGCGTGACCAGGCTGAAGAAGGCGCACAGCGCGGCCAGCACGAGGATCATGCCGTGGTCTGACAGCAGGCGGAGCAGGGGACGTTTCATGGCTTGAAAAAAGGGAAGGGGTTTACTTCAGTTCAGGGTCCTGTTGGGCATCCGCCTGGCGGTAGAGCTGCGTGGGGATGAGGATCTGCGGCGGCTGCGGCAGCCCGCGTGACCACGTCATGATGGACTGCACCAGTTGCACGCCCATCTTGTCGGGGAACTGGATGGGGTCCGCGTAGATCTTGCCGTCCTTGATGGCCTGCTTGCCCTCCGGCTGGCCGTCGAATCCGATGATGACCACCTGCTTTTCCTTGCCCGCCTTTTCCAGTGCGGCGCGTGCGCCCAGGGCGGCGGGATCATTGATGGCAAAGATGCCTCGCAGATCCGCATGGGCCTGCAGCGTGTCCTCAGCCGCCTTGTAGCCCAGGTCCTTCGCGCCGCCGCTTTCCAGCTCCGCCACGATGTCGATCTTCGGTTTGCCACTGGCATTGTGCGCGTCGATGACTTCGCGGAATCCCTTCACGCGGAGCTGGCAGGACTCCACCTGCTTCAGGTGCAGCACGGCCACCTTGCCGCCGCGTTCGCCCAGGGCTTCGATCATCGCCGCGCCCGCCTCCTTGCCACCGCCATAGTTGTCCGTGGCGATCTGCGTCACCAGTTTCACCCCCGGTTCATTGCAGGGCACATCTACGGTGAAGACCGGGATGCCCGCCGCATTCGCCTCCTGGATCACTGGCACGATGGACTTGGAATCGCAGGGGCTCAGCACGATGGCGCTCACCTTTTTCACGATGAAATCCTTCACCTGGTTGCTCTGCTTGGCCACGTCCTTGTCACCGCTCACCACGATGACGTCGTAACCCTGCTTGCGCCCTTCGGCGGCTAGGTTGTCGCCGATGACTTTGAAGAAAGGATTGTCCAGCGTCAGCAGCGATGCGCCGATGGTGCCGCGTGTGGGCGCAGGGGCCTCCGGCTGGCCGCAGCCCGCCAGTGCGATGAGGAGGCCGAGGCCGAGATAACGGGAAAGGTGTCTCATGCGTGGGGTCGGTGGGATGGGGGTTAATGCCGATGCTGAAGGGTCCGTCTGAAAATGACAATCATGGAGTGAGAGAAACCCTCATCTTTGTGGCGTTGGTTTATCCCGTCATGCTTCGCCCCCTTCTCATCGCGTTTGCCTCCCTCGTTGGCCTCACTCTCGCTGCGGAGGAGGCTTTATTTCAAGCCAACCCGCTGACGGAAAAAGGCCAGTTCACCGATGGCATCGAAGGCCCCGCCTGCGATGAAGCGGGCCACATCTACTGCGTGAAATTCGGCGGCGAGCACACCCTGGGAAAAACCACACCGGAGGGGAAGGCGGCCCTGTTTGTGAACCTCCCCGCAGGCAGCACCGCCAATGGCATCCGCCTCGGCCCGGACGGCTTTCTCTACGTGGCCGACTACACCGGGCACAATATTTTGAAGGTGAACCGCCAGACGGGCGAGACCATCGTCTGGGCCCATGAGCCGACGCTGAACCAGCCCAATGACCTCGCCATCCTGGATGACGGCAGCTTTTACGCCAGCGACCCGGACTGGAAGGCGGGCACCGGGCAGATCTGGCGCATCAGCCGCGAGGGCAAGTTCACCAAGGTCGCCCCGGACATGGGCACGACGAACGGCATCGACGTCAGCCCGGATGGCAAGACGCTGTATGTGAATGAGAGCGTGCAGCGCAAGGTCTGGGCCTTCAGCATCGAGGCGGATGGCTCATTGACTAACAAACGATTGCTCAAGGAGTTTCCCGACTTCGGCTTTGATGGCATGCGCCTGGATGTGAAGGGGAATCTCTACATCACCCGCCATGGCAAGGGCACCGTGGTGAAGCTTTCGCCCAAGGGCGACATCCTGCAGGAGATCACCCTGCCGGGCAGCAATCCCTCAAACATCTGCTTTGGCGGTCCCGATGGCCGCACCGCCTACGTCACCGAGATGCAGAACGGCCAGCTCGTGCAGTTCCGCGTGGACCAGCCCGGCCTGGAGTGGCAGCGCCTGCAGGACTGGCGCGCGGCGGATCAGGAAAAGAAACCCGCCCAGGTGAAAACAGCCGCCGCCATCCGCGATGTCTGCGCCTGGCCAAATCTCACCACCCTGCGCGATGGCACCGTCATCGCCGTGGTGCACAACCAGCCCGGCCATGGCACGATGGAGGGCGACATTGACTGCTGGGCCAGCACGGACGGGCTGACGTGGGAAAAGCGCAGCACCATCACCCGCCACGTCCCCCACACCATCCGCATGAACCACGCCGCAGGCCTCGCTGCCAATGGCGACCTCATCGTCCTTTGCTCCGGCTGGACCGATGTGCAGCAGCCTCAGCGGCCCAAGCAGGCCCCCTTTCGCGATGACATCCTTTCCAACTGGGTGCTGCGCTCCGCCGATGGTGGCCGCACCTGGACCCAGCATGAAAACTTCCCTGCACCCGAGGCCGGCTGGTCGCACTACATCCCCTTTGGCGACATCTGGGCCCGTGACGGCGCACTCTACACTTCTTGTTATCACGGCCAGTTTGTCGATGCCACGAAAAGCTCGAAGACCAAAGGCTACCGCTCCTGGCTCTTCCGCAGCGATGATGACGGTGCCACGTGGAAAGCCGTGTCCATCATCGGCGCACGTCACAATGAGACCGATCTTTTCCCCCTCGGTGGCAAACGCTGGCTGGCCGCTGCCCGTGTGGAGGCCATGGACCTCTTCTTGAGCCAGGATGATGGTGCCACCTGGCTGGCCCCCCTGCGTGTCACGGGCCGCAACGAGATTAATGGCCACCTCACCCGCCTACAGGATGGCCGCCTCCTCCTGACTTATGGCGTCCGTGTGGCCCGCCAGTACGGCGTCCGCGCCAAGTTCAGCAGCGATGATGGAGCAAACTGGAGCGACCCCATCCGCGTGGCCCACAGCCACAGTTGGGACTGCGGTTACCCCAGCAGCGTCCAGCTCGCCAATGGCGACATCGTCACCGCCTACTACTCCAAAGACTCCCCCCTCTATACCGGTTATCACATGGGCGTGGCCGTGTGGAAACCGTGAGGAGGTGATGTCGCTGCCAGCGTCCCGCGCTTCCTCAAGGCCCCAAGGAGCGGGACTTGCCAAGTCCCGTGGTTTGGAAGTTTAGGGCGGACGAGGGGCGGCGATGGAATGGAGCTGTTTTTACAGGATTAACAAGATGAACAGGATTAACAGGAAGTGTGTAAAAGAGACAGGTTTGTTCGGTCTGTTGGTGTGTAGCCTTTAGGCGACTCAATGACCTGCCGGACCTTCTCCAGATCGCCTAAAGGCTAGACACCAACAGAGCTGGCGAGAGCGGAATAGTAAGCCGCCATAGTTTGAGCCCCAAGGAGCGGGACTTGCCAAGTCCCGTGGCGGAGACACACCGCAGCCGCGAAGCGTCCTGGACTGCGCCAGTCCTCTGGCGCTTTCGAAAGCTCATAAGCCTCCGTTACCACCCTTGCTACACTTCCTGTTAATCCTGTCCATCTTGTTAATCCTGTGAAAAAAAGCCCGCCCTAATTCGCCAAGCCTCGTCCGCCCCCAACACTCCCCAAACACCGGACTTGGCCTTCTCCCCGTCATCCCCACCTTCCGTGTCTTCCGAATCTTCCGTGGTTGAAAATTCATCTGCGCCCCCGCCTAAAGGTCCACCAGGATTTCCATCCCCTCACGACGGTCTTCTTGAGATCAGTTTGCACAAGACTTTGCCTCTCGGGCTTGCTAGGAAAGACCCATGCCCTTGCTCACAGATCGCAAAACCCAACCGCAATATGATGTCATCGTCGTCGGCTCCGGCGCGGGTGGCGGCATGGCGGCGATGATCCTCGCCCTCAGCGGCGTGAAGGTCCTCATGGTCGAGGCCGGGCGGAACTACGAGCCCGCCACCGAGACCCCCATGTTTAACACGCCCGAGATGGCCCCTCTGCGTGGCGACCGCACCCCCGTGCGCCCCTTTGGCCATTACGATGCCACCATCGATGGCGGCTGGCAGGTGCCTGGCGAGCCCTACACGAACAAGGCCGGCACCGAGGGCGACTTCTGGTGGTGGCGCGCACGCATGCTCGGCGGCCGCACCAACCACTGGGGCCGCATCTCCCTGCGGTTTGGCGAGTTCGACTTCATCCCGAAATCCCGCGATGGCCTCGGCGTGGACTGGCCCCTCAGCTACGGCGACATCTCCCCCTGGTATGATCGCGTGGAGCAGCTCATCGGCGTCTATGGCGAAAACGACGGCATCGCCAATGCGCCGAATTCATCCCCCGGCGTCCTCCTGCCACCGCCCAAGCCACGGCTCGGCGAGCTCATGGCCAAGAAGTCCGGCAAACAAAGCGGCGTCCCCATCGTCGCCGCCCACCGCGCCGTGCTCAGCCAGCCGCTCGACTGGAAAAACCTCCCCGCCCAGCTCTTCCCCGGCAACCCCAAGGCCCAGGAGATCATCGGCAAGGACATGATGCTACGCGCCCCTTGTTTCTGGGCCACCGACTGCATCCGCGGCTGCAGCATCCGTGCGAATTTTCAAAGCACCACCGTCCTCCTCCCGCCCGCCCTCGCCACGGGCAATCTGGACATCATCACCGATGCCATGGTGCGCGAGGTCATCATGGAAAATGGCAAGGCCGCCGGTGTCCATTACATCGACAAAAAGACCCGCCGCGATGCCGTGGTGAAGGCCCGCATCGTCATCCTCGCCGCCAGTACCTGCGAGACCTCACGCATCTTGCTGAACTCCAAATCGCAGGACAAGGCCGGCCTCGCCAACTCCAGCGGTCAGGTGGGAAAAAACCTCATGGACAGCGTCGGCACCAATCTCGGCGCCCACATCCCCGCCTTGGAAAATTCGCCCATCCTCAATGAAGACGGTGCCGGGGGCCTGCACGTGTACTCCCCGTGGTGGCTCGTCAATGAGCACTCCAAGCTCGGCTTTGCCCGCGGTTACCACATCGAGATGGGCGGTGGCCGCCGCATGCCGCAGATGAGCAGCTTTAGCCGTCTGGATCAGACCAGCCCCGGCATCTATGGCAGCAAGCTGAAGGAGGAGGCCAAACGTTACTATGGCGCCAGCTTCAGCTTCAGCGGCCGGGGTGAGATGGTGCCTAACAAGGATTGCTACACCGAGCTGGATCCCCAGGTGGTGGATCAATGGGGCATCCCCGTACTGCGTTTCCACTGGAAGTGGAGCGACCACGAAATCAAACAGGCCGAGCACATGCAGCAGACCTTTGCCGAACTCATCGAAGGCATGGGCGGCAAGGCCAGCCCGAAGAGTGGTCGCGAGGCCATCCAGCGCCCCGGCGAAATCATCCACGAGGTGGGCACCGCCCGCATGGGAGCCAAGGCCGGCGACTCCGTGACTAACCAATATTGCCAGACCTGGGACGTGAAAAACCTCTTCCTCATGGATGGATCCGTCCTCCCCAGCAACCCCGACAAAAACCCCACCCTCACCATCATGGCCCTCGCCTGGCGATCCTGCGAATGGCTCATGGGCGAGATGAAGGCCGGCAATGTTTAATCCAAACACACTTTCTGTTATGTCTGAAAACCTTTCCCGTCGCCACGCCCTGAAATGGCTCGCTGGCACCGTTGCGGCCCCCATCGCGCTGAAGGCCGCCCCTGGCGAAACCGAACCCGCGCCACCAGCCTACCCTCAGCGTTACACCCTGCACGATCCCGACTTCTCCAAGGCCCTGTCCGGTCCCTGGGACAAGCTGATGACTGAGGCCGAGCTGAAGACCACCACCGCCCTGGCCGATCTCATCCTGCCCAAGGACGAACACGGCCCCGCCGCCAGCGAAGTGGGCGTGCCCGCCTTTCTCAATGAATGGATCAGCGCCCCCTATGAAAGGCAGCGCGAAGACGGCGAAGTCATCCGTGGTGGCCTCGCCTGGCTGAATACCGAGTGCTTCAAACGCCACGCCAAACCCTTCGAGGAACTCACCGCCGATCAGCAGTCCGCCATCGTCGATGACATCTGCGGCCTCGAAAAACCCAAGCCCGAGCACCGCATCGGCGCCGCCTTCTTCACGACCTTCCGCCAGCTCTGCCTCGGCGGCTACTACACCCACAGCGCCACCTGGAAAGGCCTCGGCTACATCGGCAACATCAGCCTCGGCGGCCCCTATCCCGGCGTCCCCCAGGACATCATCGAGAAGTACGGCCTGCAAGAAGTGGCGTGAGGAGGGAGGGGAGAAAAGCAGAAAGAGGAAATGGGAAAGCAGAAAGGGAGGGGCGGGGGAAGAAAGTGCTCAGTGCGGAGGTCAAGGGGTCAAGGGGTCAAGGGGTCAAGGCAGTCAAGAAGCCGCAAAGCGTCCTGGACTGCGCCAGTTCTCTGGCGCTTTTGAAAAGCTCTCACCCGGCCTCGTTCGCCATGGAGCGCGGGCGTCCCGCCTGCTGTTTCACGCGTCTCGCGGGAAACCGTTCTCCCGCCCCGCAGCCCCCATGCCTGGTACCCAGCAGTAGCCACCTCGGTTCACGGTCTTCGGCGGGACGCCGAAGACAGCACGCGAGACGCGTGCGCTCCATCTAAAAAACCCCCGTCCACCCCTTGCCACACATCTTGTTAATCCTGCCATCATGTTAATCCTGTAAAAACAGCCCCCCATTCCACCACCGATCCTCGTCCGCCCCAAGCCCCCCAAACCACGGGACTTGGCAAGTCCCGCTCCTTGGGTTTCACCCTTATTCAAACCTGTCCATCATCTCGCCGCTCCCGCCCCTTTTCCCTTGCTTCCACAGCCCCTTATTGTTGAAATCATCCCATGAACGAACCCGCAAACCCCAATAAACTCTGGGGCGGCCTGATCTGGATGGTGGTGATCATCACCATCCTTCTGCTGGCCCTCTATTTGATTCCTCAATTGGGCTACTATCCCGCCCAGGCCTATCAGGTCAAAAACATGAAAAATGCCAGGGAAATCACCACGTTGCTTCAGGCTTTTGCGGCCGAGCACAGAGGCTATTACCCTGACCATGGAAATGATCTTACCTCACTGACATCCAACAAAGTCTTTCGCGAAATCATCCGCCAAAATCCGTCCATTGATGAGTCCATTTTCGGTGGTTACGGCTCTCGTTTCATGCCGGACAAAAACATCGGCGTCAGCCCTGATTACAAGGAGGCTCTGACCGCCGGAGAAAACAACTGGGCGATGACCGCCGGCCTCAGCCAAACAGCATCCCTAGCGAGCTTTCCACTCGTCTTTGAAAACCCCGTGGATACCGCCTGGCCCCCACGCTGGCTGGTGGGTGCAGACGGCAAACCCGTGCCCGCCCGCACCAGCTCCGGAGGCCAGGTCATCATCGGCTTCAACGATGGCTCGGTTGAAGTCACCAAGCTTCGTGAAATGGAAGGGTTCATGCATCTGCCCGCCTTCAGGTTGGACTTCTACCAAAAATTGGCCCCATCCGGGCTAAAGGTTCTCAACGTCCGTCTCCCCGGCACCGATTCTGACACCGATCCTGGAAGCCTGAAATTACCTCCCAAAGGACCTGCCCCGGCCCAGACGACTCTCCCAGCCTTGCCCGCTCACCTGGATCCCCAAAAATCCACGGACCCGCAGTAAGTCCCCGAGCTTCCATGAAGCTCCCAAGGAGCGGGACTTGCCAAGTCCCGTGGTTAGGGGGCGGACGGGGGTTTTTAGATGGAGCGCACGCGTCTCGCGTGCTGTGTTCGGCGTCCCGCCGAAGACCGTGAACCGAGGTGGCTGCTGCTGGGTACCAGGCATGGGGGCTGCGGGGCGGGAGAACCGTTTCCCGCGAGACGCGTGAAACAGCAGGCGGGACGCCCGCGCTCCATGGCGGACGAGGGCGAGTGAGCTTTTCAAAAGCGCCAGAGGACTGGCGCACTCCAGGACGCTTTGCGCCTGCGATGTGGCTTCGCCCCGGGACTTGGCAAGTCCCCCTCCTTGGGGTCAAACTCTGGGTCCGCCTACCCCTCCGCTCTCGCCAGCTCTGCGGGTGTCTAGCCTTTAGGCGACTCAATGACCTGCCGGACCTTCTCCAGATCGCCTAAAGGCTAAACACCAACAGACCGAACTTATCCGCCCCCATCCGCCCCCTTGCCACACATCTTGTTAATCCTGAAATCATGTTAATCCTGTAAAAACAGCCCCCATTCCACCCCCGATCCCCGTCCGCCCCAAACCCCTCCAAACCACGGGACTTGGCAAGTCCCGCTCCTTGAGGTCTTCCCCGTGATCCCCACCTTCCGTGTTTTCCGCCCCTTCCGTGGTTGAAAATTCCCCACAAAAAAACGCAGGCCAGGGCGCGCTTTCACGCCCACCGCCTGCGTCTCACAGTCACTCTGGGCCGCCTTACACCGCCTCGCGTGAGTAGCCACCATCCACCAGGCGCAGGGCCTTCGTGGGGTTCGCGTTTTGCAGCGCCTCAGGCAGGCAGTCATCGGGGAAGCCCTGGTAGCACACAGGCCGCACAAAGCGGTAGATGCTGCCGGTGCCGATGCTGGTGTAGAAGCTGTGGCTAGCTGCCGGATACGGGCCGCCGTGGTGCATGGAGGGGCAGGGCTCGATGCCGGTGCCGAAGCCGTTGAAGATGATGCGGCCCACCTTGCGCTCCAGCACGCGGATCAGCGGGGCGTACTCGCGCAGGTCCTCCTCTGTGCCGTGGATGGCCGCCGTGAGCTGGCCTTCCAGATTGCGGGCAAAGGCCAGCAGATCTTCCAGCGTCGGGCACTGGGTGATGATGGAGCAGGGGCCGAAGACTTCCCGGCGCAGCTCCTCATGCGACTCCAGCACCTGCAGCGTCGTCGTGTAGATGCGGCACGCGGCCTGGGTCGCCTCAGGGTCCGCCGGGGTGGCGGATTCACCGGCCAGTTGCAGGCCGTTGATGGTGGACCACACCGCCGTGCCCGCATCGTAGCTTTCGCAGATGCCGCGATGCAGCATGGACTGGGGCGGCACCTTGGCGGCGAACTCGCCCGCGTTTTCCACAAAGTTGGTTAGCTCCGCACCTTGCAGACCCAGCACGATGGCCGGGTTCGTGCAGAACTGGCCCACGCCCATCGTCACGGAGCCCACGTAGGCCTCGGCGATTTTCGCGCCGCGCTCTTTCAGCGCCCCTGGCAGCAGGAAGACCGGATTGATGGAGCCCATCTCGCCGTAGAAAGGGATCGGGTGCGGGCGGGCAGCCGCCACATCCATCAGCGCCCGGCCACCGCGCAGGGAGCCCGTGAAGGCCACGGCCTGCGTCAGCGGATGCTTCACCAGCTCCGTGCCGATGTCCGTCCCGCGCCCTTGCAGCAGGGAGAAGGCGGCATCAGGCAGCCCCGTCTTGCGCAGGGCCTTCACCACCGCGCGGCCCAGGAGCTCGCAGGTGCCTGGGTGCGCCGGGTGCGCCTTCACCACCACCGGGCAGCCAGCGGCCAGGGCCGAGACCGTGTCCGTGCCCACCACGCCGATGGCAAAGGGGAAATTGCTCGCGCCAAAGACCACGATGGGGCCTACCGGCAGCAGCACACGCCGCACATCCGGCTTGGCCAAAGGCTGGCGATCTGGCTGCGCGCGGTCGATGCTGGCCTCCGCCCACGATCCCTCGCGAATCAGCGCAGCGAACATCTTGCACTGGTTCATCGCGCGGCCGCGTTCACCCGTCAGGCGTGCCATTGGCAGGCCCGTCTCCGCATGGGCGCGCTCCAGCAGCGGCTCGCCCAGCGCCAGGATTTCATCCGCGATGGCCTCCAGCAGCAGCGCCCGCGTCTCCGGCGTGGCCGCCCGCAGCGCATCAAAGGCCCCATCGGCAGCGCGCAGCGCCTCATCCGCGTGGGCCGATGTCGCCTCGCAGAAGGCAGGCTCCAGCTTCTCACTCGTGCTGGGGTTGGTAGCGTGGAAAGGAGCGTGGTCGCAAGGAGCCTCGCGTCCGGCGATGAGTTGGTGGCCAGTGATCATGGTTGGGAAAAAAAGGGGGGAATCGGATTTCAGAAACGAGTTTTCAGTATTCAGACATCCGGCAGCGAAGCAAATGCCTTTGCACACCTCCACATCGTTTCAGGGCAGGGGAACGGATGAATTTTCAACCACGGAAAGGCCGGAAAACACGGAAAGTGAAGATGACGGGTAAGCCGCCCAAGCCCCATGGTTTGGGGGCATGGGCAAGCTCGGGGATGACCTGAGCGTACGATTGAAATGGGATGCTGCGCATCCGAGGTTTGAGGATGCGGACAAAGTGTCCGCGCTCCCCTCGCGTCCAGCGGTAGGCGATAGAACCTATCGGTCGTATGGGTCCTAGGTCTGGGCGAACGGCTGTTGGAGAACAAACGAAAGCGCCAGAGGACTGGCGCACTCCAGGACGCTTCACGCGGCTTGACGCCCTTGACCGTTGACCCCCTTGACCTCCGAACTGAGCACTGAGCACTGAGCACTCCGCACTTTCCCCCATCCCCGCCCACCGTCCCTTTCTGCTTTTCCCCCGTCCCCCTCACCCCATCGGGTTCGCCAGCGTGCCGATGCCATCGATCGTGATGCTCACCAAGTCCCCGCTTTTCAGCGTGAATTCATCGCCCGGCACCGTGCCTGTGCCCGTCATCAGCAGCGCGCCGGTGGGGAAGGTGTTGTCGCGATAGAGAAACTCCGCCAGCTCCTGCGGCGTGCGTTTCAGTTGGTCCAGCGTCGTGTCGCCCTCAAAGGCCACCGCCTCACCGCGTGTGATCTTCACGCCGATCACCGTCTCCGGCGGCAGCAGGTCCGGCGTCACGTAGATGCAGGGGCCCACGGCGGCGCAGAGCTTGAAGCACTTCGCCTGCGGCAGATACAGCGGGTTTTCCCCCTCGATGTCCCGGCAGGAAAGGTCATTGCCCACGGTATAACCAATGATCTCACCACGGCTATTGATCGCCAGCGTCAGCTCCGGCTCCGGCACCATCCAGGTGGAGTCGCTGCGCAGGTGCATCGCCTGGCCCGGATGCGCCACGCGCTGCGGCGTCGCTTTGAAAAAGATCTCCGGCCGCACCGCCGCATACACCCGATCATAAAAGGTGCCGCCGCCTGCGTCCTTGCTTTCCTCCATCCGCGCCGTGCGGCTGCGGTAGTAGGTCACGCCTGCGGCCCACACTTCCTGCGTGCCCAGTGGGGCCAGCAGTGTGCCCGCCTCCGGTCCTGGCACCGCCGTGTACGTCGCCACGATCTCCGCGAGATACGCGTGCAGATTCTCTTGATTGAACAGCGCATCCCACTCCACATCCGCCAGGCGGTACCAGTGATTCGCGTGGTTCAGGTAAATGCCGTGGGTGCTGCGGTAAAGGTGCATAAAGGAAGGTGGTGGTGGCGAGCCTAGCGGAAGCCCCCCACATGTCAAATTTCACCCACCGTGGCTCAGGGAAAGCTTCACGAGCAGCTTGTCCAGCTCCAGCAGATCCATCGCCCAGTGGATGTTCAGGTCCGTCAGTTTTTCCGCATAGCCTCGGGCAGCCCGGCCCCCGATGATCAGGGCCATTTCCTCCGGCATCAGGTTGCGGATGTTGCGTAGCTTCTCCTGGATCACCGGGCACTGGTCTGGGTACACCACACTCAGCGCCACCGCCCGTGCCTTGCGCGCCCGGGCACAGGCCACGATCTCCTCCGTGGGCAGATTCGGCCCCAGGTACGTCACCCGCCAGCCCAGATCCCTGGCGGAGGAGGCCACCAGCAGCGCCCCCAGCTCATGCACCTCCCCCACGGGGGTGGAGATCACCACCTCCGGTGCGCTGGGTGCCACCTGGTTGCCCGGCACTGGCGTCATCAAAACCTCCCGCACCACGGAGGTGCAGATGTGCTCATGGCTGGGCCGGATGTCCCCCATCTGCCAGGATTCGCCCACTTTCATGATGAGTGGGCAGATCACCCGGTGCACCATGCAGCGCTGGCCAAACAGGATGCGCGCCCGCTGCAGCAGCCGCCGCAACCGGTCCGCATCATAGCCCTTGGCCGCCTCCAGGCACAGCCTCACAAAGTCCGCCTCCGTCTCCATCGGCTCCACCGCATCCACCGTGAAGCTCGCCGTGGCGGAAACCGGCCTCGTCAGCGTCTGCCGCAGCATCTGCTCCAGTTCCGCCGTCTCCAGCCGCGCGATGTTGCCGATGCGGTGGCCATTTTCCGTCAGTTCGCGCAGCAGCGTCAGCCGCTGGATCTCATCGTCGCAGTACATCCGGCGGTTGGTCCCCGTGCGCGTCGGGGTCAGCGCCTCATAGCGCCGTTCCCAGATGCGGATCACATGGGGGGTCACTCCGCTGCGGATGCTGGCGGCCTGGATGGTGAATTGCATAGTGTGGTGGGCAATACGACACCCATATCCGCTTGGGAACAAATGGATACACCGCACTGCTGCGAAACTTCCTGGTTGAATCTTCCCCCGCCAGCACTCCTATCCACCCCATGCTGAATTACATCTGGGCCTCCCTCATCCTCATCGGCCTCCTCGTCGCAGGGCTGCTGGGCCGCTTCACCGGGGATCAGGGCGTCATCACCGCCGCGCTGGACATGTCCAAAACCGCCGTCATGGACATCGCCCTCCCCCTCGCCGGGATGATGATGTTTTGGCTCGGCCTCATGCGCCTCATGGAAAAGGCCGGCCTCCTCCACTTCGCCGCCCGCGCCCTCTCCCCCATCATGCGCCGCCTCTTCCCCGATGTGCCGCGGGATCACCCCGCCATGAGCGCCATGATCATGAATCTCGCCGCCAACATGCTCGGCCTCGGCAACAACGCCACCCCCCTCGGCCTCAAGGCCATGACCCATCTCCAGGAGCTGAATCCCCACAAGGACACCGCCAGCAATGCCATGGTCACCTTCCTGGCCATGAACACCGCCGCCTTCACCCTCATCCCCATGACCGTGATCAACTACCTCAGCGCCGCCGGCGTCAAAGGGGCCTATCAGATCATCGTCCCCACCATCCTCGCCACCGCCTGCACCACCCTCACCGCCATCTTCGTCGCCAAGGCCCTGCAAAAGCTCCCCATGTTCCGCATCCGCCCCGGGGCAGGGGATAGCCCCCTGGCCGCCACCACCCCTGGCACCGATCCCGCAGCCCCTGCCGCCCAGGCCCCGCCAGAGGAAACCCCCCGCATCACCTCCCGGGGCCGCCTCTTCCTCGCCGCCATCCTCATCCTCTTCACCGGCGGCATCGTGCTGGAGCTCGCCGCCCCCAGCCTCCGCCAGTCCGTGCTGGATGCCACCGGCCTCACCCAGGTCATCCGCAGTGCCGAACAACGCGCCGCCACCGCCAAGGCCGATGCCGCCGCCCGCGCCGCCGAAAAAGCCAAAGCTGCCGAGTCCGCCAAAGCCGCCGCCCCGGCCACCCCTGGCCAGGCCACCGCCGCCACGCCCGCCACCCCAGCCGAAGATCCCCCCACCGCCGGCCTCATCCGCCGCCTCATGGATGGTGCCTCCGGCGTCGCCATCCCCCTGCTCGTCATCGTCACCCTCGGCATCGCCCTCGTCCGCCGGGTGAAGGTGTATGAAGAATTTGTCGAAGGGGCCAAGGAAGGCTTCGGCGTCGCCACCCGCATCATGCCCTTCCTCGTCGCCATGCTCGCCGCCCTCGCCATCTTCCGCAGCTCCGGCGCCCTGCTGCTGCTGGAGCACGTCCTCACCCCCGTGCTAAACCTCGTCTCCTTCCCGGTCGAGCTCCTCCCCATGGCCCTCATGCGCCCCCTCAGCGGCAGCGGCTCCCTCGGCATCCTCAACGAGCTCCTCGCTCGCAACGACATCCTCGAATACCTCAAATACACCGCCGCCATCATGTTCGGCTCCACCGAGACCACCTTTTACGTGCTCGCTGTATACTTCGGCTCCGTCAGCATCCGCAAAACCCGCCACGCCCTCGCCGCCGGCCTCACCGCCGATCTCGTTGGCCTCTCCATGTCCGTCCTCATCGGTCGCCTCATGTTCGCGTGAGGAGGGAAGGGGAGGAGGGGGTAAAGTAGAAATGAGGAAATGGGAAAGCAGAAAGGGCGGGGCAGGGGAGACAGTGCTCAGTGCTGAGGTCAACGGTCAACGGTCAACGGTCAACGGTCAACGGTCAAGGCAGTCAAGAAGCCGCGAAGCGTCCTGGACTGCGCCAGTCCTCTGGCGCTTTCGAAAAGGTCTCACGCCTCCGTTCGCCATGGAGCGCGGGCGTCCCGCCTGCCGTTTCCTGCGTCTCGCGGGAAACCGTTCTCCCGCCCCGCAGCCCCCATGCCTGGTACCCCGCAGCAGCCACCTCGGTTCACGGTCTTCGGCGGGACGCCGAACACAGCACGCGAGACGCGTGCGCTCCATCTAAAAACCCCCGTCCGCCTCCTGGCCACACTTCCTGTTAATCCTGCCATCTTGTTAATCCTGTAAAAAGGCCCCCATCCCACCTCCGATCCCCGTCCGCCCCAAGCCCCCCCAAGGAGCGGGACTTGCCCAGTCCCGGCCCCTGAACCTGCCCCCATCTCCCGGCCTTCGCTCCCGTGCCTCGCCCCCGGCCTTGGCTCCCGGAGGGAGCCCGGAACGTAGCCGGTGGTGAAGGTGGCGCAGCCACCGAGAACCACCGGATTCCCCAACCTAACAAACAATGTCAATCAAGGTCGCGTCCTGAAAGGACGCTGGAAGCCTCCGTCCGCCCCCACATCCTCCGAGCTACCCCCAAACACATCCAAACCCACGGGACTTGCCATGTCCCGCTCGTGGGCTCAAACCGGCCTCCCCCCTCCGCTCACGCCAGCTCTGCTGGTGTCTAGCCTTTAGGCGACCCCCTGACCTGCCGGACCTTCTCCAGATCGCCTAAAGGCTACACACCAACAGACCGAACAACCTCGCTCCTTCTCCACACATCCTGTTAATCCTGAAATCTTGTTAATCCTGTAAAAAAAAGCTCGCCCCCTCTCACCGATCCCCGTTCGCCCCCAACTCCCAAACCACGGGACTTGCCAAGTCCCGCTCCTTGGCTCCTCCCCGTCCTCCCCACCTTCCGTGTTTTCCGAATCTTCCGTGGTCGAAAATCCGGCCACAAAAAATCCCGTTGCCCAGGAGATCTCTCCCCCAGACAACGGGACTCAAAAAACGGTCAACACCTTCCGTTAGGTCGGCCTGACCATCAGGCCTCTTAGAACTTGATCGTCGCCCCAGCCACCAGGCCAAAGCCCGGCTCATTGCTGCCAGAGCCCGTGTAGCGGTACTCCTCATCCAGCAGGTTCTCCAGCGCCAGCGTCACCCCGATGTTCTCGGTGATCTGCCAGCCGCCGCGCACCGTCAGGATGTTGAAGCTCGGGTTGCCATCCTCCGGCGTGCGCTGCGTGTCCGCCTTGTCGCCCGCGTTCAGGTTGTCATACTGCGAGTGGGACAGGCTCACGAACTCGCCCCAGAAGCGGCGGTCCGTGCTCTGCCAGCGCACCCCAGCGCGGCCCATCCACGGCACCACACGGCTGAGATAGTCTCGGGTCTGCGTCGGGGCGCTGGTGCGAAATTGATCCGCCTCACCTTCCGTCCAGGTCACGTGGCCAAAGACCGACCAATTGTCATCAAAGCGCACTTCACCGGCCAGTTCCACGCCCTGCATGTGCCCCTCACCCCCATTGGCTTTTGTGACGATGAAAGGATCGGCGCCCGTGCCCGTCCCCTCGCCTGTAGGGCGGCGGACGATCATGTCATCAATGACCGTGTAAAAGTAGCTCAGGCTACCGCTGAAGTGTTTGGTCTCCGCCTTGAGGCCGATCTCCATGTTGATGTATTTTTCCGGGTCCAGTCCTGGGGCCCCCACTTCGCGCTCATTGCTGCGGGCCGTGTCCAGACGGGAAAGGTCAGATAGGTTCGGCGCACGAAAGCCCTGGGAAATCCCGCCAAAGACCTTGAAACGGTCCTGCGTATCCAGATCCACCACGATGCGGCCACTGGCCGAAAAGTTCGTCCAGCTATCGCTGTAGGAGTCCACCGCCTGCGGGGTGGAAGGGTCCTGATAGCTGCCGATATCCGCACGGGCATAGGTCTCACGCCCACCCAGGAAAAGATGAACGCGGGAGCCCAGGTCCACTTCATAGTTCAGGTAGGCACCCAGAAGGTCATAGGTGGCATCATCGCCCACAGGCCCCTGCACACCCTTGGAATGCAGCGTGCCGTTTCGACGGTAGCGTTGGCTGCCGGTGCTCACCCAGTCACGGTAGTAGTCCACCCCGTAGATGAAGCGCCCGATGGACGTATCGCTCTGCAACTGCAGGTCCAGGCCCAGCGTGCGCAGCTCCACCTGTGAATAATCCACCCGGTCTGCCGGAGCGGGATTTGGGGGATTTGCAGGCTGATCGTATCTCACCCGATGCTCATACTCATCCGCACTTTGCAGTGACACCGTCAGGCTCGCGGCATCAATGAATCCTGCCAGATTCTCCAACTTCTCACCTTCCAGACGCACGTAGGAAAGCGTGCGCTCCTGATCATAGGCTCTTTTGGTGTCATTACCGACAGTTGTCCCCTGCCAGGAAATCCCTTTCCGCGTCTGGTGCGTACGCCAGGCATCGTTCTGGCGCAGTTGCTGGTGCACCGCCGTCAGTGTCCAGTTGGCATCCAGCGCCACATCCAGGCGCATGTCATAGGCCCACTCATCATAGTCCGTCTCCGGCTGGTCGCCGATGCCCGCTGCGTGGACATCGCCAAAGGACTTCAAGCTCGCACCCAGATGCAGGCCCCAGCGGCCCCCTTCACCGAACTGGAACTCCTGTCGGCCAACGTTGCTCTCCTCGGCTGTGGATCCGCGATACGCCGTCAGACCGTGGAAAAAGTAGCCCGCCTGCTCATTGCGGAAGTCCGCACCCTTCGTGAAAAGGTTCAGCGTCCCACCGATGGCATCGCTGCCATACAGCACCGAACCCTGGCCCGGCACCAGCTCAATGCGGTCGATCGCATAGGAATCAATCGTGTTCCAATATTGGTTAGGCCCGTCGCGGAAGGTCGAGTTATTGAAGCGGATGCCGTCGATCAGCGCCAGGTTGCGGAACCCCGTGAAACCACGGATGTAGGGGGAGCCCTGCGCATTCGCCGTCTTCTGCACCATCACGCCCGGCAGTTCCTCCAGGGCCTCCGGCAGGGAGCGCACCTGGCGTTCCTGCAGTTGTTCCGAACTCAGTTGCCGCACCTGGGCCGGGGCAGCAATGGCCGCCTGCTCCGTTCGTGTGGCCGTCACCACCACCTCAGGCAGCGTTTCGGAGGCCTTTTTTTCAGCCTCCGCCGTTTCAGTAGAAGCCGCAGCCGCAGGTGGGGTGGGATCAGCCGCCTGGATCGGGGCCAGGCCTGCCAAAATCAGGAGTGTTGTTGTCAGTGTTGGTTTCAACATGGGTGGAAGCCCCCAAAAATCCCAAGGTTGATCATTTGTCATTCTTAGATGCTCACTTGCTGTGGGCAAAATGCCCGATGGATGCAAAATGAACCATAACCATGATCCAAAATGCTCTTTTGGACCATTTTTAACCCATCCCCAAAGGACTCCCAAAACAGGAGGTATCCAAAAAAGCCTCATCCCCAGAAAAGCCCAAAACCGTTCCAGGAGAAGCCGAAAGCTCCCAATTTCCGCCCGAAGGCTCCAGCATTCCCCACATTCGCGACTACGGATGCTCATGGGATGCTTTAGGAAATCGCATCACTCCCATGGCGCTTTCAAAAACCCACCCCATTTCCCCTTAGCGCGCACATCCCCGAGCTTCTCCACGCCCCTCCCCAAGGAGCGGGACTTGCCCAGTCCTGGCCCCTGAACCGTCGCCCATCTCATTGCCTCGCCCCCGGCCTTGGCTCCCGGAGGGAGCCAGGAACGTAGCCGGTGGTGAAGGTGGCGCAGCCACCGAGAACCACCGGACCACAATTTAACAAACGATGTCAATTAAGGTCGCGTCCTGAAAGGACGCTGGAAGCCTCCGTCCGCGCCCCCCATCCCCGAGCTTCCCTCCCAAACCCCACGCCCTGGCGGGCGCAGCTACCCCCCCGTAGCTGCCCGCGCCAGCGGGTGGCCCGCCTCGAAAGCTCTTACCCCCTCGAGGCTTCCCCAATCCCCACGCCCTGGCGGGCGCAGCTACCCCCCGTAGCTGCCCGCGCCAGCGGGTGGCCAGCCTCGAAAGCTCTCACCCCCACGCCCCTCCCTAAACCCCACGCCCTGGCGGGCGCAGCTACCCCCCGTAGCTGCCCGCGCCAGCGGGTGGCCCGCCTCGAAAGCTCTCACTCCTTCGGGATCCCCCAAACCCCACGCCCTGGCGGGCGCAGCTACCCCCCGTAGCTGCCCGCGCCAGCGGGTGGCCTGCCTCGAAAGCTCTCACCCCCTCGAGCTTCCCCATCCCCACGCCCTGGCGGGCGCAGCTACCCCCCGTAGCTGCCCGCGCCAGCGGGTGGCCCGCCTCGAAAGCTCTTACCCCCTCGAGCTTCCCCATCCCCACGCCCTGGCGGGCGCAGCTACGCCCTCTACCTTCCCCCTCCTTGGGACCCTCCCCGTCATCCTCACCTTCCGTGCCTTCCGAATCTTCCGTGGTTGAAAATTCATCCACCACCTCACCACACTTCCTGTTAATCCTGCCAATCCTGCAATCCTGTCTAAAAAATCCCAGGAATCCCCGTCCGCCCCACACCCCCAAACCCAAAAAACAGGGCCTGCAAGTCACCCAAGACCCACAAGCCCCATCTCATCTATCACCATCAACCCAGCAACCCTCAGCTCCCCTCAAAGCGCCTTGTCATAGATCTTCTCAAACACCGCCTCAGGTCCTTCCGCGATGCGGTTCGCATCCACGATTGTGATGCCGTCCGCGCCAAAGCGGGCCGTCACCGTCGCGCCCTTGCCCTCGTTCAGGTACTTAAAGTTCAGGTCGCGCACCCGTGCCGCCGCATCCACCAGCGCACAGGTGATGCGCGCCTCCTCCGCCGTCGGGTATAGGTCCGCCACCGCATCCCGGCTCTCCCCGGCAAATTTCACGCGGCACACCGCCACCAGGCCCACCGTCAGGCTGTCCACCCCGTAGCCGATGTAGCCCTTCGTCCCGTCCGGGCGCGCCACATCGCGGGTGAAATGGTTGTTGCTCGTGCGGGAGCCACCGCCTTGGTTCCACCAGCGAAAGCCACGGTACTGCTGGTCGCTTTCCACCTTGCCATCCGCGCCCACGATCTCGTGCCCCTGGTTCACCGGCCCTTCAAAGTCCGCCGGCGTCACCCAGTTGTTGTGGAAGTTGATGCTCATCCCGTTTTCAAAGTCCACCCGCACCTGCACCGCATCGTAGGCATTGATGCCATCGCGGATCAGCCGCTTCTTCTGCCCCACCGCCGTCAGACTCACCGGCTTCGATTTGTAGTAGCTCCAGATCAGGTCCGTCCAATGGGGACCGACATAACTAAAAGGATCGGAAGACTCCACCCACTTGAACGTGCTCGTGCTCACCTCCAGCGGCTCCTCCAGATACGCCGTGCCATACAGCGGCGCACCGATGCGGTTCTGGATGTCATCGCGGATGCGCAGATGGTCCGGGTCATACCGCTTGTGCATGTCCACCGCCACGATGCAGTTCTTCGCCTTCGCCGCCGCGATGATGTCATCGGACTCATGCGTGCTCAGGCACATCGGCTTCTCCGTCAGCACATGCACCCCCTTGGCCAGCGCGGCCAAAATGGGCTGCGTGTGCAGGTGATCCGGCGTCGCGACCGCCAGCACATCCAGGTCTGGGAAATCCCGCAAAATATCATCCCACGGCGCATCGCCAAAGTAGGCCTTCGGCTCATGCCCCGTCCATTCATTAAAAGCCGCTGCCGATTTCAGGGCCGACTTCTCAGACCGCGTCGCCACCGCCACCAGGTCAAACTTCACCGGGGCCAGATCCCGCGCATGTTTGTCCAGCCCCACGCGCGCCAGTTGCCCCGCAATGCCAAAGCGTTGCAGGTCCGCATAGGCCCGCAGGTGGACATCCCCGCCGAACATCCCGGCACCGACAAGAGCAATCTGAATGGTTGGTTGCATAGAAGGCCCAGAGTCAAGGCAGGCCCGCGCCCGATGCAAGGCAGGACCTCAGTATCGAAATGACCAACATCCGCCCTCGGATGACCCGCCAAAGGGCAGGGGACCCCCACCACAGAAAAGTCGCCCGCACCAGGTAGCCCTCACGAAAGTAGCCCGCTCAGGGACTGAGCGGGCTACCTTTGGCGGATAGCAGGCTCGCAGTCACCCCGGAGGCTCGTTTCCAGGTGAGATCGGTCGGGGCTGGTACTGAGCGCTTTTTTGAATCAACGTTGGTTAGCTATCGGCGTTGCTGTCCGCTCAGGGACTGAGCGGGCTACCTTTGGCGGATAGCAGGCTCGCAGTCCCCTCGGAGGCTCGTTTCCAGGTGAGATCGGTCGGGGCTGGTACTGAGCTTTTTTTGAATCAACGTTGGTTAGCTATCGGCGTTGCTGTCCGCTCAGGGACTGAGCGGGCTACCTTGAGCGGAAAGCAGGCTCGCAGTCCCCTCAGTGCCCAGGGGCCTGAAGGGCCCGTGGATTTCGTCCTGGGCTGGACTCCTCCCCCAGACCGACATTGAATGAATGCAGGCCTCGCGACGCACGCTTGCGACCAACTGCATAAAAAAGTTGTCAGCTTTTTGTGAAAATTATGAAAATTCATATTGCGCGAAATTACGGATAAGGTTATAAATACCATATTCCGAGCACGAAGCCCGTCACACGGCTTCCGTTGGGAAGACAACGAAATCCAACAGCCCAAACAGAAACAACAACGACTATGAAAAAAGTTAAACTGAACTCCTCCCTGAAGGCTGGCTTTTCCCTCGTGGAAATGCTCGTCGTGATCGCCATCATCGGCATCATCGCCGCCATCGCCATCCCTAACATCGGCAGCATCAACGCCAGTGCCAAGGACGCCACCGCCCAGCGCAACGCCCAGTCCGTCGCTTCCGTGATGAACGCCGCCATCGCCGCCGGTTATGTGCCAGACTGGTCCACCAAGGCTGAAGTCCTCGCCGACGCCCAGACCGATGACGTCTTCCCACCTTCCGGTCCTTTCAAGGACAAGGTCTTCACCGTTGGTAACATCGACGACGAAGAAGAAAATGCAGTGCTGACCTACATCGAGTGGGACAACACCAACAAGCAGGTCAAATACATCGCCAAAGACGACGGCTAATCCCCGCCTCATGGCACCCGCCCGGCTCCAGGTTCTGGACGCCATCTCCTGATCTCCCGATCATGGGTTGACGAAACCGGGCACACCTTAGATCCGCCGGGGATTTCACCTCCCCGGCGGATTTTAGTTTCGACAGTCCCTACTACTTTTTAAGAGAAATGACCCCTTCAAGTCACCTCAGAAAAGGCTTCACGTTTGTGGAGGCTGTATTCACCATCGCCATTATCGGAATCATGGCATCCCTGGCTGTCACGGCCATTTCCAACGGTGCCCGCGATGCCAACCGCATCATGGCCCGCCAGCAGCAGGCCGCCGTGCAAGAGGCCCTCAATGCCTGGGTGCTCTCCCAGGCCCGCGTCACCAGCCCCGGCGGTGTCAAGACCTCCCAGGTCCAGTCCATGGAGGCCATCCGCCGCATTTA
This sequence comes from Prosthecobacter algae, assembly GCF_039542385.1. NCBI lineage: Bacteria > Pseudomonadati > Verrucomicrobiota > Verrucomicrobiia > Verrucomicrobiales > Verrucomicrobiaceae > Prosthecobacter > Prosthecobacter algae. The sequence goes on along the minus strand of NZ_BAABIA010000016.1, from coordinate 6,091 downwards.
CAACAACCTCGCCACCACCAAGGCCCGGTTTGAAAAGCTCAAACCCACTGCCACCGGCAGCGATACCCTCGCCCGTACCGGTTTCCTGGATGAGGCCACCATCACCCATTTCGACGGCTACAGCTTCGGCTCAGACCGCCTCACCTCCGCCGCCCTCGAAGGTGCCCGCCAATACCTCACCCTGCCAGATTGGGCCGCCGGGGAGGAGCCCCGCGTCATCCTCATGGATGAATGAGGCCACCCTTTTTTCTCAAAAAAACCTATGTCCCTCTTTCATCCTGCCCACCGCGCCTGGCATCGCCTCCAGCGCGGTTTTTCCCTGGTCGAAATGATGGCCTGCGTCTCCATCATCGGCATCATCGCCTTCATGGCCATCCCCTCCATCACCCGCATGCGCGGGGAGAGCGAGCGCAATCTGGCCATCACCCGTGCCGAGGCACTGAACCTCGCCCAGGCCACCTTCATCCAGGTCAAAGGCCGCACCGAGGCCTCCCTCCTCTGGAGCAACAGCACCACGCCCGCCGCCCGCTACCTCCTGCTCAAAGACTTCATCAGCTTCGCGGAGGACAACCTCACCCTCTACATGCCGGCGGATTACACCATCAAGTTCGACAACGCCCTCACCAGCATGAAAAAGGCCGAGCTCCTCGGCCCCGGCAACGTCAAGATCGAGTACTGAGCCCCGTGTTCCCATGACCCGGCCCCGGAACAGCCCCCATCTCTGCCCACCTGCCACGCTGCGCCCCCTGCGCCGCCGGGCAGGTTTCTCTGTGACAGAGCTGGTCGTCGTCATCTCCATCATCGGCATCCTCTCCGGCATGGTCATCGTCATGATCCAGGGCAGCTATGGTGCCAGCAAAGAGGCCCTGGCCAAAAGCCGCCTGGAAATGCTGAACTCCGCCCTCCACATCTGGGCCACCGCCAACCGGGAAATGTACTTCCCCCCCAGCAACGCCAGCACCACTGACGAGCTCGTCGTCCTCCGCGACCTCCAGTTCCGCGATTCCGATCCTGCCCGCGCCCGCATCGGCGCCCCCTACCTCCCGCCCGAGTACAATCCGGGCAAATCCTCCGATGAGGGCGACTTCCGCTTCCGCTGGAATGGTCGCCTTTTCGAGCTCATCCCCGCCGGCCAGCCCGGCACCGGCCTGCGCATGGACTTCGAGGCGGCGGACTTCACCCAGCCGTTCGATTTCCCGGACAACTACCAATACGGCAGCCGCTGATCTGCCCATTCCCCCCTTTCTCGCTCATGTCTGCGAATCTCCTTCCCCCGGCCACCCTTACTCCACAATCCTTTGGGGAAGCGAGTAATCTACCTACCGCGACAATCGACGCGAAAGCCGCCGCCATCCTCTCCATCGAGGGCATGGCCCTCCAGTACAATCTCCTCCCCATCACCCTCCTGCGCGAGTCCTGCTCCCCCGAGGCCGAGCGCATCGTCCGCAGGCTGGGCCGCGTCCCCTACGTGGCCGATCCCTGGCTGCCCGTCACCATGGTCGGCCCCCTGCTCGTCATGGCCCATCACAATCCCAGGGCAGGGGATAACTGGGGGGTGCCCAGCTTCCTCACCATCCGCGTCCTCATCAGCGCAGATCAGTATCAAAAGACCCGCAAAGACCTCGTCCAGCGTTTCGGCCAGCTCCCCATCGCCCAGCAAAACGCCCTCGAAAACGTCCAGCCCCCGCGCTTCCCAGAACTGGGCCTCGAAGGCACCTTCGACTGGCTCATGGAGCACTACCCTTATGACCCCGCCGAGGTCACCAAGATGCGCGGCTTCTTCGAAAGCCAGAAGGAAAAGCACTCCACGCTGGAGCCCACCCACTTCAACTCCGTCCAGCGCAATCTCGGGCCCGCCCTCCAGCACCTCGTCAGCGGCGGCCGCACCCTCTGCTTCGCCGCCAGCGAGGCCCAGCGCCAGACCTTCTTCCCCCTCCCGCTGCTAGAGCGCCACACCGTCTATCCCCTTTACATCGGTAAAAACGCCGTCTTCCTCCTCACGGAGCATGCCGACTGTTACGCCTTTGAGGACGAGTGGCTCTCCATGGGCAACTCTGCCGTCAAGATCATCCCCGTCCTGGCAGATCCCGCCGCCATCCGCGATGCCATCAACCGCGCTGGCGCCACCTTCGATCCCAGCGGCATCGCCCGCATGGATAAGTCCACCCTCACCGCCTCCGTCAGCGGCAATGAAGGCGTGGTGGACATCATGGCCGAGGACATGGCCCGCATCAATCCCTCCAGCCCCAATCACACGGCGGAGGAGCTCGTCCAGTGGGCTCTCTTCACCGCCATCCGCTGCCGCGCCTCAGATCTTCACCTCGAAAAATTCTACAACCTCGCTCGCTTCCGTGCCCGCATCGACGGGAACATGAAGACCATCCTCACCGCGCCGGAGATCCACCTCAATCGCTTCGTCGCCCTGCTGAAAAACTACGCCGGGATGAACCAAAACCGGCAGGAGTGCCAGGACGGCCGCTTTGGCCTCAGCATCGGCCGCCGTCGGCTGGATGTCCGTGTCGCCGCCGTGCCCACCCGCCGCGAATTCCAGAAAGTCATCATGCGCTTTTTGGACAAGCAGGACGGCGTCAAACGCCTCTCCGACTTCAATCTCGGTCAGCGCCAGATCGACATCCTCAACCGCACCATGACGCGGGACCAGGGCCTCGTCCTCGTCACCGGCCCCACCGGCTCCGGCAAGACCACCACCCTCTACGCCCTCCTCAACAGCGTCAATGACGACGGCGTCAACATCCAGACCATCGAAGACCCCATCGAATACGAGGTGGAGGGCATCAACCAGACCCAGACGAACCACACCGTCGGGCTCGACTTCGCCAATGGCCTCCGCTCCCTCCTCCGTGCTGACCCAGACATCATCCTCATCGGGGAATCCCGCGATGCCGAGACCGCCAATGCCGCCGTCAATGCCGCCCTCACCGGCCACCTTGTCCTCACCACCCTCCACGCCAATGACAGCCTCCGCGCCGTCTCCCGTCTCATGAGCATGGGCGTGGAAAAATACCTCCTCGCAGACTCCCTCGCCCTCTCCCAGGCCCAGCGCCTCGTCCGCCGCCTCTGCAGCTACTGCAAGCGCCCCATGGCCGTCCCGCCGGATGTGCAGGAACTCATGGCCAAACAGGCCGTCATCACCCAGCCCCTCACCCAGCCCATCTACAGCCCCGTCGGCTGCCAGGAATGCCACGGCACCGGCTACTCCGGCCGCGTCGCCCTCATGGAGCTCTGCGAAGTCAGCTCCGAGCTGCGCGACCTCATTGAGGAAGCTGCCCCCATGTCCGCCCTCCGCGCCTGCGCCTTCAAAAACGGCTTCTTCTCCCTCTACCAGGAAGGCCTCATGCAGGTCATCGCGGGCCACACCAGCCTCGATGAGATCAAGTGCCTCGCCTACACCGCCGCCTGATTTTTTTTTCCCCTTTCCCCCTCATCCACTCATCCAGTCCCGCTCCCGCCATGTACACTCCTTCCACCGCCTCCCTCAATCGCTCCCATGGGCGCATCCTCGTCGTGGATGACGAGCCCCAGATGCTCGCCGTCGCCAAGGCCATCCTCAATGCCCACAGCATGGACGTCGAAGTCTGCGAATGCGGCAGCCAGGCCCTCCAGCTCTTCGCCGAATCCCTCGACACCCCCGACCGCTTCTCCTGCGTCGTGCTGGATCTCACCATGCCTGGCGGTCTCTCCGGCTTTGAGGTCATGGATGAGCTCCAAAAGCTCGACCCCGACCTCCCCGTCATCGCCTGTAGCGGCTACTTCCAGGAAGACGCGCGCGATCTCTGCCAGGCCATCGGCTTTACCGACGTCCTGCAAAAGCCCTACACCCTCGAGCACCTCGTGGCCACCGTCCGCCGCGGCCTCCTGCGCGACCGCGCCAATCACGAAAGCGCATGAAGCTCCGCTTCTCCATCTCCGCGCGCTTCATGGCGCTCGGCCTCCTCGCCGTCGTCATCGCCGTCTGCGTCACCGCCTTTGCCTTCCTCTGGCAGGATTTCCAGGTCCTCCGCATGGTGCAGCGCTCCTACCTCGGCTCCATCGCCCAGGCCGCCCAGGCAGAGCTGCGCGCCCAGGGCCACGGCGCAGAAAACCTCACCGGCCTCACCACCCTCCCGCAGGAGGCCATCACCCACCTTAAAATGCGGCTCCAGGTCGTGGATGTCCCCCCCTTCATCCAGGATCTCGGCCTCCGGGTGGAGCTGGCCCTGCCCACCCCCGCCGCCACCACCCCTGTGGATACGGCCCCCGCCATCGTCATTCACGAGACCCCCCTCCGCCTCCAGCCCACCGAGCCCGCCACCCCCCAGCTCCAGGACGTCATTTACCGCGTCATGGCCGGCTCCACCATCGTCATCGGCCACTCCACCCCCGCGCACCCGCGCCAGATTTTCGAGGCCCCCGGCTGGCTCCTCGCCGGTGCCCCCCTCACCACCGCAGACGGCCGCATCTCCGGCGTCATCATCGCCCGCCAGCCCCGCGTCCACTTCCGCCACCTCCTCACCCTCCCACGCCTCATGGTGCCCCTCGTCGGCGCCTGCCTCGGCCTCATCCCCGCCATCCTCGGCTTCTACCTCGTCGGTCGCAGCATCACCCGTAAAACTCGCGCCCTCCACGGCGGCTTCCACGCCCTCAGTGAGGGCAACCTCAGCCACCGCCTCCCCGCCACCGGGCGGGATGACCTCGATGCCCTCCAGGCCCAGTTCAACACCGCCATCTCCGCCTTCCAGCAGGAAGAATCCCGCCGCCAGCAGCTCATCGGCGAATTCCAGGCCGCCCGCAAACAGGCCGAAGTCGCCACCGCCGCCAAAGGCGACTTCCTCGCCAACATGAGCCACGAGATCCGCACCCCCATGAACGGCATCATCGGCACCACCTCCCTCCTCATCGAGATGGGCCTCGACCACGAGCAGGAAGAACTCGTCCGCATGATCCGCAGCAGCGGCGAATCCCTCCTCCACCTCATCAACGACATCCTTGACTTCTCCAAAATCGAATCCGCCAAAATGGAGATCGAGGACATCCCCGTGGACCTCGAAAAACTCCTCGCCGAAGTCGCCGACGTCTTCTCCTACCGCGCCGCCGAAAAGCAGGTCGAAATCAACTTCCACATGGATCCCGCCCTCCCCCGCATGTTCCGGGGCGACTTCCAGCGCATCAAACAAGTCCTCGTCAACCTCGTCGGCAACGCCATCAAATTCACCGAAAAAGGCGAAATCCTCATCCTCGCCCGCCAGGTCAGCCGCCAGACCCCCCATGGCGATCTCCCCCACCTCCACTTCTCCGTCCGCGATACCGGCATCGGCATCCCCGCAGACAAGCTCGGCTCCCTCTTCCAGGCCTTCACCCAGGCCGATACCTCCACCACCCGCAAATACGGCGGTACCGGCCTCGGCCTCGCCATCTGCCGCAAGCTCTGCCGCCTCATGGGTGGCGAAATCAGCGTCATCAGCGAAGAAAACCACGGCTCCGACTTCTTCTTCGAGCTCCCCCTCCGCGTCGCCCAGGACGAAGCCGGCCGCGAAGAAGAATACACCTGGCTCGACAGCATCAAAGACCGCCGCATCACCTACCACAGTCCCCACACCACCACCCAGCAGATCCTCCAGCAGACCCTCCAGCAGTGGGGCACCGCCACCCTCCCGCTGCCCACCCTTCCCGCCGCCACCGCCCTCGCCCGCGAACTTGGCGACACCCCCGTCTTCATCTTCGACGCCAGCGACCACACCCCCGCCACCGCCGCCCCCTACATGCAGGCCGCCGCCACCCAGGGCACCGGCATCCTCCTTCTGCTCCCCCTCACCCTCTGGAAGCTGCGCGACCAATTCGCCCCCCCCGGCTACACCCGCTTCATCAAGCTCAGCAAACCCGCCAAACGGCGCGAGCTCCTCCGCGCCCTGGCCGAGCTCATTCGCATGCCCCGCATCGTCGGCCACCCGCCCGCTGCCGCCGCCATGCCCGCCCCCTTGCGGCCCCTCACCAGCCCCCTCAGCACCCCGCCCAGCGTCAGCCCCCACCCCGCTGCCGCCCCCCAGGGCACGCCCCATGCAGGCAGCATGCTCACCCGGCCCGCCCCCGCCCA
>NZ_BAABIA010000015.1 GCF_039542385.1 Prosthecobacter algae | reverse complement strand
GGGGGGGGGGGGGGGGGGGGGGGGGGGGGGGGGGGGGGGGGGGGGGGCGGCCGAGGGTGTCTTGGCGGAGGCTGGGAAGGGCGTGGTCGGCCATGAGGGTTTGGAAGCGGGTGAGGCTTTCTTGGGAGCGAGGGGTGCCGGTGCGTTCGTGGGCGATGTTTTCGCGGCTGGCCATGGCGAGGAGGGCTTGCTCGGCCGGGGTGATGTCGGTGGGGGCGGGGGACTCGGCGGCGGGGAGGCCTTTTCCGAGGTGCCAGCCGCGCATGCGGCAGTAGAGGGTGGCTGCGCGCATTTGGGTGGGGCGGACTTCGCGGGTGCCGTTCATGACCTGCCAAAGCCAGACGAGCATTTCATGCCGGGTTTCGGGCATGAGCAGGAGGGATGGGCAATGGTGGTCGTGGAGTTCGGCGATGCGGGGGAGGCAGCCCCTTAGGTGAGTGATGCGGGCCTGGATGGCGGGGTTTTGGAGGAGTTTGCGGGAGCGTTGTTTGATGTTTTTGACGCTGTATCCGGCGTGGATGTAGGCGGAAGCGACGTCGTGGCCGGAGGCGCGGAGGGAAGCGAAAGTTTCGTGGCGAGGATCGGGGAGAGTGTGCATGGAAGGGTTCCAGGTTTGAATGATTTATCTATAATATAATGTTTTGCGATGGGTGGCAACTTGCGAGATTGGGGCTTGGTGGGGGGAGGGACACGTTGTGCGACGTTCGAGTGTTGAATGGCGACAGAGATGTGTGAATGTCGAAGGCCAAACGGCGTTCATCTGGACTGCCGCCTTCGCCCACGGAAGAGTCGGACGCGGCGCAGCGCGTCCCTACCCCTACTGATCGAAGAAGGCGAATGGGGCTTTGCGTTGCTGCGTGTGATCATTTTCCCGGTTTAGCGACGTTCTTTCCAACCGCTAAAGGCTTGCATTTCAGAGTTCTTAGGGCTTTCAGTAGCGCTCAATTGGCGCTGTTTCTCCGGTAACTATGTCTATACCCTTTCCCAATTCGAACAAGAACCTGCCCGAGGCCGTTGGAAAGCCCAAAGAAGCTTTTAAAACGACTCGTTGGAGCATGGTCATCAGGGCTTCCGATTTGGGAAATGAGGCGGCGATGAAGGATATGGAGCACCTGTGCCGTGCCTGCTGGTATCCGATCTACGCGTTTGTGCGGCGGCAGAATTACTCCCCTGAAGATGCCGAAGATTTGGCTCAGGGGTTCTTCGCGCATGTTCTGGAAAATAATGTCCTGTCCCATGCGGATCCTGAAAGAGGGCGTTTTCGCTCTTTCTTGCTCGGTGCGCTACGGCATTTTGTGAGCAATGAGGCGCGGAAACAGAGAACCGAAAAGAGAGGTGGGAAGGTTACTTTTGTTCCTTTTGAAATTGAGGAAGGAGAGGAACGCTTCGAACGTGAAATCGCCCATCCGGATTCCCCAGAGAAACTTTTTCAGCGCAACTGGGCCGAGAACCTCCTTCATCGTGCCGTGAAGGCCTTGGAAGAAGATTATGCTAGTTGTGGCAAGGAAAAGCTCTTCAAGGCGATGCAGCCTTACCTGGCGAGCAGTGCCAATCCCAATTCTTATGAAGAGCTGGCCCGAGAACTGGGCATGAGCACTGGCACTGTGGCAGTGTCTGTCTTTCGCATGAGGAAACGTTACGGGGAGCTCCTTCGTGCTGAGATCGCACAGACGGTGGAAGATCCCATGGACATCGAGCAAGAGATTCGTTTGCTGCTGGAGGCAGTGGCTTCTTAACTCTACTGAGTCCGGTTGGCGAAGGGGGGCGGTCAGTGCTGTTGCTCGTGAAATTCCTTCACCCAACGCAACACCTCAGCCATGGGTTCAATGAGGTTTGCGGGCACAAAGCGGTCCATGTCTACCTTTTCATACAAGGCGCGTGCTAAGGGAATGTGCTGCATGATGGGGATGCCTTCTTGCTTCGCCACCTCCACCATCCGTCGCGCCACGTCGTCCTCACCTTTGGCCAGAACTTTGGGCATTTGATTGTCCTCTTCCTGATAATAGATGGCGATGGCGAGGTGGGTGGGATTTGTCACCACGACGCTGGACTTGCGGGTGCGCTCCATGGTGTCGTTCATCACCATTTCCTGATGGAGCTGCTTGCGCTTGCCTTTGATCTCGGGGTTGCCCTCGCTCTCCTTATACTCGCGCTTCACTTCATCCTTGCTCATCTTCAGTTGTTTCGTGTGCTGAAACTTCTGGAAGAAGTAGTCTGCGGCGGCGATCACTATGTAAGCCAGGGTGATGTTCACCGCCAGCGTGCTGAGCATGGGTTTGAGAGACTGCATCACCCCTTCTTTGCCTGCATAAGGAATGCGGGTGAGGGGATCAAGGGCATCCCTTGTGACAAGGTAAATGAGGACGGCGATGATGATGACTTTGAGCGCGGACTTGCCAAATTCGACGAGGTTTTTCATCGAAAACATCTGCTTGGCCTTATCCAGAGGATTGATCTTTTTTAGCTCTGGTTTGATCGGCTCAAACACGAGCATAAAACCAACTTGGGAAAAATTCACCGCTATCCCCACAATCATGACTACTGCCAGCAAGGGGGCGGAGAGAAGGAGGATCTTAATGACAACGGCATAGAGCACTTCATCAACCACCTCTCGAAAAGGCTGGGTGTAAAATTCCGTGGGCAGCGTCATCAGCGCCTTGCATTCCTCGACATAAGGAAACCATAAAGCGGAGATGGTGACAAAGCACGCGATCGTCAAGGCGGCTGCGTTGACATCCTGACTCTTCGCGACCTGCCCTTTCTGGCGTGCGTCACGCAGCTTCTTTGGTGTGGGTTGCTCAGTCTTCTCGCTCATGACTCATTTAAAGAACCCCTGGTAAAAAAAGTTCCACTTCTCTGGCGTCATGATCTGGCCTTTGAAAAAGTTCAGCAGGAAGACGAGGTAGAAAATAATGAGCAGGGAGGCGATGCCGCTTTTCACTGGCATGGCCAAAAAGAAGACGTTCAATTGTGGGCTGAAGCGGTTCATCAAACCAAGGCCAAATTCGGCAATGAACATGGCGATGATGATGGGTGCCGAGTAGGTGACGATGAGTCCCATGATGCCGTCGAGGAGATTTAGACTGGCCATGGCAAAGGTGGGCTGGAACTGGGGGAAGTAGGAGAAGACCGGCCAAGTCAGGTAGCTGTCATAGACGATCGTGAGAAAGGCGGAGAAGCCGCCACCGAGGAAGAAGAGCACGCCGAGCACCTTGGTAAACAAGACGCCAAAGAGAGAACTGCTGCCGCCTGACATGGGATCAAACATTTCCGCCATGGAACTGCCACGCTGGTTATCGATGAAAAAGCCGGTGCCCTCAGCAATCCAAAAAACCAGGCCAGTGCCGAAACCGATCAACATGCCGATGGCGATTTCTTTGATCAGCACGCCCAGGAGGAACAAAGGCCAGAAGCTATTTTCAGGCACGGTGATTCCTGATTGGAGGGTTATGGGGATGGCCATCAGGCTCAGCGAGATGATCACGACCTGGCGCGCCATGCCTTGGATGAACTGATCGCCAAAAAAAGGAGAAATGAGCAAGGCCGACATCATGCGCGGCACTGTAAAGGCCACGATGAGAAAGATCGTTCGCACATCCTGGTCATTCATCATCGCCGGAGAGTCGGAAAGGTGTCAAAGATATGCAGCGTGAACTTGAACATCTCCGCGCCTGTCCAGCCGGCTGTGAGAAGCAATACGACGGTGACAACGATCAGTTTGACCGCGAAGCCGAGCGTCTGTTCTTGCACTTGCGTCAGGGCCTGGATCAAGCTGACCAACACGCCCACCACGGTGGCCACGATGATGGGTGGCATGGACAGAATCAGCACCAGAATGAGGGCCTGATTGGTCGTTTCGAGAAGAAAGTTTTGGTTCATTCGATGAAAAAGGCAATGGATTACCCGCCCCCGCCTGCGGCCGGGATGACATAGGTGAGAACGAGCCCGTGAATCAGGCGTGCCCAGCCATCAATGAGCACAAAGAGCAGGAGCTTGAAGGGCAGGGAAATGGTCATCGGGGACACCATCATCATGCCCATGGCCAAAAGGATGTTGGACACGATGAGATCAATCGCAATGAAGGGTAGGTAGAGAAGGAACCCGATTTGAAAAGCTGCGGTGAGCTCACTGACTGTGAACGCGGGGATGAGGACAAAGAAACTGTTGTCAGAGATCTCAATCTTCGATTGATTACCCCACACACGGCGTGCTGTATCGAGGAAAAACTTCTTCTCATGTGAGGACGTGTGCCTGTCTAAGAACTGACGAATGGGCGTGCTGCCCTTCTCTAAGACCACGCGCAGCTTGGCGGCATTGAAGTCTTTAAAATCTTCGTTTTCCACGGAGGCAAAAGTCGCCTGGCCCACCGGGGCCATGATGTAAATGGTGAGAATAACAGCGATGCCATTGAGCACCATGTTGGGTGGGATTTGCTGGATCCCCAAGGCATTGCGCACCAGGCTGAGCACAACCACCAGCTTTACATACGAGGTCGCCATGATCGCAAAGAACGGGGCCATCGAGAGCACCGCCGTCAACAAGATCAGCGTGAGAGGATCGGGGATTTGAAAAGAGGTCATGATGCAGAAAATTCCGTGACCCGCACTCCGAGGTGATCTCCCACCTCAATAAGTTCGCCTCGGCCAATTGTTTTGCCATTGGCACAGATGAGCAGCCCATCGCCTGAGGAGATGGGCAGTTCAAAGGTGAAGCCCGGAGCCAAGTGGCGCAGCTCGCCGACGGTGAGGGTGGTCTGGCCGACCACGAAGGTCAGTTCGATTTCAAGATCATTGACGGATACGGACGCGGCGTCTCCCATAGTGGTGGCGGGTTTGGAGGTCAGGTGTTTGAGGGTAAAAGTGCTGGCCTCTAAGTGGCCTTTGCCCAAGGCTCTGCGGGCGGCATTCAGAGTGCACTCGCGCTGGCTCTGGTAGCTCTTCAAGTCGGCCAGCAGCACATCGTGCAACTCCAGCGCCTGCAAGTCGGCCAAGCTCACATGCATGGTTCCTGCGATGAGATCTATCGGCACAGGAATAACTGCATCATCTGCGCTTGGGGAGACCGGTGCACGCTCCATCAAGCTGGCGAGATGGGCCAATGCGGCATCATCTCCGGCGATGCTGCCATGCATCCAGTGCGATTCATGACCGCGATGGATGCTCCATTGAATGATCTCCGCCGATGACTGGCGGAAACTGAAGGGCTCCATGCTGAGAATGCTGACATCAATCCCGGCTTTAGTGAGTGCGGTGAAGATTTCTCCGAAGGATGACTCAATAAGACCGCAGGCCAGTTCACCAGGAAGGTCATGGAGATCTATGCCGGCAAGCTCAGGGGATACCCAGGCGAGTTCTGGCAGGCGGTTGATTTCCACCTGCAAAGCATGACCGCCCATGCGGATCTGGAGGCTCCAGCTCCCACGTGGGCGCTGGAGAAGATTCGAGAAAACAAACTGCGTAGGTTGCGCGTTCCAGGTGAAGTTTAACGGGCGGTTTTTTCCCGCAATGCGATTGGCCAGCCGAATGAATTCTGAGCGTGATCTGGACATGGGCAGGGGATGGAGGGGGTGGCTCACTCTGGTATGGGGTGAGTTATTGAGGAGCATCCTGTCCGGTCATGTCCCAGGGGGTGTGGCGATTGCGGGAGCGCCCGTCTTCCGGCTGACCGCCCTGCTGCTGCACGTTGACAAGGACAGCATCCGTCAGGTTTAGCCGCTCATTGAGACGTTGTGTGAGAAGCGGAGAGGCCTCATTGAGGACACGCGCCCAATAGCCGGAGGTGGTATCAAAATCGACGCGCAGTTGCCCGCCTTGTTCACGCCAGACACGCACCTCGGTTCCGGGCATGACGGACTCTGCGAGCTGAATACGGACTTCCTGGGTCTGTCCATGGAGGGGATCCGTGACGAGTACGCGGTCTGCCATTTCTGTAATCAGCGCACTGAACTTCTCTACACGCTCGAGATGCTCAGGTTGGCTGACGGAGGTTACGGCATGGGCGGTAGATGCTGATGACTGAGTGCCAAGAGATTGCAAAATCACCTGACCCAAGTTGGGCGTTTCTTGTTCTGGCATTTCAAGGGTAGGTGGGAAATCAGCGGAATCTTCAAAAGGACTTTCTTGGACAGCACCAGCCTGGGATGGCAGGGCTTCAATAAGTGCCCGAATCTGTGCGAGGGTTTCTTGCTGATCGTTCAAGTCTCCTTTATTCTGAGCCAGTGCATCGCGCACTTGGATCAATAGAGGCAGAGAAGTAACTGGTAGTGTTTCTTCACTGAGCAAAGATTGCACGATTTCCAACACGCGTGTGGAGCCGCTGTCTTTAGCTTCAACCGGAGTAGTGATGGGTTGAAAAGCGGATGAAGCTTGAGTGGGGTGGCCTAGGAGGGCACGCAGCGCCTCAATGAGTCCGGGGTCTGGGAATGTGGAATCTGAGGAAGCGGTGGATTTTGTGGTAATGGTGACCTCTGAATCTTTCCCCGAAGAGCTGAGGGGAGCAGATGAGGGGGAATCAGTGAAAGGTGATTTTTGTGAGGAAATGAAATGAGCCGCCAGCTCATGAGTTTCGGAGATTGTCCCCGCCTCATCGCCTGAAAGCTGCAATGCATCTTTCTCCACTGATTCGTTTTGCGGCGCAGTGATCAATGAACGCAGGGCTTTTAAGGCAACTGGATTCGAGGTGCCAAAAGCGGGAGGCAAGCTGTGATCCTCAGCTATTTGGCGAGAGGAGCTGACGTGAGTGGATTCAATTGAGTTCATATCGAGTGTTCTCCGGGTGCATGCCAAGGTCGCTGTTTTGAGGGCTGATAAAGTCCTCGAGTTCGAGGTCTGCTTGGCGCTCGGCTTCGTGGTTTTGCTCCACCTGCCATGCGGCACGGTGTTCAATGAGCTTTTCGAGATCTTGGGTGGCTTTTTTGTAGGCCAGCTTGGCGTTATCAAGTTCTTCTTTGGCGCGGTCGAGCTCGCCTTGAGCCTTGTGAACTTGATCCATGAAATCCAGCTCCCGTTCACGCATGGCTGAGATCTCCAGGCGCAGGTCTGTGATGTCACCGAGTTTGACAGGCTTGCGCATGATGGACTGAATGAGCCGCTCCTCCTCGGCGATCCGCCATTGGGTAAAGTCTGCCAGGGCCTTTTGCTTGGCCTCCAAGTTTTCCTCCGCCTCCACCACGGCACGGCGCGCACGGGTGACGGCCTTGCTGGCTTTGTCCTCGCGATGCTCGCGGACAAAGACCATGTCTTGGAGTGGGTAGCGCAGCATGGGTTTATCTTGCGAGTTGGATCATGGCCTGTTGAGTCTGATCGAAGCTGCTCGGCTCGTTCATGCCTTGTTTGAGGAAGGTGTTGATGGCATCCATCTTGGTGATGGCTTCATCGGCGGCCGTGTCGCTGCCTTTCTTGTATTCACCGATGCGGACGAGCAGCTCCACTTCCTGATACTTGGCCATGAGGCTGCGGATTTTGCCTGCGGCGCGCTGATGGTCTGAAGTGTTGATGGCGGTGAAAAGTCGGCTGACGCTGGCCAGCACATCAATGGCGGGGTAATGATTGGCCGAGCCCAATTTGCGACTCAAAACGATGTGACCATCCAGGATGGAGCGTGTTTCATCGGCCACGGGCTCAGTCATGTCATCGCCTTCGACCAGGACGGTGTAGAGGGCTGTGATGCTGCCTTTGTCTGAGCAGCCTGCGCGTTCCATCATTCGGGGTAGCGTGGCAAATACGGAGGGCGGGAAACCACGGCGGGTGGGCGGTTCACCTGCTGCGAGACCGATCTCACGCAGGGCACGCGCAAAGCGGGTGACGGAGTCCATCAGCAAGAGGACTTTTTTGCCTTGATCGCGAAAGTATTCGGCGATCGCTGTGGCCACGTAAGCACATTTCAAACGCTCCATGGAAGGGCGGTCCGAGGTGGCGATGACGGTCACGGCTCTTTTCACCCCTTCTTCCCCAAGATCACGCTCCAGGAATTCACGCACCTCACGTCCGCGTTCGCCAATGAGCGCGAGCACCACGATGTCTGCTGAAGTGTTGCGGATGATCTGGCTCAGCAGCGTGCTTTTTCCGCCTCCGGCAGCGGCAAAGATGCCCATGCGCTGGCCTTCGCCACAGGTGAGCAGTCCATCGAGCGCCCGCACGCCGAGGCTGATCGGGTGGGTGATCAACTGCCGGGTCATGGCATTTGGGGGATCGGCTGTGACGGCGTAATGGGCTTCGATCTTAAAGGGACCTTTTCCATCGGAGGGATGGCCGAGACCGTCCAAAACACGGCCGAGCATTTCTTTGCCCACGGGTACTTGGTGGACCTCCCCGGTGGGGATGACCTCTGTGGTGGAGGAGATTCCCATGAGCTCCCCCAGGGGGGTGATCAGAGCGAGATTCTTGGAAAAGCCCACCACTTCTCCCAAGATGCCTTCATCTTCCCAGGGGTTTTTCAGGCGACATAGTTCACCGATTTTTGCGCCTGGTGCATAAGCTTTTAAGATCGTGCCGGTGACCTGTGTCACGCGACCGCGCAAGCTCAGGGGCTGCACGGAATCCATGCCGTGCTGCAAGCGCGCGGTGAGTGAATTGAAGTCAAAGGTCGGCAAGTTCATGAAGTCATTTCATCGAACGAATGAGGGCCTTCTCGATGGCCTTGAGCTGGGTCTCGAGCGTGGCATCCACGACTCCGATCTCGGTTTCCAAAATGCAGCCATTCTCAGCAAGGCGCTGATCCGGCTGCACATCGAGAAAGTGAATCTTCGGAAAGGTCTGCATGATGGTGCTGATGCGGTTTTTGATCCAATCGGCCTGACCGGGGGAGACCCGGATGGTGATCTGGCTCTCATTGCGGGTGCTTTCCAGGGCGCGTCGGACGAGCCGCTCCACGACATCCCGCTGATCCATTTCACCAATGACCTGACGCACAGCACGCATGACGAGATCCACCATGACGTCTTCGACCTTGGAAAAATAAACCGCACTCTGCCCCATGCATTCGACGATGTGTTCGGCGATTTTTGTTTTTCCTTCTTCCTGGCCTTTGAGGAAACCCTCCTCGCGCTTTTTTTCGGCATCGGTCTCCGCTTGCTGGCGGATGAGCGCCGCTTCATGGCGTGCGGCTTCGAGGATGCGCTGCCCCTCTAGGATGAAACTGTGCTCATCCCTTTTCAAGATCTTGGAGGCAGGTGCCACCTTGACGCCACTGTTCTCTAAGCAAAGCATTTGGATTCTCCTGCGGTTAAAACTTCACGGCTGATCTGACGGACCCGGTTCCAAGCGCGGTCACGCAATTCGGGGGGCACGCGCCAGGTCACTTTTTCTGCTATTTGGAGCGGAAATTTGAGCGCCAGTCGCTCGCATACAGCGTCGCTTTCATGGCTGCAGGAACTGGCCAGGACATTCCAGCCAATGTCCATCACATGGTCAATGAGTGAAGTTTCCGAATCGGGCAGGATCGCCTCATTTTCTGGTACGATGAGCCGGGCACGCCGCAGGGCAAACGCGTGTGCATCTTCGCCAATGGATGCCTTGATTTCCTGGATCTGCTGACGTCCGATAACGGAGGTGATGCGAGGCCAGCAAAGTGCGGCTCCGATGTAGCGGGCCAGGCGGGTCAGAGTCTCGGGGCTTAACAGAGCGATCCGTAGACGCGGTTCCTGAAAGTCCAAAAATGGATCGCAGGCATTCAAATGAAGTGCACGGGTGAGCCAGGACGCGAGGTGGTGATGACCGTGACTGCCAGTCGCGAGGACGCGGATCACGGCCGCCTCAGGGAAGCGGGCAATGACTTCAGGATGCAACCAGAATTGAGGGCGATAATTGAAGTCAAAGATGACCCGAAACAAGTCCGGGTTGGTCTTTGCCTGGCTCGCATACCAGCCGCCGTGCGTGCTCATGAAGGAAGGGTAGGGGTGGATGAAGGCTCAGGGGGTGGCTTTTTTGCGGAGCAGGCCTAACAATAGAGATGCAAACAGGAAGCCTGCGCCGGCGCTGCCTGCGGGGATGGCCCAAAATGGAAGCTTGGTTTGCCATTCCTGGAGGGGATTTGCGGCCTGCGTTTTCGGTGGCGGCGGGATAGCATCAGCGGGACTCATGATGAGCTCCACATTTTCAAAAGTGAGGCCCTCCACCGACTTGGTGACGAGGTTTTTCAAATCTGGAGTGATGCTTTCGACATCATATCCTGCGCGATATTTGATGAAGACTGAGGCTGAGGCGGGCAGGGTGCTGTCACTCAGCGGATCATTGTTGGGAAGGGCAATGTGGACTTTCGCCGCGACGACGCCATCCACCTTCATGAGGGTGTCTGAGAGCTCCTGACAAAGAGCATCAATGAAGCGGATGCGCTCCTCCGTGGGTGAGCTGACCAGACCGCTTTTTTGGAAAACGTCCCCCATCTTCATGAGCTTTTGACGTGGCAGGCCGAGGGCTTGCAGCGTTTGCATTGCCAGCGGGAAGTCCTCAGCCGGCACCTGCAGAATCCACATGCCTTCTTTGCCCGCCAGTTTCACGCAGTCGATTTTCTGCTCCAGCAGGTGCGCCATGATTTCATTGGCCTCTTCCTCTCGGAGTTCACTGAACAGCGGAACCTTGCTACAGCCTGCAAGAAGGAGGGTCAGGAGCAGGGGTAGCAGCCAACGGAGTTTAGAGAGGAGGGATCGCACGGGTAAGAAAAGAAGGGCGTTAGAATATTTAGGGACACACCGCAGCCTCAGCCGCCTTTGCTGAGTTCCTTGATGGTGTTGGTGCCGGCCTTCGAGGCATTGTCCACGCCCATGACGGACATGGTCCAGCGGGCCACCTCGACCTGGAGTGACATGAGCTCGCCGAAATTGTTGCCGAGTTGCAGAGGGTCGTTTGCGGAGATGTGCTCAAGCTTGGTGGTGATATTACTGAGCGAGTCGTTGTAGCCCGAATTGAATTTGGCGACGCCCTCCAGGATGGAGTCTCCCAGAGTGCGAAAGCCGCTTTCTTCGATCTTGCCGGGGGGAGGCGTTAGACCGACCTGGACGTTTTCACCCGTGGGCTGCACACCCGCGACGAGTGTGCGGAGACGATCCAGATCTGCTGAGGATGAAGCCGCGAGAGTGACGGGTAACGATTGGGTGAGTGCCGCTGGGGCAGAAGCAGCGGACAGGACAACAGGAGTCATAGAAGTTTTAAATGGGGTTTAAGCTGGTCTGGTGTCATGGCCAGGACGTTGCGTGCCATGAGGGCAGCATCAGCGTCCGTGGTCTGTGTGGCGACATCATGGAGAAGTGCGCGGCCCTCGTCTTCGTCCCCGTGCAAACGCAATGCCACACCGAGGTGGGCACGTGCCAAGGCACTGTCGGGATTCAGATCGAGGGCCCCCTCTCGCAGTGTCTTTACCGCGACTTCGTAATGGCCCGACAGCAAAGCTACAACAGCAGCTCCGATAACGGGTAGTTCACTCTCAGGACGCACAGCACCCACACCGTCAAAGATGGCAATGGCCTCCTGATGAAGGCCGTTCCATGCGGCAGCATAACCCGCACGCATGAGCAGACGCACCAGCTCTGAATCAATGTGAACCATGGCTTGAAGTGTTTGGCTGGACGGGGATTAGCGCAGGTTGGAGACGGCGTTTTTGGAGGGCTCCTGAATCGCCTTGACCAGGTTGGAGACAGCGGTAGCTGCATTGGTGACCTGGTTCACACGCATCTGAAGGAGCACGACTGAACCGGGATCGGAAAAGTCGGTGGTGCTGGCATCCGTGATGACCTGAGTGGTTTCGGTGTTGAGGGTATTGGCCATTCCCGTGATGGTGGTCCAGATTTGGGAATTGCTGCCAAAGAGAGGTGGATCGAAGTCGGTGACTGGCATTGAGGTAGTGTGTTGGATGTTGCGTTGGCGGTTTAGTTTTCGTGGGCCTTCTCCGGCTGGAGCTTTTGAAGCTTCACGAAAAATTCGAGGACGCGTCCAGTGGTCTGGAGGCTGTTGGAAAGTCGGCTCAGATCGTCAAACTCACCGCGTGAGAGCCCGGCATCCTGGTAGGATTTGATCTGGCCTTGCCAGGCGTCAAGATAGGTGGTGACATCCGCGTAAAAGCTGCCCTCGGAATCGGCAGAAAGGATTTCAACGAAATCGGGGGTGTCGATTCGGGCCTTCAAAGCAGGATCTGTGAGCGGATCTGAGGACATGGTTAGGGAGCGGCAAAAGAATTGGATTTCATCACCACATCCCCCTGACGGAGGGTACGTGATTCGCCTTTTTCGATGATCGTGACACTATCGGCCTCGATCTTGGCGACGGTGCCGCCGTAGGGCAGCCGGGCACCGATGAAATAGACGCCGCCCGTGCTGAGACGGACATAACTGAGCCCGCCTTCATCTGCACGAATGGCCGATATGGCAGATTCGGGTGTATCAATGGTGTCGGTGCTGATGAGGTAGTCTGTAACGGGATCTGGCAAAGGAGGTGATGTCTGTGCTGAGACGGGATTCGGGGATGGTGCGGGTGGGGACGGCTGTGGACTGGCTGCCGGAGCTGTGGGCGTGTTTGGAGCAGCGCTCGCGTAGCGGGGCGCCGAGACGTCAACGATGCGTGGCACCGCTGGTGATGGGGCCTCGATCTCAACACTGTCCTCAATTTCGCTGACGCCGGGCACTTCCGTGAGGAGGAGCTGCTTCATTCTCATCCACGGATCTGCAGATGGGAGTTTGCCGGCGATTTTCAGTTTGCCTTCGCTGAGGCTGGAAACTGTCAGTGGCAGATTTTGAGATTCGATGAGTGTGCGAGCACTTGAGGCGATCTTTTCCAGGCTGTAAATTTTAGTGCGCATGCCTGGAACCGTGGCACGAAGAGCTGCCTGGAGTTCCCGCTGCTTGCTTTCGCTGTCAACGTAACCTGTCGCGGTCAGACGTCCGGCTGCTTCGTCAATCTTGATGGAGCCAAGCAGTCCCAGCTCTTCCACGACTGATTGAGCGCGCACCAGAGGCCTGTCGGCCACATCTGAGTTGCTGTCGCCTGTGGCATCCTTGCTGGTGAAGTCATTGAAAATAATGGCCCAAACCAGCAAGACAACGATACCTGCGACAATGCCAAGCACTGGCCCGAGCTTGGAAGATCGCTGCGGAGCTGGTGGCAAGACTGTATTGCCATCGGCGACGATGGGCTTGAGTCCTGATGATGGAGGCCCGCTGTCCGTTGGTTCGGGTGTTCCTTCTGCCGCGACAGGGGGCTCAGTTTCCTTTTCCACTTCGGGAATATCCGCCGCGGAAAGTAGCGGCCAGGCACCCTCTGCAGGACCCAAGACGAGATGAGAACCGCCGATCGTCAAGAAGGCGAAGTCCGGCACCTTTTGACTGGCTTCACGCACGCGCTTGCCATTGATGAAAACCCGTCCCCCCAGGGCTGCTGCGACCATGCCGGAGGCCGATAAATCCAATTCTACGTGCTGGGGTGCAACAAGCACATCATGAAGAACGACGTCACACTCTCCATCGCTACCGATCAGGGTTTTGCCGGCTAATAGGCCGATCTCCGCGCCCTGATGCGGACCCGCGATCACCTTCAGAAGCCATTGTTGAGATGCAGCGCTCATGGCCGAGACGGGTAAAAGGGTTTCGGGCGTTTTTCGTTGCCAGAAGGGCTAGCTTCCGGCATGGGCGCTGCCTTTGGAACATCGTTAAGGGGTGGCAACAAGGCGTTAGGCCGCTTGCCGTCGTCGACGCTATCATCTTGCGAATGGGCCGTGCTTGCAGCTAGACGACGCGCCAGATCTTCGACCTTGTCGCGTGAAAGATGGTCGTCCGAGAGATGGCTTGGCAAGGCAAGTTCATTGCCCGCCGTATCGCTGTAATCGGCGGGATTGGTTGCTTCGGTACGCAAATCAACAATTCGCGGTGTGATGAAGAAAAAGCGCTGGGTTCGCTCATGATTGCGCTCGTTGCGGGAGAACAGCTTACCCAGGCCAGGCACCTTGGCGAGCAAGGGTACCTGGCGGGTGTTGCGCACGCGGCGCTCCACGGAGTAACCTCCCAAAAGGAGCGTCTTGTTTTCTGGCACCATGGCCTGGGTATTGATGGCGCTTTCGCGAGTGGAGGGGATTTCATCCACCCGGGTGTCTGAGAAACTGCCATCCGTGATATCAATCTGAAGGCGGAAATCATTGCGCGGGCCCTCCTTCACGATTGTGGGAGTCACGCGTAATTGAACGCCGGTTGTTACATCAAAGAGATCCACTTGGAGATTGCCTTCTACCCTCACATAAACCTTCTCGTCGGTGCGGATTACAGCCTGGGTGTTTTCCATGGTTAAAACTGAAGGGCTGGATACGATTTGCCCTGCGCCCACTTGCTCAACTGCGCGCAAACGCGTGAGCAGTTCATAACCACCCGCACTGATCAGGGCGGTGGCATTCAAGCCTGCACCGCGCGCCAGATTGGCATTGTCAAAGAAACTCGCCTGCTGGCCCTGCGTGTTGATGCCATCAAAAATCCCCCGGTCTGCATCGAAGCCCAGGCGACCGTTGTCATTGCCGTTTTTTCCGAGCCCAAGCAGCTCGATGCCGACATTGCGCAAGTTGTCGGAGTCTATGTCCACAATGGCCGCTGTGATCTCGATGGCTTTGGTGGAGACATCCAGCATCTTGATCAGCTCTTCATAAAGCGGCATACGAGCGGCGACATCGCGCACCAAAACCGCATTCAAGCGGACATCGGCCACGATCATCGGCGCACGCGGATCATTGCGGTCGTCCTCGGCCGTTCTTGGGCTGCGGTTGCCTGTGGCCTGTTGCTGAGAGCCCGTGGGATCGTAAGGATTAAAGGGCCTTGGCGGTGTGGCCGCATCAGGATTGCCGACCGCCGCCAAACCCTTGCCGCGAAGGCCGGGCCGCGTGACTCGGTTCATCGTTTCTTCCACGCCGGTGGAAAGCAGGCTGCCCACGGGTTGATTGGTCATTAGGTTCTGCAAACTTGTGACGACGCCGGGGATGATGCGGCTGGCGCTGCCTGTATTGACCGTCGAGTCACCCGCACTCGCATAATTCAACCGGAAGGTGCGCACGGTGATCTGCTCGTTGATCCTCTGATTCTCCTGGCTGTCGAGATCACGGGCCAAAGCCTCCGTCGCCTGAATGAACTGTGGCCCGCCGACAAGAAGCATCACACCCTGGCGATGCCCCATTTTCACCTGTACCTCACGCCCCTTGGGGCCACTGGCATAGCCGACGCTGAAGAGCACTTCATTCAGAGATTCTGGCGTCAAGTAAGGCAGGGTCAGCGGGCGTGAGAGAACCTCATCCGCACTTTCAATGATCATGCGCACACCGTCATAGAACCACACAAGTTCATTCGACTCGCAAATCAGATCAAAGAAGCGCTGAGTTTCGACCTCTTTGAATTGGCCGCTGGTCACGCCTTTGACACTGTCGCTGATGCTGATTGGCAGGTTTTGGGAGGTGGCGAGGTCCTTGAGAAGATCTCGCACGGACATCTGCTGGACGTTGAAACTGACCCGCTTGGTGCGCCATGGAATGCGGTCGTACTCTTGGGCACATAGACTGCCTGACAGCAGGAGTAGAAAGGCCAGAAAATGGCAGATGATAGGGATTAGGGAGGAGTTCATCATCTCAAGGGTGAGCCAGCCAGTTTTTCCAAAACTCAAGTTCGTTCAGCAAAGCTTCCGCCGTCTGGAAGAAGGCAGGGATGGAGACATCTGGGCCGTCTAAAGAGTGCCAGAGGATCAACTCATCCGTCGCTGGCTCGATGCTGAGGACCTCCTCGCGGCCGAGCTTTCCAAAGCGCACGGCTTGCAGAGTCAGGCAACTGGTGAGCAGGGCTTGAAGGGAAATCTGGCGTAGAGCAGCGATTTCATCGGCTCTGCCGATGACGCCGACCAAGTTCACTCGGCCATTGTTGAGAAGGCTGAAACGCAGTTCCTGCTCCTCGACTTGGATGACAAAGACGCCCTGTTCATTTGGGAACGGAGTCGCAATGCCTAGCTCCTCACAAAGTTGAGCCATGGGCTCGCGAAGGGTGTCGTATGATGGCGATGTCGTATTCATCACGAAGGCGTCAGGCGGCGATCCGGCCCAGAGGTTGGATGGTGATTTCTTCGGTGAGCTCCTGGTGGCTCAGGACCGGCAGCTCATAGAATTCCTGTTCGATGAGCTTCCGGGTGTAGCGCCGTACATCCAGCGAAGTCAGCAGGACGGGGCGTTGATTGCTTTCCATAATGTCCCCAACTTCTTTGCGCACTGAGGCGAGAAGGGCCTTCACCGTCATTGGCTCTAAAGCGAGATAAGCACCGGCAGAGGTCTGCCGGACGGCCTTGCGGATCTTTTCCTCCAGGCCTGGCTCGAGCAGATACACAGCCAAGATGTTTTGCCCCCGGCTGAATTTGTAACTGATGTAACGTTTCAAACTCGCACGGACATATTCTGTCAGCAGAACTGCCTCTTTCTCCTTTTGGCCCCATTCGATGAGGGCCTGCAGGATGGTGCGAAGGTTGCGGATGGAGACCTCTTCCTGCACGAGACGCTGAAAGACTTCGGTGATTTTTTGTACGGGCAGGACACGTTGCACTTCCCTCACCACTTCGGGGAACTGGGCATCCATTTGTTCCAGCAGGTACTTGGTCTCCTGAAGGCCGACGAAGTCCCCCGCATAACGTTTTAAAATGATGCTGAGGTGATAGGTGAGGACCTGGGTGGGTGCGAGGTAGGGGACCTTGGCTTTCTCCAGATCTTTGACACTGTCCAGCGGCACCCAGAGGGGCAAAAGGCCGCGGAGGAAAGGTTTCTCTTCTGTGAATGGGATGCCCAACATGCGCAGGGAGTCTGCCCTTTCACGGGCCAGCACACAGTTTACCTGGAACTGTCCTTCAGCGATGGGCACCTCATGCAACAAGATCTTGTATTGGCCAGCAGGGAGCGATTCATTGAAACGTAAATGGATGCCAGGGAAAGGCACTCCGAGATCGTGATACAGGGCTTTGCGGACCCGGATCAGCTCCTCGTTCATGGCGTTGGCATCGACGACCTCCTGGCTCGCTGCGGAAACATCCATGAGCAGGGGGACCGTGACGGAAAAATCATCGCCATCATCCCGCTTCTGTTTCAGTGCGGGTTTGGCTCCGCTTGCGGCAGCAGCGGGCAGGTTGCGCTTGTCATGATTGACCGCAGCGGGTGCGTGTTGGGTCTGAAAATTGGCGTAACCGATGACCCCTGCGATGAGGCCCAATATCATGAACGGGATCTTGGGAAAACCTGGGATGAGAGCGAAGGCAAAGAGAAAGCCTGCGGCGATCATCAATGCTTTGGGCTGGGACAGCAGTTGCCGCCCCACATCCCCACCGAGCGCACCACCTTCCTCTTCATTACCTACGCGGGTCACGATCATGCCGGCCGTGATGGAGATCAAGAGCGCGGGAATCTGGGATACAAGGCCGTCGCCAATGGTGAGGATGGAATAGGTGGTGACGGCCTTGCCGAGTTCCCAGCCCTTTTGCAGGGTGCCGATGGCAATGCCAGCCGTTATGTTGATCGCGGTGATGATCAGGCCGGCGATGGCATCGCCTTTCACGAACTTCATGGCACCATCCATGGAGCCATGCAACTGGCTCTCTTTCTCGATCATGCTGCGGCGCTTTTTGGCCTCTTCCTGAGTGATGTTGCCGGCCCGCAAATCGGCATCAATACTCATTTGTTTGCCTGGCATCGCATCCAGTGTGAAGCGTGCCGCCACCTCGGCGACGCGCTCGGCCCCTTTCGTGATGACCACAAATTGAACGATGGTGATGATGAGGAAGATCACCACCCCGACGATGAAATTTCCCCCCACGACGAAGTTGCCAAAGGTAAAGACAATCTCGCCCGCATGCGCCTCCAGCAAGATGAGCCGGGTGGTGGTGATGTTCAGCGAAAGCCGGAACAATGTGGTCACCAGCAGCATGGCGGGAAACGTCGAAAACTCCAAGATGTGCGGCACATACATGGACAGCATGAGCAGAAGCATGGAGATCGAAAGATTCACCGCCAGCAGCACATCCAACAGCCAAGGAGGCACCGGCATGATCATCATTGAGAGGATCAGCACCACCACGACAGCCATGATGATGTCGTAGTATTTTGTCCCTTTCGAAAGGACGTTTTGAACAGAGGAGAGCATGGAGGCCATGAGAGTTGGGCAGGTCAGTGTCTTTCGTGGTTAAGGAGGCTGGCCAGGAAATCCCGTGCCGCTTCTTCCTGGCCCTGCTGCCAGAGGGCTTTGGCAAATATCAAACCCACTGGCACCCGCAGAGGGGCTTCACATTGTTTATAAGCACGCGTCGCCACACGTGCGGCGGTGACGGGTGATCCTGCCAGTAACTCCGCAAGAGCCAAGCAGCGCTGTACCTCAGCATCGTCTGGGAACGCACGATAAACGAGGCGCAGCAGCACGCGAGCTTGATCAGGTTTTCGCTGCTCCAAGTGCAGATACGACATGGTCATCATCCAGTCGCGCTGCCGCGTGCCAAGAGCTAAAAAGACAGGCAAGGATTCCTCCTTTTCAGAGAAGTGGCTGCTGTTGATTTCGGGAGAGGTATTCATGATGTCAGCCCTTCAGCAAGGCATAGCGATACTGTTCTCCCAAATCATGAACTGCCCTGAGGTGGTCAAGCAGGTGGATAGCTTCGTGCAACTCCTGAATCACCGCTGGGTCTGTCTGCGTATCGGATTCCATGCGCAGTGCCTGCATGACTTCATCCCGCAAAGGGTGAAACACACTTGGATGCAAGACGCTCTGATCGCGCACCCGGGGCCGCAAAGCATCCAGCACGACTTTTTCAAAAGTCTCTGCCTCTAGCATGGCCTCTAACTGCTGCTCCACCGCGGCATTGATCGGCTGAAGATGCGAATCATCTGGAAGCAAAGGTGCTGGAGATTCGTCCCCGATTTCGATAGAGGTGAGACCAATGCGCGGCTGAAAGGCTTCTGGGAGGAGCTGCATCATTTGGGCCGTGTAAATGTGCTGCTTTGATCTTGCAGTCCGGTGAGCCAGTCGAGTGCCTGGTGCACGTTTGGGAGTGTGAACTGATAAGCATCCATGCGGATCGCAAAGAGCAGTTCCCCCTCCCGTGCCAGACCTGCCCGTGCGGGGAAGGGGGCTGGATTGCGATAGTGGCAGAGCTCTAGCAGACGGGCACATGCGGCTGAATCAGGAGGCTCAATGCGCCTCATCAGGCTCAGGGAAACACTCTCCCGGCTCTCACCGATCAGCTCAATGGCCAGCACTCCAAGTCGCTCCATGTCAAGAACCAGGGTGCCGTCTTCCCGCAGAACCAAATCACTCATTCCAATGGAGCGACCAAATTCTGCCACTGTGTCGGATATCAGGGTCACGAGTTCACCTCCTCGCGTGAGATTTCCGTATCCATGGCTTGCTGCAGGGCATCGAGCATTTTTTCGCGTGTGTCAGCGGCGGGATACAGCTTTAAGGGAATCTGCCGCACTTGTTCACGGAGTTGGGTGAGGAAGTAGATGCGCATCTCCGAAGATTTGATGCCGAGTTTGTTGGTGATTTGAATGAAGGCATTGGGGTCTATCCACCGTTGCGTGGTCATCTCCAGCAACTCACGCATAAGGTCATGGGCTGTGTATTCATTGGCCATGCGTGAAGGAAAATGATGAGGCGGTTGGAGAAGGGCGTACTTTGTCCACCAGCTCGGCCAGCACCCGATAGAGGTTTCCCATTTGCTGGACGTAATTGATGTTGTTCACCGCCGTTTCGAGATGGGCGGACTCAATGGAGGGGCCCATGCCATGGGCATCCAGGTCACTGCCCGCCGCCTGTATCAAAAAGTCCAAGGCCTGGGTGAAGCGGCTCTCCCCATAGCGCCCCATAATGGCTTGATACATGTCTGAAACAGTCGGGCGACCGAGCACGGCGTAGCGGTAGAGATCCCGCAATTTCTCCAGTTGTTCGAGACCTTGCTTGGAAAAGCTAAGCACATCAGAGGCGATGTTGATGCCTGCGCGGATGGCGGGTCCGGCCTCTTTGAGCAGCGTTTCCTTTACTGAACTGACCTTGCCTAGAAGTGCGTCATGCCCGCCTTCGTTCTTCAATGACTCTTCAGCAAAAGCAATGGCTGCATACTGCTCGGACACATCGCTAAACTCGCGCTTCAGCATGTCGCGGATGTCCTGCTCGCTGGCCTTTTCTCCCTTCTGCTTCAGTGCATCAAGAAACTCATGCAACTTGCGGGGCGTCTGCGAATCGCCCATCATGTTGACGTATTTGTCTGCCAGCTCGGTGGCATTCAGGCGCAGGGATTCTTTGGAGCCAGCCTTGCGTTCAGAGAGTTTTTTCTCAACCTTTTCCGAGGCAGCAAAGGTCATCTCTTCAGCAGCATTGGCCAGCGAGGTGGAGGCATCTTGCTGAGTGACCGTCTGGCCTTTGATGCTGCCTTCCTGGCGCTGCGCCTGGGCGAGGCTGTCTGCCAGTCCTTCTTTGCTTGAGTAGGAGCTGACAAGTGCGCGCACATCCGGGCCGATGGCACTCATGGTGTCACCTCCCGGCTCTTAACATACAGATGTTGCGCGGCATCCAAAAACACGATCATCACTGCCTTTCTTAACCTTTCCTGGATCGCGGATTACACGGTCAGAAAGTATTTCATGAGAGACATTAAATGTTGGCTCTCTGAAGGATTTGGTTCTGGCTGGAAAGAAAGTCTTGATAGAGCTTTAGAACCATATCGGAGAGTGACTTGGCAATGTTGGCCAGCTCCTCCGTGATGGATTCTGCCTCCTGCAAAAGTTTCTGCGTCGCCTCAAATTTCTTTTGGGTCACGCCTGCAAGATCGGCTTCGAGTTTTAACACTGCAGCATCCTCCTTCATCTTAGCGGAGGCGAGACCTGCGCCGCCGGAGACGATCTGGCCGAAAGCCTGGCCCACTCCGCTGCCTAGTTGCGCACCCATGAGGCCAGCCCCAGACTTCGCGCCGTAGGCGCCACCCCCTATGGTGCTGGCAATGGATAGCGCCCCAGAGATGATGCTGCCGATGGCCTCTGCGCGCGCAGCCTCAATTTCCTTTATGGTTGAAGCGTAGTTCTTCTCCGCCGCGATCTGCATCTGCTTTGCTTGGTCCAGCACGTTGTCGTATTGAGCCATCACCAGGTGATGTTTTGCTTCACCGGCGAGTTGACGAAGTTCCTGCGCAGCAATGAGCATCTTCCCCAGGAATTCGGCAAAATCCGGGTAGGTGCTGCTGTTGATCATGTCAAAGAGTTGCGTCTCCGCCTTCTTCGCCTGCTCTTCAATGCCTGTGAACATCTGGGTCAGCGACGCCGCATTTTCCTGAATGAAGGACTTGCCGCCCTTGATCATGCTGGCTGCGATATCTCCGACCTGCTGATTGAGCAACAACACGGCAGCCGTTGTGGTCATTCCCTTGAGCGCATTCAGATCTAGGTTTTTGAGCTGCTGTAACACTTCATTGAGCGCGATGTCTTCCGGGCCGATGAGGGGGAAATTCAGCGTGATGGCCTGGGGGGATGTGCCGTGGATATTCTCGGTGCCCGAGGTAATGCTGACCGTCAGGGTTTTGTTTGTGGAACCGGTTGGCTGGGACTGATTCGGGTCCGTGACCTGTGACGGTGTGGTGGTCGGTGTGGAAATGCTGAAGGAGACGTTCATAGGGCTGGTAGAAAATTGAGTGTTATGAAACGACAAGGAATCAGGCGGCCTGGAAGCGCATCAAGTCCTTCATCGAACTGGCAGTTTCGTCAGCCGCATTGAAGATGGAGGAGATCGTTTCCATGGAGGACTCCAGCATGTTTTGAAGGTCCTCCTGAAGTTGCTCGATGGTCTTTCGCAGCAATTCGATCATGGCCTGGATGGCTTTGGCCTGTGCTTCGGCCTCATCTGCTTTGCGCCGTGCTTCTGCAGCGTCCTCACGGATGTCCGCGACGATGACTCCAGCCACGCCCTGGGTGATTTGGTTAGAGCCTTGAATGATGGAAGCGGTAATGGCCTGCCGTGCAGCAAGATCCAGGAAGGGCCGCAGGGCCTGAAACAAGGATTCCTTCATGATAGCGCCTGCGGCTTCCAGGGCCGCTTTTTTGGCAGCTTCTTTGACTCCCGCCGAGGCACCTTCTTTGGCGGCAGCTTTAGCGGCGGCCTCTGCGAACTCCAACGCAACTTCGGACGGCAGCCTCTTGATGAGTTGCTCGGTTCCTTCTTTGAGCGCCTGCTTGCCTGCCTCTTCGATGCCTTCTTTGGTCAGTTCCAGGGCAAGTTTCTGGGTGCCTTTGCTGGCGATTTCCTGGAATAGTTCTCCACCGATTTTTGGCAACTGTTGCATGATCTCCTTGGTGGACAGTTGGATGCCTTTCTCAGCCAGCTTCCCTGCGGCCATGGTGGCACCTTGACGGATGCCACTGACCATCGCGCCGAGGCCGCCGACCATTGCCGCACCCATGGCGACATAACCCAGAATTTCGGTGGCCTTGGTCATGCCTTGAATGGCCTTGTCATTGAGAAATCCGCCACCACCGGCGGCTTTGACGACTGAATCTACCGCCATGACTAGATTGATGACGGCTGAAGCCGCGAGCGCTGCCGTCGCCGCAAATAAACCTGCTGCTGCCGCAACGTTCCCTGTGAGTGCATAACCAATGGCCGCAATGGCGGTAAAGACTGCGGAAATGATGTCAAAGATCGCTTTGAAGAAGTTGGCGATGGCTTGGAAAATATTTACTTTCTTATCAGCCTCCCGCTTCTTCTCAGCTTCCTTCTCGATATTCTTCATCTGGTCCTTCATCTTGTCGAGTTGCTCACGATTCTCGCGGTTCAGCTCGTTCAGGCGGCCTTCGATTTCGTTCTTGGAGACGGCCGTCATCAGCTCATTCAGCGCATCTTGCAGTAGGCCGATGCGGAGAGTCAAATCGGCGGCGCTCATGTTGAGCTTCGGAGCGGACAGTTGCATCACGCCGTCCTTGGGGGGCAGCATCCCTGTCGAATCAACCGTGCTAAGCAGGGTCAGAGCTTTGGTGAGGGACTCGGTGGCTGTCTTTTTGACTTCCTTCAGCGTGGTGTGGAGGGAGCCCGGGTCGAAGCCGGCGATGGTGGACGGATTGGTCGTGATGTTCATGGCTTGGCTTCGGCGTTTTCGCTTTTGGAGAGCAGTTCGAGAAGGTTCTCCGCCTGCTCCACGATCCCGGCATGCTCTGGTTTCTTCCGGGAGACAAAAATGCAGGCGTGGAGGGCCCCTTCAGCATCGGCAACCTTGCCTGCCGCTAGGAAGCATTTGGCCATCATCAGCGGTGGCAGCGGATCTTCCATGTCCAGCATGGCCAAGTAACCATAAGCCTTGATGGCCAGATCATACTTCTTCTGCAATTCTCGGCTGGCGGCGAGGCCGGTCCAGTAGCGACGCTCGAAGTGATTGAGCACGCTCAGAAGTTGGAAAATCCGCTCGGCCTCATCATACTTGCCCGCGTTGTATTGATTGTAGCCCACCATGTAGATGACCTCCATGCTCTGTGGCGTGAGGTTGGTGAAATCCTGGTAAGTGCGGCCATTGGCCCCGAACTTTTCAAAGAAGTTTTTCCAGTCTTCGGGGGAATCAAATGGCAGGCCACCTGCTGCGGACTTGGCGGTTTCGTTGGGCATGGTCATGGTAGGAAAAGGGGGGCTTTTATGTTTGAAATCAGGCCACATTGCGGATTTGGCTTTTCACGAGGCCATCCATTTTTTCTTGAATCTTGCTCAACACTTCATAGGCCTGGTTGAAGCGGTTCAGTGTAGTTTGATAGTCCAGCATCGCGTCCTGCGACTGGGTGGATTTGCGGTCAATGTAGGCCTTGAGGCTGCTGCGGCTGCTGCCCCATTCGGAGTAGTTTTGCTGGTCGTCATTGCCGTTGTTTTCGTAGAGCATGCTTCCCTTTTTCGCGTTGGTGGCTTCAAAGAAATCCATGTTCTGTGTTTCGAAGCTCAGGTCTGGATTCACTGTCTTGCCATCGGCTGATTGGGCGCGTGTTTTACCCGCCTGGGCTTCTAGATCAGCATAGGCAGAGTTGGCCTTGGCTAGGTCGTCGCGTATTTCGGAGGTGACGGCTTCTTTCATGTTGAGCTGCCCCCGCAAGATCCGGATACGCGCCTCCGTGAAGTAATAAAGATACATGCTCGGAGACAGGTTGACGGTGTTGTACTCGAAGCCGTAGGCGTTATTGACCAGAGGTTGCAGATTCTGATCAACCTCGATGTAGATTGAGTTGGTGTTTCCATTCCCTGTTGTCGACACTTTAGCGTCCACGGCCTGACCGTTGAGGGTGCCTGCAACGGTGATCTTGTTGATATCTGAAACAGGCGCACCTTTGGCGATGAGGAAGTAACGGAAAATGGGATTGCCATTCGCATCCACTTGGCCCGTCTTCTGGGTCGCCACCCGGTCATAGACAACGTTGGGGCTGTTGGCGGTTGGCAGCGTGCGCTCTGAGATGGAAGTGACAACGTTGACCGTTTCAGACGGATTGTTTTTCATCTTGTTCCCCTCGGCGAAGACGGCGTCGATCCAGGCCGAGTAGGCGTCATACACGATGTGTCCGCCCTCCCCGGCACCCGCTTTGAGCACGGCCTTGTGCTGTTCAGGTGTCGTCATATTGCTGAAGTTATTGCCATCCCAGATAGTACCCAGAGATGTTGTTTGTGGCCCGTTCCTCAGCAAGTCCTGGCCGCCTCCAGAGTAAGTGGCCTCGCTATAAAAGAAGCCTGCCGGCACCGTGATGGCTCGGTACTCAGAACGTTTGAGCATGATGGCCAGCACCTCTTCCATGAATTCGCGCTTCAG
Source organism: Prosthecobacter algae (assembly GCF_039542385.1). Lineage (NCBI taxonomy): Bacteria > Pseudomonadati > Verrucomicrobiota > Verrucomicrobiia > Verrucomicrobiales > Verrucomicrobiaceae > Prosthecobacter > Prosthecobacter algae. The sequence continues at coordinate 23,916 of NZ_BAABIA010000015.1, read as the reverse complement.
ATATTCCTTGTCGTAGGGGAAGTCTTCGTTGCCGACCTTGGCTCCATCCGTGATGACGTTCTGGAAGTTGGCGATGCGTTGATCGAGCGCGAGAATCTCATTCTTGATCGCATCATTGGCGTTGTTGCGGAAGTAGTCCAGGTGCCCTTGGTTGCCATTGGTCGTCCCAGTTGCATACAGGTCGGCGAGGGTTTGTGTTTTGAAGTTGATGGCTGCCATGATTCGAAACGGTGCGGATTAAATACGGTAGCGATTACCGACGGCGCGGGTGCCCACTGCGACAGGGGATGGTTTGCTTTTAAAGGGATCCAGCTCGTCGATGCGGCGGTCGATCTGGCTGAGCTCTCCAATGAGTCGGCTAAAGATAATGCGGTGTCTTTCCGGCACCCGGTCGCTGAGCAGCGCCTGCTCTCCAGCTCCTGGCACCAGGCCGTTTTCATGATAAAATCTGTCCATGCGCTCCATGGCTGCCTTGCCTTGCGCCAGCAGCGCATCCACCTGCGCCAGATGCGCCTGGATTCGTTCGGTTTCGGTCAGTGCTGGTGGGGCTTGGCTCATGTCTGGAAGGGATTCACACCATCATGCCGGACTGCACGGCCCGGGAGACGAGGTTGCTCTGGCTTGCGGGGGTATTCTCTTCTGTGCTTCCCCACTCCATCCCCCAGTCTTTGCGGAGATCCTTCATTCGGTCATCAAAGTGCGCTTGCTGCTCATCGGAGAGATCATCGCCCTTCACCACCTCCCGCACGAGATCATCGGTCTCAATGAGCATAACAAACTTTTGCACTATTTCCTGTGATTGAGTAAAGAGCGAGCTCGCCTGGCTGAGCTGCCGCTGCTGTGTTTGCAGCGCCTTACTCAGGTTTTCCTCAATGATCTTCATCAGCTCGGGATCAGTCTGGAAATTACCCGTGATGGTGCCGAGCGCTTGTGATCCGCTTGGCTGGAAAACAGCGCCTGTTCCCGCACTCACTATGGAGGATGCCGGACTGTTATTGCCCACAAGGCCATAGGTGCCAAGCACCGAGAGGAGGCTCTGCAAACCGAGACCGATCTCCGGGGCCGTCGGTATCTGGGAGCCTGATGTGCCCGTGCTTTGCCCAGCGCCCGCAGAGCCCAGGGCTGCAAGTCCCTGAAGCACGAGCATCAATTGCTGGGAGGAGCGTGAGAGGTCCCGCGATGTACCTGGCGCTGTGCTCTGACCAGTGATTGTATCCGCTGTGCCTATCTGAGCCTTTCCGGATACAATGTCAGCCAACTGTGGCATCAAGCTCGGAAGCTGAGAGGCTGATTTCCCTGTCAACGACTCCAGCAACTGTTGTGCTGAAATTGGCAATGAAGGGAGAGTGCTGGACGGAGTCTGAGTCGGCTGTGGCGGAAGGCTGAGAGGACTTTCTGTCGCCCGATCCACTTGCTCAAGAATGGCACCAAGCTGCTCTAAGCTTCTCAGAAATTCGAGCAGTGAAGTCGCTGGTATTTGCGGGGAATTGGTCTCCAGCCCTTGCGGTGAGATGGTATTTTCTGTGTCCGTGGGAATGGGCTGACCCGTGGGTGCATTAACCGATGAGCCGGGTGTCTGAAGCAGATCTGTAAGGCTCTTTTGATTCGCAGGAGAAAAGACACCTAGCTGAGCCAGCGTGGTCAACAGTGCTTCCAGCCCTAGCGATAGATTCTGCGGGTTCACGCTCATAGGCGTGGCGGGATCCAGGGACGTCAGTTGAGTGAGCAAGCCTGCCAAAGCATTGTCTTCAGGTGCAGTAACTGACTCTGACTTCATCGTTGGAGTCAGGGAAATATCGGATAAGCTTTGTGAACCTTCGTTGACTGGTGTGGAACCTGTTTGAATCATTTCCTGATTCGTTCCTCCAGTCTCCAGCCCTGTGGTTGTGACTCCTGGTGGCTGCGGCGTCGGGGGCAGTTCGAGAATGTTCAAGTTGCCTCCTCCGAGAATACCTGAAAGCAGACGCCCGGCCCGGCGCAGACTATCCCCTAAAGGATCGTTGTTGGGTGTATTGGCAGGCTGCTCAGTGGTGGTGGGCGTCCCTGTTTCAGTCTGAGTGCCAGGTGAAAGTGATGACGAGGTCGGGGGTAAGGCCGGGACTAGGCCACCGCTCTGCGTTAAGGCGCTGAGCTGTCCCAGGACATTGCTGGCGCTGGTTTCAATGTTTCCTTGTAGCGGATCAATGAGCGTATTGCCTTGCAGCAGTTGCAGGGCGGCCACCAGACGTCTCTCAATGGCCTGCAACTCGCTTTTGGCGGCGGCATTATCCACCCCGCGCTCCTCAGTGCTTTTATCGGTTTGTTTGCGCAGTAACTCAATAATTTCATTGAGCTCATTAAGAGCCTGATTCGCCGCAGCGATCCTGGCCAGCGCTTGTTCGTAAGCTTCCTGTATCTGACGGATGTAGCTCTCGGTTTGAATCGCCACATCCATCAGCTCAATGTTGTTGAGCTTGCCATCGCCGTCGTAATCATAATCCGAAATTTCCATCTCGGTGATGAAAGCTTGGAAGTCGGATGAGATGGCCACATCGGTCGGGTCGAGTCGCAGCTCATTGCTTAGGGGTGAAGTCGCAATGATTTCGCGGCCACCGGCATCTCCCAAAAAGTTACCGTTGTTCCTCCACCTGCCCGCATTTCCATCCAGCTCAAGGATGTAACCATCGTTGGTGCTGCGGTCCGCATCACGGCCATTGAGCGTGGAGTAAGAACTCACGCTTGGCCAGGCATTGCCATTGAGATTGCCTATCGTGAAGGCATGCACTCCGCGGCTGATGAGCAAATCCCCAGGTGAACCGGGATTGACTGTGATCTTTGTCTGATTGGGCAATACAAAGGTGGAAGTATGGTCGAACTTCCAGCCCGCTCCTCCCTTGAGATTGTCCACGCTGCCATTGGGATGCACCAGGATGCCTTCACCTGCAGCATCCGTCAGGGTCCAGTAACCTGAATTGCCCCAGGTGGAAAGAGAGTAGCCACCGCTTAAATCATGCACCGTCGGCGTCTGGCTGCGGATTTGCACAATCGGTGCATAGTTGACAAAACTCAAGACGCTGCTGGCATGGTCAATCACCTTCTGCGCCTCTCTCATGACTTCATAAGTGGCATTGTAGCGGCTTGTTGGAACAGGGTTCATTCCGGAAAGCTGACCGAGAAGGTTGCTGGCATTGTTCCGGGCAGTGGTCGCATTGTTCAGCGCATTGGTGGCATGAAACTTAGCTGCGTTGGGATCAGCCTGATTCACCAGATAAGCCGCTGCCAGTTCCAGTTCATCCGCAGTTTGCTTCACGCTGTTTGCATAGCCCCTTTCAGGATTGGCGGAACCTGTGCCATTGACTGCATTTTGGGCCGTGGATTGAAGGTTCTGTGCCGTGGTGCGATACGGCCACCCCTGCGTTCTCATGCCATTGACTACTGCTGTGGTGTGCTGAGACTGGAGCCCCCCCGAAGCGGCAGTGAAGGGATCTTTTAATGCTTCGATGTTGGCTTCCTCAATCTTCAGAGAAGCTTCCTTCAAGCTCCGAATGGCCTGGGCATAGATGCCTGTCTCGGATAAAGTCTGCTCCAGACCCCGAAGGCCGCTGAGAGCTGATTGTGTGATCAGATCCTGATGCTGTGTAAAAATGCTGGAATAGGCCAATGAGCCATCCAGGGCGCCGGCACGCGCCGCGACACTGAGTTGATCAATTTTGAGGATTTCCATGGCTTCGTGGCTGCCCCTTTTTCAAACAGGACCGAAAGGGCTCATGAGTGAGTCCGCGAAAAACGGCGCTGGATTACAAGAAAGTTGCCAATGCGGGTGAATGGCCTGAGGAATCGCTCCGTCATCATGGCCCGCTTTTTTAAAGACTGCTTTACCCAATGGCTGGAGGCCCAGGGCTCCCCACCGGAGATTTATCAGCCAGGGGGCTTTTTTGGCTGCCCGCCCATGGGCTGGCAGCACACCCAACGTGGCACCGCCATCGTCTATGTGGTCCGAAAGGAGGAACCCGAGACGCTGCACATCATCATGTTCGAGCGGGAGCAAAATCGCAAAGGGCTCGGCAGTCCCTTTGCCACTCTGATCCGCTTCCTCCGCCTCATCCAGCGCAGCGATTCAGGCATTACCCATGTCACCGGTCGCATCAACGCCATCGAAGGCCGGCCTGCTGACAGCCTCGAAACTGAGCGCATGAAACCCTTCTACACGGCGCATCTCGGTGGTCATTACTTCACAGATGAGCAGGGCATCGAATGGGTGCGCGGCTCGGTGGCCGTGGCGCTTGAGACTCTGGCTAGCACACGTGAAAGAAGAAGCTGAAAATGGTCAACCGGTCGTCAATCCGAGATTGACCGCTGCTTGTTTCATATCGAAATCCAGTCGCGTGCCGCTGAATTTATCCTCCGGATTTTGGCCTGGATAAAAGGTTGTTTTTGTCGGCATCTCCCCAGACTGCTTGTATGACCGGTTGGTGTAAGTCAGAAAGTCATCTTGTTTTGCCGACCACATGAAGGCTTGAGTTTGTTCCCAGTTTTGGGTCATGAAGGTGTCGCCATTGGGCATGATGACGAAGACTTTTTCATCTTTCTCGGAGAACTGTGTATTGTCCTGCTCGGTACCGTGTTTGACCAAGTCGCCGCCTGTGTATCCATTCTCACCTTTTACGGAGTCATTGAGCTTGGTGCGAATTTCCCCCTGCCATTTGGTCAGACGGCCGAGCTCGGGATCCACTTTCTGACGGTCCTCCTGGCCGAGCAGTTTGCTACGCCCGTTATTGATGGTGGTTCTGATGATTTCACGGCTTTTGGACTTCAGTTGATCTTTGAGTTCCGTGACAGAATCCCCACTGGCCGTCCTGAGCTGCTCTTTCAATTCGCTGCGTTCTTTCATCAACAGGGCGAGTACGGGATCTCTGTCCAACGTTTTGCCTGCAAGTTTTCCATCGCCCATTTTCGGCAGCATGGCGAACATGTCGTAGTCGGCAGTCAGCGGGACCGGAGCATCTTCCTTTTTGGTCTTCCCTCCCATGACCTCCAGTTCCTTCCATTCTTTCACGGTCTCTCCCACCACTGGCTGCTTCCCCTCCAAATTCTTGTAGGAGACTTTGAAGCCTCCTTGATCTGGCTCCAATTTGAATACGTAGTTTTCATTTTTGCCACCGTTGAGAAAGTAGCGTTGACCATTTTCGGGGCTCTTTGACAATGGCTCGCCCATGTCATTGCAGGGGATGATGAGCTTGTTTTCGGTCAGGTAGTTCAATCGGTTATTGCTCAAAGTCAGTTGTGAGGAGCCGACCCGGTCCCCGTCATGCTCAAGGGAGTGCTGGTTGTCCTCAATGCCTTTGGTGATCGCTTTGGAGTCGTCGTGTTTTTTGCTCAGGTTCTGATCGCGTGCAATATAGCCGGACATGGGACCCCAGTCTGAAGACTTGCCATGCACATTGAGCCCCTTTGCGGCAGTGCCCTCTTCAAGAAGGCCCGTACTCATCTGATTCACCGGGCGGAACATCAGGATGGTATTTGTGTCCTTGGCCACTTGCTTAAACTTTTCCACATGCGAGCCCACGAGGCCGGAATCCTTGATCGCCTGCGCACCGGTGATCATGCCGCTGGACTTTAGCTTGTCGAGATGCCCGCAGAAAGCGGATGAGACGGGGACCAATGTCGCCCGCTGCGGCCCCGTGTTCTCTACCGTGACTTGCTGCGGACGTGGGCCGATGTCTTCGATGATCAACCTTTGCTGCGGAGCTAGTGAGATGTCCTGAATAACCGGATGTTCGGTGACCTGTCCGCCCATGGTGTGAAAATCACTGAATTCCAGGGTGTCCTTGGGCTTTGGAGGCACCCCCAGGGCATCGTCTTCAAACCCATCGTTGGATTCCAGGTCAATCTCTGACAGGCCCTCCAAAATGCTGTCCAGGGTGTTGGACATGCCTCGATTCAAGTGCTGGTCCACTCCGCTGCGGCGTTCGGGTGGTTCTTGAAGTTCGACCTGGCGTGAGGTCAGAGCCTTGTGCAGAGCAATAAAAGGCTGAGCTATGATGTCGCCCATCTGCTTGAGCGCCTGACCTGCGCTGACCACCATGCCTTTCAAAGTGGTAGCGATGTTATGACCAATGTTTTGCAGGGTTTGGTTCGCGACAGCAAGCCTGCCTTGGAGTGCCTGGAGATTCATCTTGGGAAGAGTGTCGTGGAAGGATTAGACGCGGAGCATGGAGGAGAAGGAAAGGTCAGTGGGGGTATCACTCCTCGACTTGGTGGCTTCAGCATTGGCGAGGCGCTGTTGCCAGAGTTTGGCGCTCTGCACCAAAGTCATCAGATGCTCAGATAACGACTCCAGATTCATGGGTTCAGTGATCAGAGAGGTGTGTAACAGAATGCTGGTTTCCGTCGCATCCAGAGACAGCACCGCCCCGCCGCTTGCCCGGCCCAGGTAGTTTCCCCGCAGCAGATGCACAAACTGGGCTTTGCGATTTCCGGCAGCGATAGAACCTACCAGCGTATGCAAGTGCAAGAGATCCGTGCGCTCAATGTCGGGCTCTAAAGTCACATGGGTGTCCTGATCAAACAGGAGGCCACAAGAGCCATCGGGCTCGATTGGCACTTCGGTCAGGCCCAGGTAGGTTATCAGGTGGGCAATGGCATTGCGAGCACTGTATGTGGCCATAAGCGGAGTGAATGAGTGAAGGATTAACCGAACAGTATGTCCTGATTTCTGCTAAAGGTAAGGTCGCCGCTTACCAACTGGTCTTCCCATCCATCGAGATAGTTCACGAACCGTTCAACCTCTTGGATGAAGCCCGTGAGGCCAACCGTCTCCATGTGGAGTCGACGCTCAAACAAAACTTCTCCCGCGGGGCTCAGAGAGAAATAACCCCCCCCGGTTTGCGAACCCAGAACGTTTGCTCGCAAGAGAGCTCCCAGGGATGCCGCATCTTCGAGATCGAGAAGCGAGACAACAGAACTCAAGTGCAGCGTTTGACCGTCGGGCAAAAGTTCAAAGTCCACTTCCAACCGTCCATCAAAGACCAAGCGGCAGGTGCCTTGTTCACTGAGCGCGAGTCCAGGTAAACCCAGCAAAAGTCCGGCTTCAAGAAGTGCGTCAGAGAGGTTCATGAGTGGGTTGTCATTCAGTTCATCCGCCTTGATGATCTGGCAATTACACAAAAGGCGATCTGCGGAGGTTCGTTGGCGTTTCGTGCACCTAACAGGGGCAAGTCATCGGCCGTTCCGAACGGTCTGGGGTTGGCTCTGATGCTACTTGTTGATGTCGATGAGTTTCATCTTGGTGCCAAGCATACCAAGCATGTGGGAGCGGTCGATGCTGCCTGGAGAGAATTTGCCCAGGTTTCGGCTTCCCTCACCCAGTCCGCCGAGCAAAGTTTTGGCTTTTTGTGAGAAGGTTTCGAGCTTCTCGCTCACTTGGTTCTTCTCTTGGGACGGGCTGACATCGGAATGTTTAGTCGGTATTGAGTAGGCCTGCCTGAAGTTAAATTGGCCAACCTTGACCAAAAGTTCGTTCTTAAATTGTTGCTTCTCGAAACGAATCTTTTTCTCGGTGAGATTGGGATCGTTGCGGGTGAGTTCCAACTGCATCTTGATCTCATTTTTTCGAGTCTCTATTTTCTCCAGCCCACCCTCAAAACCATTTTTCCGTATATTCCGTTCCTCTTTTTCGAGCCCCTTGAGTTCGGCCTTTAAGCTTTTGATGTCGTTTTTGGAGGGTACACTCTGGTCTTGATTGCGTAGCAAAAACTCCTCCGATGACATGAAGATGGGGGTTTGTCCCTCCCCCTTGCCAACCAACTTCACATCCACTTGCGAAAGGTCCACTCCCTGGTGTTCGAAGTGTTTTAGCGTCTGGGCTACCATGTTGTTATTTGGCTGGTAGTGACCAGAAGAGTCCGACACCTGGTGCAATTCGCCCTGCTTAATGACTAGTTCTCCTGCGCCTGCCACGGAGCCGCCCTTCACGAGGCTGGAGTGATTGACGAAATCCAGCGAGGTTTGGTCCCAGTCTTCGCCAGCGTTGTCGCTGATTTGTTTGGCCGCCCATGGGTCCACACTGCGCACGGTCCCCTTGTCTGAGACTGCAAAGATGTGCTTGCCCCTGCCTGCTGCAAGTTGTGTGCCGATCCCAGTCGGGCCGCTTTCTACAGTTTCAGTGCGCTCATCATTCTTATTAGAGACGATCTTTTCTTTGGCCGTGGTGTCTATCTCTACGCCCTCGTTGTTCACCAGCTTGCCGTCCTTGAAGAAGATTTCATGCTTGCCCATTTCTTCAGTATCCATGTAGCGGGTACGCAGAATATCGAGCTTCGGTGTCTCATTGCCCATCTCGTTTTGAAGCATCTTCTCCCAATTTTCAGGTGCGCCACGAAACTCGACGATCTCTTCCTCATTCTTATAATAGTCGGGCAGTTGTTTGGTTTCCAGCTTAGTGCTGGGGTCTAGCTTGGCTTTCTGCCCCAGCTTTTGTTCTAGCTTTTCAAAGACTTGCTCCTTTGTGGATTGCTGTTTCATCTGCGTTGGCATCAGCAGTCCAGAGGAATCGAAGTATTTGGCGTTGGAAAAAAGGCGCTCACCGCCGCTATTGCCGAGTTGTGACGTTTTTTCCTGGTTGTCGGTGCCTTGGGTTAAATTTGTGGAAGAGGTCTGACTGGGAACTAAGTTCAATTTCATACGATGAAAGGCAGAATGTTGATGAACTGTTTCGGTGGGAAAGGAGAAGGGTCAAAGGCTAGACGCGAATGGCTGCAGGCATCATTTCTCGATATTCGGATGAACTGGACGCGTCGTCCTCAAAGCCGACAGTAATGAGTTCACGCCAGACGAGGGCTTTCTGTGCAAATTCGGTTAGGAGACTTTGCAGGTTGTTCAAGTCCAGTGTGCTGGCGTTCGCCTCAAAGGTCATCGAAATGCTCCCATTGCTAGCGTCGAGCCCCATTTTCAAACAGCCAGTTTGCAACCAAATGAAGTTGTAATGCAAAAGAAAAGCGTACGTGGCAGCGAGTTTGTCTGGGGGCGGAGAGCCCAGTTCGACACTGAGCACAAGCTTTTCTTGATCCTCCAAATAATCTAGGTCGATGCCCAGGTTTTCATCTAGCAGCACATGCCAGGAGTCAGCCTCCAATTGCTGCACGATCATGACCTCCTCTGTCGCGGGTCCGATTTCTGCCAGTAGTTGCTTGAGATTGTCGATAGTGTTCATGGGTTGTGGAAGCAAAGTGACTTTTGCGGGCAGTCGTCAGCCGCCTGTTTCATCCATAACCGTTCTGCGGTCTGACATTACGCCTGCGAATTTTTTTATCGGTAGTTGGTAATCCGCATAGAGCTGACGGGTGATAGCAGAGAAGACTTGGCACCCTCGCCCGGTATGCCCGCCCTCCCATGCTTTTGATCCATGTCCCTCTCAGAAATACTTGCCTCCCTCCCTCCTGAACTCGGGCTTCAAGATCTCGCTAGCGATGCCAATGGCATCTGCGAACTGGCCGTAGATGACCGGTTAAAGATTCTCATCGAAGAGGAGCCTCAAACACTGAGCCTGCACCTTTACAGCGTCGTGGCTTCGGTGGCAGAGATGGATGCTGTTCCGGCGTTTGCCACGGTGCTTGAGGCGCAACTCTTTGGGCGGGAGATCGGCGAAGGCATGGCCTTTGGGTTGGATCAAGCGACAAGCGAAATCGTGCTTTGGCGCAAGATGTACAGCGGGAATCTGGAGCCCGATACGTTTGCCGAAGCGCTCACAGAATTCATCAATTGGGCTGAGCATTGGCAGACTAGGCTGGGCACAGAAGGGATGAGCCACAGCGATCTCAATCTGGAGTCAACAGCCAATGAATTCTTCATCCGCGCCTAACATTTTTTGGCCGGATGCCATTATCAAATCTATCCACACATGAATACTTTTGGAATTCTGGACCGGCAGTCCACAGTTCAGCTTCATCCTGTCAATGTCGAGCGCCAGCCTCAGCAAGGCCAGAAAGATCCCTCAATCGCGAATAGACAGTCGCGTGTGGCGCAGACCGCGATACTGACCCAGACAAAGAATGCAAAAGCCCTCACTGAGCGAAAGGTCACAGCAGGCAACTTGCTCAGCAAAAATGGACTCAAGACAGCACTCGGAAAAGCTTCCGGTTATGCGGGCCTCAAAGACAAGATGATGCGGTTAGCCTTTAAGCTAACCCACCCCAGCAGGAATGCGGATGCAGGCTTTGGAAGTCTGCACAAAAGCGCTCTGCGTCTGGCGGAGCAGTACCAAAAACTGGTGGCGAAAAACGCGCCTGCCTCTGAGAGGCTCAGCACCCTAAAATGCCTCGAGACCACCTTGCAAGTCATGCAGGAAAAGCATGTGGGGAAGAGTATTCTCAGGGGGCTGAAAACGGAAGAGGCCAGACAGGGGCCGATCCATGACATGCTTCAATTCGTGGGTCATGAGATCAGATGCCAGCCAGAGGTCCATCGGGCCAAGGCTTATGAGTTGATGCACCAGTATCAGGACCTGGTCCAGGCAGGTGGAAAGTCGGATAGCAACGGCATCCAAATGAAGCGGGAGCTGTTGGCGAAAGTGGAGGATCACCTCCTCACCGCACGGGAAGGCGGGGTGACCAAAAGCAATGACATGAAGTTGCTGGAGCTTGTGCAGAATGAAATAGGGCGGCTGAAGGAGCATGCACCGTTGGAAAGCGAGCTTTCGAAAGCTTTCACCGCCATTGCTAAAAACAAGGACAGCAAGCCCGAGGCTGAATTTGTCCTGTTTCGCGACAAGGAGGGGAACTTGCAAAAGCTCAAGCACGTCAATACCCGGCAAGTGGATCACGTGGCGGAGATGAGCACGCGCTTTAAAAGTCAAAACGAACAGGCTAGGCAGCAGCGCCTGCAAGTCATGGATGATCGTGAAGACCTGAACTCCTGGGCTAAGATTGATCAAATGATGGTCAACCATGGCATTGAAAATTTTGATCGCAGCCAGCTAAAATCGGTCGGGAATCAAATGCGTGTGTCTGATGGTCTGGCCGTGGCTCGGGAAGAATTTATTCTGGCTTCGGAGCATGACTCCGTCTCGGGCACGCTCGTCGAGATCCCCGAAAAGCTCCCTCTGCTGACAGATCAGGGGATGCCCGAGATGGAGCTGGACGCGAAACTAACTCAAAGCATTGCAGATTTGCTGGTTCGTAATGAAGCAACCGGTGATGTGGCCCAGGAATTGGGAGAATCAATCGCAGAGGAACTCCGCAAGCTGGATGCCCAGACGCAGTTAAGCTATGCCACCAGCGACGGCAAAATATTCAAGAGCGAGCTCCTTAGCAAGCTAGCGGCCCAATCCCCGCAACTCATGTCCGAAGGTGTGCCGGATCCGGAATCATACGGCTTCAAATTCAGTTATGACAGTGCCTCGCCAGAGATGCAGCAGTTCCTTGATCAAGTCTTTGCGCAAACGGTCTCGCGCCTTGGGGATCGTCAGATCGACTCGAATACGTTAGTCATCGGAGGTGAGCGCTATGAGCGGAAGAAGGAGCTGGGCGAGGGAAGCTTTGGCGTCGTTTCTCTTTATGAAAGTGCCTCTGGCCGGCAGATCGCGGTCAAAGAGTCTTTGAGCCAAGATCCAAACATACATGGCTACAATAAGAAGGCCGCCCAAGATCTCGCATGCCGGGAGGTGCGTGCGCACTATCAGGCGATGGGGGATGGCCATCCGAATGTGATCAATCTTGTGGGTGCCGTTCGCAACTCTGATGGTGACCTGCTCGTCGCCATGGAACTGGCGCCGAATGGAGATGTTCATCAAGCATCCCAGAAGATCGAGACGGCGCTGAAGGACGGTGCAATCAGCCAGAAAGCAGCCACCGTGTTGCGCCTGACTTTACTGCAAGATATGTTCAAAGGCATGCAGCACATGCAGGAAACGCGGGGCATGATGCACCTGGATGTGAAGCCGCTGAACTACTTCATTGGCCAGGATGGGACGGCGATGCTGGGCGACTTTGGCACATCAAAAAACAGCTCCACCGTCTGGGTTCAGGATATAGGCGTGGACAATCCACGTTGGCTGGCACCAGAGGTGGCGATTGACCGGGCAGATGCGGACACCGCCCGGAAGCAACTGCGCAATGAGCTGGAGATGAAAAGTGAGAAACTCATCAAGCAGGAATGGGAGACGATGCTCATTGATTTTGAAGAACGAGACGTTCCCGATTCTGCGCGATTGATTCAATGGCAGAAGCTAAACAAGGCCCACGAGATGAACATTGATAAAATCATCAATGCCATCAACTACGAGGTTACCCACAAGTCAGACACCTGGGCCCTCGGCATCACGGCCTATGAGATGTTTGTGAAGGAGTTACCCTTTGTCAGCTCGAAAGACCGGTTCGCTTTTCAAATGGAAAACCGTATCCGCGACTTCGGGCGCACCTCCGAAAACCGAATGCGCTCAACCGCTGAAGGCACGGAGGGGTTGACCTCCTTGGACCGTCTGCTGAACCAGATGCTGAAACCTGATCCGAAAGACCGCATCAGCCTGAGCGATGCACTTCAATCCAGTGTGTTTCATGAACCAGGTGTAGGCAGTGTGGAGGCTCGCGAATTAATCAAGGCCATTACAAATAAGAAACCAGACCCTACAATGATCAAGCAGCTCTCGGTAAACCTCGGTATATAAGCTGCCTGATGGGGGCGAAATTTACATCATCTGTGTCAGTGGCCGCCCGTTCATCGTGGTTGCCCATGGCTCTGGCGCTCCTGCTGGCCATGAGTACTTGGTGGCTTTGGCCGGAGGCATCTACGCTCTGGCGCAAGTTAATCGCAGTGGCCTTGAGCGAGAGCCTGGGTTTCCAGATAGCAACGGCCATGAGAGCTGCAAATCACAGCCGTGTAGCCGCTTACAAAGCTTGGCTGGAATGCGGTTCATTTCTCCTGGTGATGGCCGCCTTTCTCCACCTACCCGCCATGGAGGGTTGGTTGCTCCTTATGAGCGGTTGGGCATGGCGCTATTTGGTGGGGAATCTCTGGAGGTAAAAAGTGGCCGATTTCACGGGATAGCGGCCCATGCGTGGAGCATCCCAGCACAATATTTGGCAAGAACTGTAATCCTGATCTCGCGATTGCGGAATAACCTGTGGGCGCAGCGTGTCTGTGCCTTCAGCGCACCGCTGGAAACTTATAATATTAAGCATCAACTACTTCCCATGGATAGCAATGCCCTCTCAATCATGATCCAGGAGCTGGGCGAACACCTCGGTCTGTCAGGACTTGAGCTTGATGAAACCGCAGCCTGCTACCTGAGATTCGATGATCTTCTGCTCTGCCTCGAAGTTGATACGGCTCAGGAAAAAATGATGATTTATGCCCCGGTGGCAGAGCTTCCAGAGACGGATCGTGAAGACCTCCTGCTCTCGCTTCTCAAGGCAAACCTGTTCTGGGGGGAAACCGATGGCGCGACGCTGGCGGTTTCGTTGGCGACCAACAAGATCATCCTTCAAGGGGCACTGCCGCTGGCCAGCCTCACCTCTGCGGCACTCAGCAATCACTTGGAATCCTTCGTCAACCAGGCTGAAAGCTGGTCTGTGCGACTGGCAAGTTCTGAGTCGGATGACCGCAGCAGCGGGATTCTCGAGGTTCGACAGTTCGTCTGACACGATTTTGCCGCAAATCCTGCCTCCCTTTAATTATGAGCATTAGCATCAGCCAATTCCGGGCCATTTCACTTCAGGGTGAAGGCAAGCTGGCCGTGACCCCAAGAAACGAGCTGCAAACCAAAGGCACCGGATGGGGGCGAGTGGTCGAATGGGTTCGGGGAAAAACAGTGGATGGCAGGGAATCCAAAGCGGTCGAAAATAAACAAGTCAAAGAAGCATTCATCTCAGCTATCAAGCAAGAGTATGGCGACGTGATGGCGGAGCGGGCCACCCATGAACTTGGCAAACACAGCAGTCTAAAAGCCCGTACTGTCCAGGCCGTGCTCAAAAATGCCGAGGCGAACAAGACAGATTTCTTCAAGCTGCACAATGTGCGCTCATTGGAGAAGCAGGTTCAGGCACTGGTCTTGAAGCACGGCGGATTGGAAGCCATCTACAACATGGGGCAAACCGAGGCCAGTTTGACCAGGACCTATGGGGTCGAGCGGCCGGCGTATGATCCCAAGGTGGTTGGAAAGTTCATGGATGAAATGCTCTCCAAGCTTCCCGAACATAAGCTGCGCGATCCGAAATATCCGGTCTCGCTGGGCGATATTCAGCAGCATATGGGAAGGGCTGTCATTAAGAACATGTGGCAGAAAGGGGAAGCGGGCTTTGGTCCTGAGCAGATCAAGCAGGTTCTGGAGATCAAGGATCCTAGGACGAGAGTACAGGTGGGATCCAACCTGATGGCCATCGCATCCCTCGCCAGCCATGAAGTGCCTTCTTCCAGAGAGAAGATCACCCAGGCCACGATCAAATTCTTCCAGACGGTCTGCCTCAATCTGGACCAGCCGCTGGCCCGGGAGATCGCCATCAACGGAGCTTCCAACGGGCTACTTGCGCTCGACTTGGAGGGTGTGGCCGAGGCCTATGAGGAATCCGTCGGAGTGGGCAGCAAGCCTGCGGACAACATCAAGTTTTTCTGTGCGGCTGAGAAGTGCTATAAGCTCAGGGGTGAAGAAGAAGGTGGACGGAATGTGCTCAGTTCGATCACCAAGAGCCTGGAAAATTTTGTCCGGGAACAGTCGCCAATTGTGGACAACAATCAGCCTTTGAAACACCCGCCGGATGTGGGCAAAGACCGGGAACGGCTGGCTTCCATTCGCAACAATGCACACAAGCAGGAAATGGGTGGTGAAAACAGCATCTCCGGGCAGGTGGGTTCTTTCATTAAGGACCTCTACAAGCAGTCGCTGGAGGAGTTCGGAGTTAATTTGGAAAGCCAGACCTTCATTTTGTATGGATCAGGCAGCCGGGATGAGATGTTTCCGTTTTCCGACCTGGAATTTGCTGTGCTTACCGACAAGGACAGCAAAGAAACGGATCCGAACTTGATCAAGGCACTGGAATACTTTGAGATGCGGATCACCGCCCTCGGAGAGACGCCCATGGGCTTAGAACAGGACATTCCTATTCGAGAAGGCTTCTGCTTCGACCCCGGCGGCAATGCCCCATCCTCGATCCGGAGTGTCGGGACATTCGTTGGGACTGCGATCGAAGTTGCGAGGCAGATTGATCCGAAGAGCTTGATCATGGCAGAGGTGTTTTCATCAGCCAAATGCCTCATCGGCGGCAAAGACCGCTGCCAAAAATACAACGAGAACGTAAACAGCATTTTTGCAGAAAAGATCACCCCGAGGGGACCGACCAAAGGTCAGGAATATGCAATCAACAACCTCAATGATCATTTGCAGAAGATGGAGAAGCAGGGCAACCCGATCACGAAGAGGGACTTGTCCAATCTCAAGAGCATCAATGCCAAGGAGTTGTCTCGATTCCCGGTGTTCCTAGCATCCTCCCTATGCAAGTATCATGGCGTGTCAGCGGAAGTAACCAATACCCTGGATAGACTGAAGGTGCTGTTCGATAAAGGGGTTCTCAACGAGGGTGAATTGAAAGCGCTGGAAGCTGCTTTCAACGGATTTGGAAAGCTGCGGCTTTTGGCCGAAGTTCATCACCAGGGCCAGGAACACACCATTTATAAAGACCAAGTCAATGAAGCGCTTTCCCTGAACGGCAAAGAATGGCAGTCCATGCTTGAAGTGTTGGAACCCCTGCGTGGCATTTATGAAAAAGTCGTCCAATTTGTGGGGAATCCATCCGCCGTCTTTAAAGCTTCTTCATGATGCATTAATCACATGAATGACCGCCGGGATAAACATTGAAGCGGCGCTGGAACTGCATCGCTCGGGACGCGTGCAGGAGGCCTGCACCATTTATGCCATTCTGCTGCAAGCGGAACCTGGGAGTGCCGTTGCCTTGCAAGGGCTGGCAACTGCCCATGCCCAGCGCGGAGACTTTGTCGTCGCCGTCGAATTGTTTGACCGCGCGTTAAAACTAAAGCCAGACTATGCGGAGGCGCATGCAAATCGCGGCAATGTCTTGCGCTGCCTGGCGCGCTTTGAGGAGGCCCTGGAGTGTTATCATCGGGCCACTGAACTGAAGCCCGTCTTCGCCGAAGCCTATAATAGCCGAGGTGTGGTGCTACGAGATTTGAAGCGGCTGGAAGAAGCCTTGGCGAATCACGAACGGGCCATCGAGATCAAGCCCGACTATGCCAATGCCTGGATGAACCGTGGCATTGTGCTGCGCGAAATGGGCCGTTATCAAGAAGCGCTTTCCAGTTATGAACAGGTGATTGAAATGCGTCCAGAAGATGCGCAGACGTTTAACTACCAAGGCATGGTGCTCTATCGCCTCGAACGTTATGAAGAGGCCCTGGCGAGCTATCGGCAGGCCATCAGGCTAAGGCCAGACTATGCAGAAGCCCACTATCATCACAGCCTCGCACTGCGTGAAACACTCCGTGTGACGGAGGCTGTCGAAAGTTGTGACCGGGCGATTCAGGTCCGGCCCAGCTATGCAGAGGCATGGTGGAACCGGGCGGAGTTGCTGATCCTGGCTGGTGACTATCCACGCGGCTGGCGGACTTTTTCCTGGCGTTGGCGATCTGCTGAATATGGGAAGGTGCTTCGTCAGTTTGTTCAGCCTCTGTGGGACGGCACTGAGGATATTGCCGGCAAGACTTTGCTCGTGACTCTTGACGGCGGTTTTGGCGACACCCTCCAGTTTTGCCGCTATGTGTCGCTGGTTGTTCAAAGAGGCGCAGACGTTATTTTGGAGGTGCAGGCTGGGCTGCTCACACTGATGCAAGGCAGTTTTGATAATGTTTGTATCATCACAAACGGGCAGAGATTGCCCGCCTTTGATTGTAGCTGCCCGCTGATGAATCTGCCGGGTGCCTTTGCTCTAGCAATGAAGGATATCCCTGCTCGCCTTCCTTATCTCCAGGCCCCGCGAAAGCAGGTGGAGACGTGGGTACGACGGCTGGGCACTAGGACCAGGCCCCGCATCGGCCTTGTGTGGTCTGGCAGCACGGAGCATTCAAATGACCGGCAGCGCAGCATGACCCTGGCCACCATGGCGGCACTCCTAGACTGTGATGCAGAGTTTCATTGCCTGCAAAAGCAGGTTCGCGATGTGGATCGTCAAGCCATCGTTGATTTGCCGATTCATACCTGGGAGGAAGAGCTGTCCAATTTTTCAGAGACTGCAGGTCTAATAATGGCGTTAGATCTCGTCATCAGTGTGGATACCTCAGTCGCACATTTGGCGGGTGCATTGGGAAGACCTGTCTGGGTTATGCTGCCCCATGTCCCAGACATGCGCTGGTTATTGGAGCGCGATGACTCTCCTTGGTATCCAGAGATCATGCGTCTTTTCCGTCAGCCCTCACGCGGAGCGTGGCCGAGGGTCATTGCCCGTGTTAGTGAGGAATTGAACCGGTTTATCCAATCCCAGAGCCCCCCGGGAGCAGAAATTTCTTCACCGCCAATTCCACCTGCGATGGCAGCCAATTTTTAGATGGGCTTTATTCATCACCCAAAGAATCCTGATTCAGCAGCCCTGCTTTTGATTTACCTTCACACGATTCATGATCTTACATGCCAGAAGCCTTGCCCCATTCCAAGCCTGTAACTGAAATGCGCTGTGCTGTTTGTGACGCACGGATTTCGCCTTCTGGCACCTGTTCACAGTGTCTTCTCCGCTTGGCAATAGGGGGGAGCGGCCCTGATGACGACATGTTGCTGAATGCTCTGCGCTGGCAGGGGGTTGGCGACTACGAAGTCATCGAGGAAATTGACCGCGGTGGAATGGGCGTCGTGTATCGCGCCCGGCAGCGAAGCCTGGAACGTGAAGTCGCGCTCAAGATGATCCTGGCCGGCGAATTGGCCGACAGGAAGGCTCTCCGCATGTTTCGGACGGAAGCCCAGGCGGCTGCGAACCTGCACCATCCCAACATCGTCCCCGTGTATGAGATCGGTGAGCATGAAATGCAAAACTACTTTACCATGCGGTACATCCCAGGTGGGCTTACCGTGGCTGATTGGGCCGTATCTCACCGCGGAGATTCGCGTGCCATTGCCGCCGTGGTAGCCAAGATCTCCCGCGCAGTGGCACATGCACATGAGCGCGGAGTGCTCCATTGCGACCTCAAGCCATCAAATGTTTTATGGGATCCCAGGGGAGAACCCATGGTCACGGATTTTGGACTTGCCCGGTTGTTGGACCGTTCAGAACCAGCAGCTACTTACACGGCCGCAATTGCGGGTAGCCCGTGCTACATGGCCCCGGAACAGTTCGAAGGGAAGACGGGCAGTGTCACCACAGCCACTGATATCTATGGGACGGGTGCGCTCTTGTATGAGATGCTTTCGGGGAAGCCCCCCTTCGATGGCGGATCGACTTTAGAGATCATGCGAAAGGTTGCTCAGGAATCGCCGCGCGTGCCTGTATCCATTCCGAAGGATCTTGAGGTCATCTGCATGAAGTGCCTGGAAAAGAGGCCTGAGGACCGGTATTCCAGCGCGGCAGCATTAGCAGATGATCTTGAGCGTTTCGTTCGCGGCGAACCGGTTTCCGCCGTACCTCTGAGCTGGACTCAGACCTTATGGCGCTGGGCTTTGAGGAAGCCGCGTTCCGCTGCTTTATTGACGGTGTGCACCATTTCCATTCTGTTTGGCATGACGGGAATCATCATGCAGTGGTTGACGACTCAGCGTGCGAATCGTGTACAAGCCGAAGCTCTCGAACGTGTTCGCTGGCAGGAGATTGAGCGTTGGCAGGAAGAGGGGAAAGTGTCCAAGGCGCTTTCTTACCTTGCTAACTTGGTGCGGCAAAAGCCCGGCCATTGGCAGGCTGCCATGTATGCCATGTCCATTGTGGACCAAACCTCCATTGCTGTGCCCGCCGGTCTTGATATCACCCCTCCGGCCAGATCCACGGCCTCCGCACGATTGGCTTTCGATGGCCGATGGATCTTCACGGCCGGCAGTGATGCCTGTGTGCGGCAATGGGAGTCCAGCAGCGGAAAAGAAGTCCGTCAGTTTCAGATGAAAAGTTTGGTCACAGATCTCGCAACAGGGAGCTTGACCCCCCTGGCCCTGGCCACGCAGAATAATGAAATTGCCGTTTTGTCGAAGCTCGATGGAGAGCTTGTCACTTTACCTCGGACCGTCTCCATGCCCGCAAAGAAACTGGGCTTCTCTGCCAGTGGTCGTCTGCTGGTGGCCATGTCAGCATCAAAATTTGAGGTCTGGTCAGTGGAATCCTTATCGGCTTCGGCTGCCCCTCAAATCCTGAATCTGGAAGAGGAAACGAAGGGGATGATGATTTCTGCAGATGGATCGTACTTGCTCGGTTGGGGCAAAACGAAGGCTTGCATCTGGGAAACGGCTACCTCTGAAAAGCTCTTGAGCCTCCAAGCGAATGAGGTGTTTTACAATGCTGCCCTATCGGCGGATGGACAGACGGCTGCCATTATTGATGGTTTGCACCATGTGAGAATATGGAACATCTCCCAAAGGACTGAAGAGAACGTCGTGGAGAGCCCTCTTTCTTCCTTTGATCATGTCTGCCTGAGCACCGACGGCAG
Source organism: Prosthecobacter algae (assembly GCF_039542385.1). NCBI lineage: Bacteria > Pseudomonadati > Verrucomicrobiota > Verrucomicrobiia > Verrucomicrobiales > Verrucomicrobiaceae > Prosthecobacter > Prosthecobacter algae. The sequence continues at coordinate 4,323 of NZ_BAABIA010000015.1, read as the reverse complement.
CCGTTTAACGATGGCAGGTAACGGGAATGAACTCTGGTTTTATGATACTAAAACGGGCTTGCCTGTGAATGTCGCCACAAGGCACCATTACAATGTCCGCAAACTGGTGACGGATATCCAGGGGAAGTATGTGTATAGCTATGGTAACGATAACTCCATGTGTGTGTCTGACGCCGCCACCGGGGAGTCCGTGATTGATTCGGTCCAACTTGGACACGTTCAGGATGAAGCTGACATTCATCCGTCAAATGACGGGCGCACCATTTTGGTCCACGGCCGGGTCAATAAGCCTTTCCATGAAACCATCAGCCTTTGGCAGGGGACTGCCCGGGTGCAGCCGGTCCGCCATCGGGTCGACGGGCAGCGGGATTTTCATTTCAGCCGTATGAGTCCTGACGGCCGTTTCGGTTGTCTAGGGCTGTATCCGGGAAACCGGTGCCATGTCTATGATCTCAGCAGCGGACAGGTCCTGCTGGACAAAAAGGCCCATGGCAATGTGTATGTCACCCTTTTCTCTCCGGACGCAAGCAAGTGCTATGCGCTGACGGCGAATGGCTGGCTCCACGGCTGGTCGATGGCCACCGGAGAAGAGCTTTGGCCGCCTAACAATCAGCCTGGCAAAATACGTCCTGCCGTGATCACCCAAGATGGCACGCGAATCATTGCAGGTCACAACGATGGACATATACGCATTTACGATACGACGACCGGAAAAGTCATTCAGGTATTGGACCATCCTGGCGAAGTCAAAACACTGAGGCTGGCTCCCAATGGCCGGGAGATTTTGCTTTCAGGATCCACAAATCAACTGGCTCATACCTGGGACCTACGCACAGGCCAAAAGCTGCAAACTTTTGAAGGCCATCAACACACGATCATCGCCTCCGGCTGGAGTCCAGGGGGACGGTATGTGGCGACTGCATCCTATGACCGCACCGCTCGCATTTGGGATGTGATCACCGGCAAGCCAGTTGGATCCCCCATGCAGCATCAGGCCTGGCTTTCCCATCTGGAGTTCAGCCCTGACGGGCGTGTCCTCGCCACCGCATGCCGGGATGGCACTGCCCGATTCTGGGACGCCAAAACAGCCAAGCCCGCCTCCCAGTGGATGGAACAAGGGTCCACTTGTGAAACTGTCCGCTTTACCAAGGATGGTTCGGCGCTGCTGATTCGCGATCACGCTGGCTTTCGATTTTGGGATACTGAACGCGCAGAACCCATCTCCGTTCATTATCAGGAGCCGGTTTCGGGTGGTCTCGGCATGGATAGCGAAAGCCACCGGTCCATCATGAGGGAGGATGGTTCTGGGGTCTATCTTGCCAGCAGTATGAATTACGGTGCCTTATGGGATATTCCCCAGCCAAGGGGAAGCGTACCATCGTGGTTCCCAGATTTTATTGAAGCTCTCGCGGGACTGCGTTTCAGCAATCCAGAAGAAGCAAGCCAGGTCCGCGCTGAATGGTTGCCACTGAAAGCGAAGCTCCTTCAGAGCAAGGATCAAGGGGTGTTCAGCGTTTGGGCACGAAAGAGACTCTCAAGCAATCCTGACCGATAAGATTTTTCGACTTAAGTTGTCATCTCTTTAGAAAAAGCCAGATGCAAGAGCTGGCCGCTGAGCTGGACACAGAATGACGACGTCTTCGGTATGGGCATCGGCTGGCAGTGGTGGGTGATTGATCCGCCGGTGGCCGAGTGGCCAGACACTGACGACCCGTTAACTGGCTGTACCAGTTCCAAGGCACAGAGGAAAATAAACCGCTTGGGGGCAGGCCGCTATTGGCGGGAGATACGATTATGAAACAGCGGCTGGGCCAGGGGCAATGATGGGAGCGAGCTACAACGCCCATGAATGCTCCAACCGCCAACCCTCCAGTCTGCCTCATCGACCTGCCCCGCCCTTTTACCCCATGAAACGATTCATCCCATCTGCCTTTGCCACGCTTGCCATGCCATTTTTGGCGATGGCGCAGTCCGCCGCTCCGGCTCCAGACGAAGACAAGCAGCGGGTCCCGGAAGCCCCCGTCCCGGTTCCTAAAACTGTCGTGCCGGAAGCACCCCCTGTGGTGACGCCGGAGCGTGCGCCTGCTGCGGTGCCTGCCGTTCCTGGTCGGCGTGAAAAACCTGCTGCCCCTGGACAAGCTCGCCCCGAGCGCTCGGGGCCTCCTGGGGCTAACCGTCGCGGCCCTTCCGAAACTGAACGTCCTGGCGCTCCTGAACGCCGCAGGGCACCCAAAGCGAAAGGTCAAACGGGCGAGCCAGAAGCTCCGGCCCCGGCTCCTGGCGGCACTGCACCGGAAGGGAATCCATCTGGCAAGCTCGACCGCAAGGCACCGGCTCCAGGCAGGGAAAGGCCTTCGACTCGCCCGGCTGAAACCCCTGATACACCACCGACCACTCGCGAGATGCCGCCAGCCACTAGCGACACCCCACCGGCCCGCCCTGGGACCCGTCCCGTGCCTGGGAAAAGACCTACCGCTCCGCAGGACAAAGGTGTTGATCCCACGGTACCCCCAACGCCAGCCCCTGGTGCCCCGATGCCTGGCGAGACGCCTACTCCCGCTATCCCTGGTGAACCTAAATCCACAGAGCGGCCCGGACAGCCCGAGCGGCCTGGACAGCCAGAACGGCCTGGACAGCCAGAACGGCCTGGACAGCCAGAGCGGCCTGGACAGCCAGGGCGACCTGGACAGCCAGAACGGCCTGGAATGCCTGGGCAAGCAGAGGGGCGCGAACGACCTGGACAAGCTGAGGGTCGCGAGCGGCCTGAACGCCCTGCCGCGCAGAAGCCCCCGACGCAGGAGACTGCCGAAGTGCTTGCCGATGAGCCCAAGCGTGACCGCAAGGCCGATGCCGCCCAGGCGCGGAAGATCGAAACCCCTGAAGATGCCAAGCGCCTGCTCCTGAACATCCTCGGTGGCGGTGCTGCCCGAGCAGACTCCGATGATCGTCGTGGTCCCAATGATCGTTCTGATCCAAGGCGTCGCCGGGACGGCTCCAGGCCCAGCTACCGCCCCTCCTTTGAGGAAGTGGGCCGGACCCAGCAGGACCGTGATCGCGCGGTCAGTATTATCGTGGACAGGTTCCAGGGCCGCGCCCCGCAGGCGGCACCTTCCGGCAGCGGTTATCGCGAACGCCGAATCTTCGAAACCACTGAGACCCAGCGGCGCACCCAGTTTTACGACGGTAACCGTCGGGTGATCCGCTACTCTTCCATGCAGGAGATCCCGCCGATCATCGTCGCCTCCCAGGAGCTTAACCGGGTCCAGCTCCTCCCCCACGCGCAAAGCACCTACCGCGTCATGCCCCAGGCAGCCCAGCAGGAGCGTTACCAGAACGACATCCCCGCTTCCTACACCACCGGCGATGCCTATGCGGTCTCCTACAGCGTGGACCCGGATTCGGCCATCAGCACGGATGCCATCCTCTTTCGCCAAGGCTCCACGGACTTCGCCGATGCCTATTCCTATGACCTGGTCATCGACATGGCCAACGCCATGAAAGCGCCGGCCCTTGCCAATGACACCTTCGTCATCGAAGGCCATGCCTCCGCCGAAGGTGACTATGGGCAGAATCTCCAGCTTTCCCAAGAACGCGCTGAGCGGATCTCCCGAGAGCTGGTTTATCATGGCGTCAGTGCCGAGCGTCTCATGCCTGTGGGCTATGGTGAAGCCGAAGCCTCTTCTCCGGCCGATGCCAACGAAGCGTCTCGCAGTCTGGACCGCCGGGTCGTCGTCTTCCGCATGCGCTGAAGCATCCTTCCATTCCGCCAACGGATGTCCCGGACAGGCCCACCCAGAAAGGGGCTTGTGTGGGCAGGCGAGGGGCTGTCGCTGTCGGTGGTGAGGCTGCCGGATGGCATGCGGCTTTATCTGGCTAATACACATCTGCACGCCCGCTACGGGCCGGAGATGTATCACGCCACGCAGCTCGCCCTGGCGGGTCAGCTTCTGCCTTGGGTGCAGCGCGTGAAGGCCACGGGATGGCTGGCGCTGTGGATGAGGGATTGGAACAGCCGTGTCACGACGGATGTCATGATGCCTCTGCAAGAGGCCGTTTCCTGGCAACTGCTCAACACGGAGAATTCTCGGATGGATCATCTGTTTGGCAGCGGCCTGGGTTGGGATTGGGAGGTGATTTCCCAAGGGAAGTTAAATGGGCATCTGGCGGATGCGCCGGAGGCGCCGTGGAGTGATCATGAGGCGTGCTGGGTGGATGTGGAGTTGCGGCGGGGGCTTAACGGGAGTGGGCCGTGAGGTGTCGGCGGCGGGGGCGAGTGATGGCAGGGAAGGGACGGGGGAGTTTGGCGCTGGGCAGGGCAGTGAC
>NZ_BAABIA010000014.1 GCF_039542385.1 Prosthecobacter algae | reverse complement strand
GGCGGCTACGAGAGGGGGGCGGGGGGAGTGGGACGCTGCGCGTCCGGTGGGTTTAGGATGCGGACAAGAGTGTCCGCGCTCCTCTCGGGGGCGTGGGGGAAGCTCGGGGAGTGGGGGAGCTTGCGGGCGTGCAGAACCACCCGCTGGCGCGGGCAGCTACGAGAGAGGGGGCGGTGAGTTTCCTGAAGCTCGGGAACCATCCCGCGTGCGGGGCGTGGGCGGCTACATGATTAGAAGCCGAGGCCGGGGGGGAGGCCCATGCCGCCGGTCATTTTGCTCATTTCGGCGGCTTGGGTGTCTTTGACTTTTTTCTGCACCTGCTGGACGGCGGAAAGGATGAGGTCCTGGAGCATGTCGACGTCTTCGGGATCGACGACTTCTTTGGCAATTTTGAGGCTCTGGATGTCGCCGTGGCCGTTGGCGGTGACGACGATTTTGCCGCCTGCGACGGTGGATTCAAAGGTTTTGGTGCCGAGCTGGGCCTGAGATTTCTGCATCTGGCTCTGCATTTCCTGCACCTGCTTCATCATTTTCTGGATGTTCATGGAAAGGTATCGGGGGTTGAGGGGGAAGTGGTTGGGTTAAGGCTGGGGAGCGGGTGGATTGCTGGCCAGCTTGAGCTTGAATTTTTCGATGGCGCTCTGGATGAGCGGGTCGTTTTGGAATTCGGCGGTGATGCTCTCGGGGGTGGGGGCATCGGAGGCGGGTGCCTCGGGGGTTTCGGCAGCGGCGGGGGCCTCGCGGGGGCGCTCGGTGACGGGCACGGGGGCGGTGGCGGGGCGGGGGGCTGCGGCGGGGGCGGCGGCGGGGGCGGCGGCGGGGAGGTCGAAGGAGCCGAAGAGTTCAGCGGGTGGCGGTGGCTTGAGGCTGGGGTCCACGAGCATTTCGAACTTCATGGGCGTGCCGTGGATGTCCTGGGCGAGGCCTTCGAGGAAGGTGCGCTGGTTGTCGCGGGCGAGGCTTTCTTTGGCGTGGCTTTCGCTGGAGGGGAAGCCGAGCTTGATGATGCCGCGCGCCATGGACATGACGGTGGTGGCCTCCAGCCAGGAGGCGATGAGGGGGCGCTTTTGCTGGACGAGGCCGAGGAGTTCCAGGCGGAATTCTTCATTCGTCAGCGCGGGGGCGGCGGGTGCCGGGGCCGGGGCGGCGACGGGTGCGGGGGCTGGTTTCGGAGCGGGTGCGGGTGCGGGCTCTGGGGCAGGGGCAGGCGGGGGCTCGGGGGCTGGTGCGGGGGCCGGAGGTGGCTCGGGCTCGGGAACGGGGGCGGGTGCCGGGGCGGCAGCGAGGGGCGGGAGGGCCTCTTCGATGATGACGGGGGCGGGCTCGGGGGCCTTGGCCACGGGGGCTGGGGCGGGTGGCTGCGCGGGGGGGAGCTCCACCGGGGCGGCGCGGCGCGGGGCGGGCTGGGGACGTGGGGCAGGGCGGGGGACGGAGACGGCTCCGTTGCCTTCGAGGGCTTCGATGACGTCGCTGATGCTGACCTCGTTGTAGTTCTGGACTGCCTGGATGACGCCGAGTTCGAAATGGAGGCGTTTGTTCGTGGCCCAGCGCATGCGGGCATCCACCTCGGCGAGGCCATCGACGATGCGGAGGAGCTGCTCGGTGCTGGCGATCTGGGCCTGGTGGCTGACGAGATCGGCGATGTCGGGCTCGAGGTCTTCGGCGGCGGCATCGGGATCTGCCTGGCTGACGAGGAGGGTGCGGAAGTGCTGGATGAGATCTCCCAGCATGCGGCCGAGGTCCTTGCCGGCTTCGCTGGTGTCATGGACGAGGCGGAGGGCCCCGACGGTGTCGCTATCGAGAATGCACTGGGCCATTTTGGCGACGGACTGGACGGCGGTGAAGCCGAAGATTTCCAGGACGTCGGGCTCGCGGATGGTGTTGCCGCAGAAGGCGACGAGCTGGTCCAGCATGGACTGGGCGTCGCGCATGCCACCATCGGCACCTTTGGCGATGGCAAAGGCGGCTTTCTCGTCCAGGTCCACGTTTTCCAACGTGGCGATGTGGAGGAGGTGCTTGGCGATGATGGTGTTGGGGATGCGGCGGAGATCGAACCGCTGGCAGCGGCTGATGATGGTGGGCAGGATCTTATTCGCCTCGGTGGTGGCGAAGATGAATTTGACGTGGTCTGGCGGTTCTTCGAGGGTCTTCAGCAGCGCATTGAACGCGGCGGTGGAGAGCATGTGGACCTCGTCAATGTAGTAGATTTTGTAGCGGCAGCGGGAGGGGGCGTATTTAACGCTTTCGCGGAGGTCGCGCACCTGATCGACGCCGTTGTTGCTGGCACCGTCGATTTCCAGGACATCGAGGCTGCGGCCTTCGGCGATTTCTTTGCAGAGCTCGTCCTCGGGATCGAAGTCAATGCTGGGGCCGTTGGGGCAGTTGAGGGCCTTGGCGAAGATGCGTGCGGTGGAGGTCTTCCCCGTGCCACGCGGGCCGACGAAGAGGTAGGCATGGGCGAGGCGGTTCTGCGCGATGGCATTGCGCAGGGTGCGGACGACATGCTCCTGGCCGAGCACGTCGGCAAAGGTTTTGGGGCGATACTTGCGGGCGAATACCTGATAACTCACGTGCTGAAGCTAGCGTGTGTGGCGGGGGAGGCGAACAGATTTTGGTGAAACTGATCCACATCCTTGGCTTTCCTGGCGGAGATGCTCTAGGATGGGGGCATGTGGCAGATTAAATGTGTGCTTTTTCCCCTGGTCCTGGCTGTGGTGCTGCCGGGCTGCGGCCTGTTTAAAAAGAAGGAAAAGGAGAAGCCTGCGGGGCCGAAGACGACGCTGGTGGGCATCGTGGAGATGGTGAATCCGGAGCAGAACTATGTGCTGATCCGCTGTGAGGTGCTGCCGGACTTTGGTGCGGGGACGGAGCTGGTGGCGGTGGATGCGACGGGAACGGAGACGAAGCTGAAGCTGACGCCGGAGCGCAAGGGCCGCTACCTGACGGCGGACATCCTTTCTGGCCAGCCGAAGGTGATGAATCTGGTGGTGCGGCGCACGAGCGGGAACGAGCCGCTGAATGTGCCGACTGTGCCTGCGCCGGTGAAGCCGATGCCTGGCACGGAAGCGCCGATGCCGCTGATGCCGACGCTGCCCACCATCTCGCTGGAGTCCATCAATGCGCAGCAGTTTCCGCAGAGCCCTGGGCCGGCGGAAGCTGTGCCGCTGCCTGCCGTCCCGCCAGCGGCCCCTGCGCCTGTGGGTGAACTCGAGCCGCCTGTGCAATGATCTCTGAAACCGATGCGCGTGAGCGGGTGCTGGCGGCCCTGGTGCCGGGGCCGGTGGTGGAGCTGCCTTTGCTGAAGGCGCTGGGGCATCATGCGGCGGCGGAGGTGCTGGCGACGGTGCCTCTGCCGGGGTTTGATAACTCGATGATGGATGGCTATGCGGTGTGTGTGGAGAACACAGCAGACTTAAAATCTGCTGGAACGACGCTGCGGGTCATCGGGGAGCAGCCTGCGGGCCGGGACCTGGGGCTGCACTGTGGTGCGGGGCAGGCGATCCGCATTTTCACGGGTGCGCCGATGCCCTCCGGGGCGGATGCGGTGATCATGCAGGAAGATGTGGAGCGGCAGGGGGAGGCCATCCTTTGCCGGGAGCCAGTGGAGCCGGGCGAAAATGTGCGCCGAGCGGGGGCGGACCTGTGCGTGGGGCAGATCCTGCTGCGGCGGGGGGAGGTGCTGACGCCGGGGCGGCTGGGGGTGCTGGCCTCGCAAGGGCTGGCGACGGTGCGGGTGCATGCGGCCCCACGGGTGGCGGTGCTGAGCACGGGAGACGAGCTGGTGCCTGCCGGGCAGCCGCTGGCGGCGGGGCAGATCTACAACAGCAACGGCCTGATGCTGCAGGCGCTGCTGGCGGCGCAGGGCATCGCGGAGACGACGGCGGTGCATTGTGCGGATGATCTGGAGGCGACGATCGACACGCTGCGGGAACTTTTGCAAACGCATGAGGTGGTGCTGCTGAGCGGGGGTGTCTCCGTGGGGGATCACGACCACATCAAACCGGCGCTGCAGGCGCTGGGCATCACGCCGGACCTGTGGCGGGTGAAGGTGAAACCGGGCAAGCCGTTTCTATTTGCCCAGCAAGGGGGCAAATACATCTTTGGGCTGCCGGGGAATCCGGTCTCCAGCTACATTACTTACCAGCTTTTTGTGCGCCCGGCGCTGCTGCGGCGGATGGGGGCGGCGCAGGTGGAGCCGGTGAAGGTTCCAGCCATCACGACCACGGATCTGCACAATGATGGCAACCGCCCGCATTACCTGCGGGGTGTTTTGAAAGAGGGGAAGTTCACGGTGCAGGGGCTGCAGCAGAGCCATGCACTGTTTGCCCTGAGCCAGGCGAATGCGCTGCTGCGGCTGGAGCCGGAGGAGCGGGTGGCCGCCGGGCAGGCGGTGCAGGTACTGGTTTGAGGAACGTGGTGGGTGGCTGCGTGACTGCACCTTATCTTCGTGAGGTTTGACACTTGGCACCCGTCATGCGAGGGGAGGGGTGCTCCGAATCCGAATGAAGTACCTTACCCTTGTCCGTCATGCGAAATCCAGTTGGGCCCAGGCGGGGCTGACGGATCACGACCGTCCGCTGAATGAGCGGGGTTTGCGGGCGGCGCCAGCGGTGGCTTCGTTTCTGCATCGCACGTATTTTGGCGGGGGGGAGACGCCTGCGCTGATCCCGCCGCCGGAGCGGCTGGTGACGAGCACGGCGGCGCGCGCACTGGGCACGGCGAAGATCATGCTGGAGGTGGCGCGGATGCCGGTGGAGTCCCTGCTGCTGGATTCACGTCTGTATCTGGCGGAGGCGCCGCAGATCCTGGAAGTGGTGCGGCAATTCGATGAGAACTGGAAGCACGCGGTGCTGTTTGGCCATAATCCTGGCCTGCATGATTTTGCGGAGCGAGTGCTGGCGCGGGCGCATGTAGCAAAGATGCCCACCTGCACGGCGGTGCTGCTGGCGCTGCCCCATGCCTACTGGGGACTGGCGGACTGGGCCGAGGCGCAGTTGATCGGCTATGTCACGCCGAAAGCGCTGGAGCGCCGGTTTCCAGAGCTGTATGCGGGGATTTCCCGCAGTGACGGGGAAGATTAAGCCTTCTGGAGAAAGGCGAAAACGAAGATACCCAGAAGAAGAAAGCTGACGGCGACGAGGATTCCGATGATCATGAAAGTAAGATTGACACGTTCCGAGTGGCTGACAAATGAAATTTCTCCTTGCGTAGTGTCTCACTTGAGGCAATTTCGCGGCCCCTATGGCAAAAACAGCTTGGCTTGAGCGCGAGAAGCGCAAACAGAAGACCGTCAGTAAGTACGCAAAACTCCGTGCAGAGTTGAAGGCGAATGGTGATCACGTGGGCCTGTCCCTCCTTCCCCGCGATGCCAGCCCGACTCGCCTGACTAACCGCTGCCGCGTTTCCGGTCGTCGTCGCGCTTTCATGCGCCGCTTCCAGATGTCCCGTCTGACCTTCCGCGAAATGGCCCTCGCCGGTCTGGTTCCCGGAGTGACCAAGTCGAGCTGGTAATCGCCAGTCCAGGTCCAGGGAAAGTCTCTCTGGACCTATGCCAGGGAGACGTGGTAACTACAGTTATGCCCACGTATTCCTACATTGCGGAAAATCCAGAAGAGGGATGCCCCTCCTGCAGGCGCGGTTTTGACTTACGCCGCCCGATGGATCGTACCCCGCTGACGCAATGCCCCCTTTGCCGGAAACCGGTGAAGAAGCAAGTCAGTGCCTTTTCAACTCCCAAAGTCACCAAGCCTGTGTCCATATCGGACGCTAAGAGTGCGGGCTTTACCATCCTGGAAAAACGCTGCGATGGTAACTACGAGCGGCTCTAATCCTGCTGCATCGCCCCTGGTCTGCGCCACCCCATGAACGACTTCCTTTCCATTCATAGCCAGTTGCTCGCCATGGGCAACGCCTCGCATGAGGTCTTGCATGAGTGGAACCTGACGGCCAGCGAAGTGGCGTGGTCGGCCGCGCTGGTGCTGTTTTTTGTGCTGCTGAACGCCTTCTTTGTGGCGGCGGAATTTGCGATTGTGAAGGTGCGTAGCACGCAGCTCGACGCCCTGGTGGAAGAGGGCCATGCCAGTGCGATGGTGGCGCGCAAGGCGCTGAAGAACCTGGACGGTTACCTTTCTGCCACGCAGCTTGGCATCACCCTCGCGAGTATTGCCCTGGGGATGATCGGCGAGCCGTATGTGGCGCGGGTGATCCAGCCGCTGATGTGGAAGCTGGGCGTGACGAGCGACCCGATCATTTCGTCGGTCTCCATCGGCATTGGCTTTGGGGTGGTAACCTTCTTACACGTGGTGCTGGGGGAACTGACGCCGAAGTCGCTGGCCATCCGCAAATCGCTGGCGACGGTGCTGGTGATCAGTGCGCCGCTGCATTTCTTTTACGTGCTGTTCAAGCCGGCCATCTGGGTGCTGAACGGAGCGGCTAACTGGCTGCTGAAGACTTTTTTCCGCCTGGAGCCTGCCTCCGAAAGTGAGCTGGCGCACTCTGAAGAGGAGCTGCGGCACATCGTGGCGGAGAGCCAGAATGCCAAGGAGGTGACGGAGACGGAGAAGGACATCCTGCTGAATGCGCTGGCGCTGAATGACCGCTGCGTGCGGGATGTGATGACGCCGCGCAACCAGGTGATCTCCCTGGATGCGGACGACTCCTTTGAGGCGAACCTGAAGGTGGCGGTGGACTGCAAGCACACGCGCTATCCGCTGGTGGAAGGGCACCTGGATCACAGCATCGGGCTGATTCACATCAAGGATCTGCTGGCGCTGATCGGCAAGCCTTCGGCGGACCTGCGCAAGATCAAACGGGATCTGCCGATGGTGCCAGAGATGATGCCGATCGACAAGCTGCTGCGGTTTTTCCTGGACCGGCATGTGCACATCGCCCTGGCGGTGGATGAGTATGGCGGCACGGTGGGCGTGGTGACGCTGGACAACGTGCTGGAGGAGATCGTGGGCGACATTCAGGACGAATTTGACCAGGAAAACAGCGAGTTTCGCCGGGTGGATGACGATGAATTCATCGTGGAGGGGACGCTGAACCTTTATGAACTGAAGGATCAGGCGGGCCTGGACATCGAGAGCGAGGAAGTGACGACCATTGGCGGCTATGTCACGCATCTGCTGGGGCATCTGCCGAAGGTGGGAGAGAAGGTGATCATCGAAGGTTACGAAGTGACCACGACGAAGGCGGACCTGCGCCGGGTGCTGCAACTGCGTTTCCAGCGGGTGCTGGCCGAGCCGGATGGCTTGGTGGGGGATGGTGACGATGGGGATGAGTAGCGCTTTCAGTTGCAGCGGGCATTGGCATCGCTAAACGCTGGGGCATGAATCTCACGTCTCCTCGTCTCGGTCTTTTGGTGGTGGTTTCCGGTCCTTCTGGCACGGGCAAAACCACGCTTTGCCGCAAGGTGTGCGATGGGGAAACGGCGGTGTTTTCGGTCTCCTGCACCACCCGTGCGCCACGTCCGGGTGAGGAGCATGGGAAGGACTACTTTTTCCTGGAGGAGGAGGACTTTTTGGCCCGTGTGGATCGGGGGGAATTCTTCGAGTACGCGCGTGTGCACAATCGCTGGTACGGCACGCTGAAAAGCTATGTGTATGATTACCTGCGCCGTGGGGTGGATGTGTTCATGGACATCGATGTACAGGGCGCAGGCCAGGTGCGCGGCTGTGAGGATGAACTGGTGGGCCGCTGCCTGACGGACATCTTTGTGATGCCGCCGAGCCTGCAGGAACTGCGCCAGCGGCTGATGGGCCGCAACACGGAAAGTGCGGAGGCCTTTGAACTGCGGATGCGCAATGCGGAGGCGGAGCTGCAGCACTGGCACGACTACCGCTACTGCCTGGTGAGCGACACGCGCGAGAGCGATGAAGAACGCTTCCGCGCCCTGCTGAAGGCGGAGAAGATGAAGTCGAGCCTGGTGATTTGATACGATTTAGCGTGATGGATTGGTGAAATCGCGGCCGTTCGGGCGTCGCGCTGCGACGCGATGAGTGAAGGCGGTGTGCGGGCTAAAACCGCGCCTTGAAAGGCGCGGCTAAGATACGGACGCCGCTCTGCGGCTAGGGAAAGAGGCATCGGGATGCGTATTAGGTCCGGGGGGCCTGAAACTTGGTTTAACCAACCAGTGTGGCTAAATCATAGCAAACCTCTCAGCCATGGCTGATCGGGCCTGCGCCGGAGATGGATGAGATCCGGGAATTTATGGAGGACCAGGGCTTTCTCAGCCTGCCCAAGCTGATGTTGGAGTTGGGGGTTCTTCCCATGCTGTCGTGGTATCGCCCAGCCGATGGTGTCCTGGCATTTGATACCAAGACCAGCAATTTTGTGAGGCTTGGAGACATTGTCAGCCCGATTGATCTTTGCATGGCGATTTATCCCCAAGGATTGCTGGAGGAGACCGCTCGTCTCAATGGCGTGGACCGGCAGGCGTTTGGCCATGGCTGATCCGCCTAACAAAAAGTGCTTTGTGAGGAGCCTGTTGTTTACGCGGTCGGATACTCGATCAAGGCCTTGATGACTTTGCGGCGGGCGACTTCGTCGAAGGCTTCGACGATGTGATCGAGGGGGAAGCGGTGGGTGATGAAATCAGCGGAGGTGAGTTTGCCTTCGCGGATCCACTGGCAGAGCTGGGGCTGGCTTTCCTTTTCGTAGCGGCGGGTGGGCCACTGGTGGACGAAGAGGTTGAAATTGAAGTCGGCCTTGGATTTGTCGATGTGCAGGACGGGGTGGGATAGCACGCCGTAGATGCAGTGGGAGCCGCCCCGGCGGAGCAGGGGAAGGCCCTGCTGGAGGATATCGGGATGGCCGACGGCATCAATCACGGCGTCGAGCTTCTTGGGACGTTCGATCTTGTCGCCGGGGGCAAAGGCGGCATCGGCACCGAAGGCGAGGGCCTTGGCCTGCTTGTCGGTGTGGCGGTCCACGATGCCGATCCAGCCGAGGCCGAAGAGGCGGCCGAGTTTGACAAAGCTGAGGCCGACGGGGCCAGCGCCGTAAATGAGCACATCATCCCCGGGCTGAAGGTGGAAGTCGCGGAAGGCCCCGAGGACTTCGCGCCAAGTGCAAAGGAGGACGGCCTCTTCGGCGGGGATGTCGGCATCCACCTTGGTCTGGATCTCATAGACTTCGAACCAGCCGTGGGCTTCATCTGCCACGCCATCGGCGACCATGGCCTCGTGGTCATTGGCCAGGGTGTATTCCCCAAAACCGCCCCAGCCGGAGTCCACGCCTTCCATTTGCAGATCGAAGGACAGGCCGCCTACGGCGCGGTCGCCCACGGCAAAGTGGCGGACTTTTTCGCCGACGGCGACGACGATGCCGACGCTTTCATGGCCGAGGGCAAAGGGGAACTTGTCCTCCATGCCGGGGAAGTTGCCGTGGAGAAGCTCGCTGTCAGTGCGGTTGCAAAGGCAGGCGCACTCGGTTCTGACGAGGGCCTGGTAAGGGCCGGGCTGGGGCGTGGGGGTATCGAGGATTTCGATCTGGCCGGGATGCAGGGCGATGACGGATTTCATGATCAATGATGACTAAAAGCTTAACAAATGATGTAAAAAGAGGCTGGTGGGGTGATTTTTATGATGATAACATCATGATGTCATGAGAATCACAGTCGAAATCGAAGACGAAATCATTCGTGATGCCATGGAATTGACGGGGGAGAAGAGCAAGAGTCCCGCAATTGCCAAGGCGGTGGAGAATTATGTCAAACGGATGCGGGCCAAGGAACTCGGGCAGAAGCTGCTGGAAGGGTACTTTGACTATCCCATGACCAATGAGGAACTGGAAGCCCTGGGCGTGGAGTGAGCCATGGTGCTTGTTGACAGTTCTGTCTGGATTGCCGCCGCACGCCGGGAGGGCAGCCTGGAGGCCAAGGTCGGGCTCAAAGGTTTGCTGGATGTCTATGAGGCGGCTCTTTGCTCGCCCGTCTTTTTGGAGGTCATGGGAGGTGCCTTTAAGCACGAACGAAAGGAAATGTCCGCGCTGTTTTCTGTCCTGCCCTACCTGCGAGTGAAGGAGGCTGACTACGTCGCCGCCGTCCGCAACAACTGGAAGCTGCGAGATGCCGGGATCACAGCCCCGGCCAATGATGTGCTCATCGCCACCATTGCGCAGCGAATGATGTGCCGCGTGTATGCGCAGGACAAGCATTTCACGGCCATGGCTCCCGTCTTGGGGATCACGTTGTACGAGCCGGGGTATGGGGGTAGTTTCAGGCAAGACGGTGGTTGAATCTATTTTCCAAATTTAGAAGGGTTTCTAGATTTGAAAAAGATAATTCATCAAACGGAGGCTTTGGGGCGGATCTTTTGGCGGAGTGGGGGATGTTCCAAAAGCGGTGGGAAATTGTCCGTGCGTGGCGGGAGGAAGTCTGGCAGGATGGGCGGGTAATCCAATTGCATGATCTCAATCCAATGCCCGCCTGAAGTTCAGGCCACGTGGGAGAAGCTGGAAAGGTTCCAGCTCAATGACAACCAGGCCGTGTTCGGTTTTGCGGCCCGGCTGGCGCGCGAGAATGGCTGGAGTCACCGCTTTGCTGAACGGGTGATCTTTGAGTACAAGCGCTTTTTGCTGATGACGCAGCATGCGGGGCACCCGGTGACGCCGTCTGAGGAGGTGGACCAGGCCTGGCATCTGCACATGGTGTACACGCGCTCCTACTGGGACGGGCTGTGCCGGGAGGTGCTGGGGAGGCCGCTGCATCACGAGCCGACGGCGGGCGGGGTGGATGAGGAGGCTAAATTTCGCCGCCAGTATGAACGGACGCTGGAAAGCTATGCGCGCCTGTTTGGCCAGGCTGCCCCGGCGGACATTTGGCCGCCAGTGGAGAAGCGATTTCAGCCGATGCGCAGCCGCTGGGTGGATGTTTCCCGGCACTGGCTGCTGCCAAAACCAGTGTGGCTGAAGCTGCCTCGGACGGCGGTGGTGCAGACGGCGGCGGTGCTGATGCTGGGCGTGGTGGCCCTGGTGGGGTGCCAGCCGGTGATGGAGGTGCTGGACCTGCGGGGCGAGGAGTTTTTGAAATGGTATGTGGTGTGTTTTGCGCTGGCCTTGGTTGCATCGTTGGTTTGGCCACGGGTGGCGCGCGCTCAGGGCAGCCGGCGGATGATGCCGCTGACGGACCGTTATGACATCGCCTTTCTGGGGGGCGGTGGGGATCGCGTGGTGGATGCGGCCCTGGCGGCGCTTTACAGCCTGAAGCTGGTGAATGTGGATGGAAGCGAAAGTCCGGCGAAGCTGTGGGTGGAGGCTGACATGCCCATCCCGGAGGATCTGCACGAGGTGGAAGTGCGGGTGCTGAAGGCGGTGCCGGAGCGGGAGAAAGTGAGCCCGGCGGAAGTGCGCAAGGCCCTGAAACCGATGATGCAGGAGATGCAGGAGCGGCTGGCTGAAGCGCGAGTGCTGGAGAGCACGCCGGGTCTGCGAAGGCTGCGCTGGCTGGCGGCGCTGCCTCTGGTGACGGTGATGCTGGTGGGAATGGCGAAGGTGTATGTCGGCATTTCGCGGGATCGCCCAGTGGGGTTCCTGGTGGCGTTTTTGATCTTTTCCCTGGTGATCCTGCTGTGGCGGGTATCGCACCTGTCGCGGCGGACGAAGGATGGGGAGCGGCTGTGGAAGGAATTTAAAAAGAGCCCGCCGGTGACGCCGAGTCAGGTGGAAAAAGAAGGGCTGATGGCGGACCCGGCGCAGGTGGCGATGCTGGTGGCCCTGGGCGGCTATGGGGCGCTGCAGATGCCTGCGTACAGCAGCCTGCACTCGGCCTTGTATCGACCCGCCAGTTCAGATTCGGGCGGCGGCGGGTGCGGGTCGTCTTCGGGATGCAGCGGGGGCAGCTCTGGCTGTGGGAGCAGCGGCTGCGGTGGTTGTGGCGGTGGCGGCGGCGGAGGGGACTGAGGAGGTGTTTTCGGAAAAAACGAGGGCTTGAAAGATTTCCAAATCTGGAAACGTTTCTGGATTTAGAAATGAAACGACTCTCTGACGAAGACTCTGCCATCCTGCTGGACGACAATTCCGCCGCTCCGGGGACGGAGCGTACGCTGGCGATCCTGGAGCTGCTGGGGCGGCACCGGGCGGGCCTGAGCCTGACCGAAATCGCGCGAGATCTGGAGTTGCCGGTGAACTCGGTGTTTCGCATCACGGGCACGCTGCATGCGCGGGGCTACCTGCAACGGCGCGAGGATGACAAGCGGTTCGTTTTGACGAACAAACTTTTCGATCTTTCCAGGCCGCAGGTGCGGGAAAAAAGCCTGGTGGTGTGTGCGCTGGAGTCGCTGAAATGGCTGCGCGATGAGAGCGGGGAGACGGTGCAACTGCTGGCGGGGGTGAACCACAAGATGACGCTGCTGGAGCAGTGCATCTCCACCCAGCCGATCAAGGTGAGCGGCACGGTGGGCCTGCAGGTGCCGATGTATTCCTGCGCGCCGGGCAAGGCGGTGCTGGCGCATCTGCCCGCAGCGGAACTGGAGACGTTTTTTGAGCAGGTGACGCTGAAGCAATTTACCCCGGCGACGTTGGCCACGCGGGAGGCGCTGGAGGCGGACCTGGCCAAGGTACGCAAACGTGGTTATTCCCTGGACCTGTCGGAAGGGCTGGAGGGCATCCAATGCGTGGGGGCGGCGATCCTGGACGAGTATCGTTATCCCGTGGCGGCGATCACAGTGATGGCTCCGGCCTTTCGCCTGAAGCGTGACCAGTTCGAGAAGATGGGGCGTCTCTGCATGCAGGCTGCGGAAAACATCACGCGGAGGCTTTTGGCATGAAACGACTTCCTTGGATCATTCTGGTTGCCTGCGGTTCTGCGGCAGCCGCGACGCCTGAGCAGGTGGAGTTTTTTGAATCCCGCATCCGTCCGGTGCTGGCGCAGGAGTGCTATGAATGCCACAGCGAGGCGGGCAAACAAAAGGGCGGGCTGCTGCTGGACTCACGTGCGGGCTGGCAGGCGGGCGGGGACAGCGGGGCGGCGATCAAGCCGGGGGATGTGGCGTCATCCTTGTTGTTAGACTCGATCAAGCACACGCATGATGACCTGAAGATGCCGAAGAACGGCGCGAAGCTGGATGACCAGGTGATCGCCGACTTTGAAAAGTGGATCGCGGAAGGGGCCTATGATCCACGTGACAAGGCCCCCTCTGCCGAGCAACTGGCGAAGGAGACGGACTGGAGTGCGGTGCTGGAACGGCGCAAGCAGTGGTGGTGCTTTCAGCCGGTGAAGGCGGGCGTGCTGAAGGGGACCGAAGAGGCGCGGGCCGTGGCGGCGGAGATTGACCGGCAACTTTTGGAACGGCTGAAGAAGGAGGGGCTGGCCCCGGCTGCGCCTGCGGATGCGGCGACGCTGATCCGCCGGGCGAGCTTCATCCTCACGGGGCTGCCGCCGACGCCGGAGGAGGTGACGACCTTTGTGGCGGAGTTTCAGAAGACACCCGAGGCCTATGAGAGGCTGGTCGACCGGCTGCTGGCCAGACCGGCCTATGGCGAACGCTGGGCACGGCACTGGCTGGACTGGGTGCGCTATGCGGAGAGCTATGGCAGCGAGGGGGATCCGCGCATCCCGTATGCGTGGCGTTACCGGGACTATGTGATCCGGGCCTTCAATGACGATGTGCGATATCCGCAAATGGTGCGGGAGGCCATCGCCGGGGATCTGCTGGCGAAGCCGAGGATCAAGGACGGCCTGAATGAAAGTGCGCTGGGCATCGGCCAGTTGCGCATGGTGCTGCATGGCTTTTCGCCCACGGATTCGCTGGATGAGCTGGTGACCTTCACGGACAATCAGGTGGACACGGTGACGAAGACTTTTCAGGCGCTGACGGTTTCCTGCGCACGCTGCCATAACCACAAGTTCGACGCGATCAGCCAGGCGGATTTTTATTCGCTGTATGGCATCTTCACGAGCACGAAACCGGCGGTGGTGGATGTGAATGCGCCGGGGACCGGCCAGGCTGAACGTGAGGAACTGGTGAAGCTGAAGCAGGAGATCAAAAGAGTGATGGCGGCGGCCTGGAGCCAGGCGGCAGAGAAGCTGCCCGTGAAGCCGCTGCCTCCACAGGCGGCGAAACCAGCAGCCACGAAGGTGTGGGATCTACGCCAGGAGCCGTGGCATGTGGATGGCCTGGGCGTGAAGCAGGGAGTGACTCAGGCGGGGGAATTCAGCGTGCAGACGGAGGGGCAGGGAATCATTGCCCGGGTGTATCCGGGGGGGCTTTTCAGCGACCTGATCTCGACGAAGGACCGGGCGGTGGTGATGTCGCCACGGTTCAAGAACGAAGGGGGATTTCTCTGGATGCGTGTCGCCGGTGGTGGCGGTGTGAAGGCCAAGTATGTGGTGCAGAATTATCCGCGCACGGGCACGGTGCATCGCGCCAAGGAACTCAAGGATGAAGGCGATGCGAAGCTGGGATGGCACAAGCTGGACCTCAACTACTGGAAAGGGGATGATCTATTCCTACAGGTGGCGACGGTGGCGGACATGCCTGCGGAGACGAAGGAGGATGAGCGTTCCTGGTTTGGCATCACGGAGGCCTTTGTGACCGCCACGGATGAGGCCCCACCCGGTGGCG
Source organism: Prosthecobacter algae (assembly GCF_039542385.1). Lineage (NCBI taxonomy): Bacteria > Pseudomonadati > Verrucomicrobiota > Verrucomicrobiia > Verrucomicrobiales > Verrucomicrobiaceae > Prosthecobacter > Prosthecobacter algae. The sequence goes on along the minus strand of NZ_BAABIA010000014.1, from coordinate 67,675 downwards.
AGGCGGGTGGAGATCCGCGCGAGGCGGTGGCTGCGTGGCAGGCCGGGACGATGACGGATGCGCAGGCGGAGCTGTTGGGCGCGCTGCTGCGCCAGGGCAAGTTGCCGAATGATGTGCAGGGCGTGCCTGCGGCGGCGGGACTGCTGGCGCGTTACCGTGAGGTGGAGGCGAAGCTGCCCCAGCCGACACGCGCCCCTGGGGTGCTGGAGGCAGACAGCTATGATGCCGCACTTTTTGTTCGCGGAGACCACAAGCAGCCTGCGGAGAAAGTGGCGCGGCGGTTTCTGGATGGCATCAATTCCGCGCCGTATCAAACCCAGGGAAGCGGGCGGCTGGAGCTGGCTCAGAGCCTGACGGATGCGGCGAATCCGCTGACCTCGCGGGTGATGGTGAATCGGCTGTGGCATCATGTGTTTGGCCGGGGGATGGTGGGGACGACGGATAACTTTGGCCGCCTGGGCGAGCTGCCCTCGCACCCGGAACTGCTGGATGCGCTGGCCGCCCACTTTCAAAAGAGCGGCGGCAGCCTGAAGGCGACGGTGAAGGCGCTGCTGCTGACGCAGGCCTTTCAGCGGGGCGACAAGGGGACGGAGCTGGCAGCGCAGAAGGACCCGGAAAACAAGCTGCTGAGCCACTGGACGGTGCGGCGGCTGGAGGCGGAGGCGATCCGTGACAGCATCCTGATGCTTTCGGGGAAAATGAATAACCAAATGTATGGTGAGCCGGTGTATGGCAAGGATGGTCGCCGCAGCATCTATGTGGGCGTGATCCGCAACAGCCTGGAGCCGTTCCTGAACTCCTTTGACATGCCGGTGCCCTCGAGCACAAGAGGACGGCGGGACGTGACGAATGTGCCTGCGCAGTCGCTGGCGCTGCTGAATGATCCGACGATCATCAACTGGAGCGGCAACTGGGCGCGGCGTGCGCTGGCGGAGCCGAATGACGAGGCGCGGGTGAATCGCATGTTCATGCAGGCGCTGGGCCGCCCGGCGACAAAGCGGGAGCTGCTGGCGAGCCGGGGCTTCGTGGAGAGATCGGCCGATTTCGCCCGGCAGCAGCGGGCGGAGGTGGCGGCGCTAGAGACGAAGCAGGCGGATTTGCAACGGAGACTCCAGGCGATCTTGGAGCCGGTGCGGGCGAGGCTTGCGGGAGGGAAACCAGCGGCGAATGCGGCCGACGCGCCGCTGCCGTATGCGGAGTGGACCTTTGAAGAAGGGACGGAAGATACGCTGAAACGGCTGCCGCTGAAGCTGGAAGGGAGCGCGAAGATCGCCGATGGGGCGCTGATCCTGGATGGACGTACGGCGCTGGCCCGCAGCCTTCCGTTAACCAAAAGCATGACCGAAAAAACTCTGGAGGCCTGGGTGGTGCTGGACACGCTGGACCAGAAGGGCGGCGGGGTGATGACGCTGCAGGACCGGCGAGGCAGTGTCTTTGACGCCATCGTTTACGCTGAGCGTGCGCCGCAGGAGTGGCTCTCTGGCAGCAACAACCACCGGCGCACGCAGGAGTTCGGCGGGCCGGCGGATACGGAGGCAGATCGCCGGCCAGTGCATGTGGCCATCACGTATCAAGGCAGCAAGGTGACGGGCTATCGCGACGGGCAGCCCTATGGGGAGCCTTACACGAACAAAGAAACCAGCGAATTCATGGCCGGGGATGCGGAGGTGCTGCTGGGCTGTCGCCATGGGGCGGCGGGGGGCAACCGGATGCTGCGCGGGCGTATCCTCCGGGCGCGGCTTTATGACCGGGCGCTGACGGATAAGGAGATCGCCCTTTCCCGCCATCTGGAAGGCACGGCGGTGACGGAGCGCGATGTGCTGAATGCGCTGACGGAGGCGCAGCGCCAGGAGATGACGCGGGCCAAGGATGAGCTGAACCAAGTGATGGGCAGCCTGACACGCCTAACCGAAAATGCCGAAAAGACCGACCCTGAAAAGGCGGGCTGGGAAAGCCTGGCTCTTTCCATCATCAACCTCAAAGAATTCCTCTACCTGCGATGAACCCCTACCTCACACGTCGTCAGATCCTTTCACGGGCCTCATCGGGCTTTGGGCTGGCCGCCCTGGGCGGGCTGATGGCTGAACAGGCCCTGGCCGACCAGGCGGTGCACCGGGCGCGCAAGATCGCGCCGAAGGCACGCAGCGTGATCTTTTGCTACATGAGCGGCGGGGTGTCGCAGGTGGATTCGTTTGATCCGAAACCGGCGCTGGAAAAGTATGCGGGCAAGCCGCCGCCCTTTGCCACGGCGAGGACGCAGTTTAACAATGACGGGGTGATCCAGCCTTCGCACTGGGCTTTTAAAAACTACGGGCAGAGTGGGCTGCCGGTGAGCGATCTTTTCCCCCACATGGGCAGCGTGGCGGATGAGCTGGCGGTGGTGCGCAGCATGACGGCGAAGTTTAGCGAACATGCGCAGGGGAACTTTTTCATGCACACGGGTTTCCCCTTTGTGGGCTACCCGAGCGCGGGGGCGTGGACGAGCTATGGGCTGGGCACGGAGTCGAAGGACCTTCCGGGCTATGTGGTGCTGCAAAGCGGCGGTGCGACGGCTCCGCATGGCGGGGTAGGCCTGTTTGGCAATGGCTTCCTGCCCGCGCAGCACCAGGCTTCAATTATCAAGGCGGACAGCAGCGAGCCGGTGCGCAACATCCAGCCGCGTGAGGCGGCGATGCTGCAACGGCAACGGCTGGATTTCATTGGCGAAATGGACCAGAGTTTTCTCGGGGAGCTGGGGGCCAACAGCCAGGTGGAGGCGGCGATCCAGAACTATGAGATGGCTTGGCGCATGCAGGCGGCGGTGCCGGAGCTGTGCGACATCCGCGGCGAGTCTGAGGCGACGAAAAAGATGTATGGCATGGACGGCCCTGAAAGCTCCCGCACGGCCTATGCACGGCAGTGCCTGCTGGCCCGGCGGCTGGTGGAGCGCGGGGTGCGCTTTGTGGAACTGAGCTGCCTGGCGCAGAACATCGGCGGTGGGCAGGCGGCGAATCCCTGGGACCAGCATGGGGCGCTGAAGAGCGGCCACGGCAAGATGGCGCAGCAGGTGGACCAGCCCATCGCGGCCCTGATCAAGGACCTGAAATCACGCGGTCTGCTGGACAGCACGCTGGTGGTGTGGGCGGGTGAGTTTGGGCGCACGCCCTTTGCCCAGGGCAGTGATGGCCGTGACCATGATCCGTATGGCTTCAGCATTTGGATGGCGGGTGGCGGCATCAAAGGTGGCACGACGCTGGGCGAGACGGACGAGTTCGGCTACAAGGCGGTGGACAAGCCGCAGACGGTCTATGACCTGTGGGCCACGGTGCTGCACCTGATGGGGGTGGACCATGAGCAACTGACGTACCTTTTCAGCGGGCGCAATGTGCGGCTGACGGATGTACACGGGCACGTGATGCGGGACATTCTGGCGTAAAACGACAACAAAAAACCGGTCCTGAGGGAGACTCAGGACCGGCTTTGTCTAACGCAAAGTTAGGTGTTATTTACCATGGCCGTGACCGCCAGGGCCGGTGGGGCTCTGGCGCTGGGCGGCTTCGCGGTCGAGGACGAGAAGGCTGGCAGGATCTGTGCCGGCGAGTCTCAGGCGGTCGAGCATGTCGCGGACGGTTTTTTCCTCTTCGATCTGCTCATTGAGGAACCAGAGGAGGAGGTTCTTGGAGGAGTGGTCCTTGACCTGCTCGGCCACGTCATAGAGATCATTGATCTGCTGGGTGACGAGCTGCTCCTGCTTGAGGCTGTGCTCAAAGACATCGATCGGAGATTCGAAGGTGGCCTTGGGCTGGGCGATGGGCTGAAGGACGACGACGGCATCGCGGTCCACCACATACTGGTAGAACTTCAGCGCGTGCATGGTTTCCTCGCGGCTTTGATTGAACATCCAGCTCGCAAAGCCCATGTAGGGCGTCTGCTCGAACCAGGCCGCCATGGCGAGGTAAACGTAGCTGGAGGACATTTCGTTGTTGATCTGCTCATTGAGCAGTTGGGTCAGTTTCGGATTCAAGGTCATAATCTAAGATGGGTTGCGGGTGGCTGGTGAGATACAAAAGGCATTACGGATGCAAAGCAAGTTTTGGATGGCTGTGCCCCCTACATGTTGATGGGAATCAATCGCATGATGAGGGCGGATTTGACCCAAATGACGGTCCTCAAGCGGCGGGCTGACGGGACTTTCTTGTGGCTTGTTTTCATGCCTATGGTTAGGCCAGCCATTGCCGGATGGCCTGGGCGGTGAGGACGCCACGGGTGTAGGCTTCCTCAAAGAGGGACATGCCGCTCATGTCCGAATGGGCATAAAAAAGCGGGGGTGTCTGCTGGAGCATGGCGGCGCGGTCTGGCCCCCAGATGAAGCCGGGATCTGGGCGGATCATGCCGTGGCCCCAGAGCCAGACATCCGCCTGCTGCACATGGCGGGCGAGATCTGGGTGCGCGGCCTGCAGGCTGGTGAGGGCGCGCTGGGTCCACTGGGCGTGGGTTTGCTGCTGCATCCACTGGCGGGTCTGGGCGGGTGGCAGGTCGCAAAGGGCCTCGTAATGGGTGATGACGGTGGCCTGGGGGACGGCGGTGAGGGCCTGATGCGTGGCATTGATGTAGCCGAGCGAGGGGCCCTGATAAATGACGCTGTCCCACGCGGGCAGCACGCCTGGGCTGGGGGGCAGCTCATCCAGGGTGAGATTCGTGACGACCCAGGGGGCGTAATTCAGCGCGAGCGGTTGCAGTCCGGGGATGAGGCGCTGGGCGATGAAGCGCGGCAGGGCGCAGAGGGCGGCGCGGCTTTCGTAGCGGATGACCTCGCCAGTGGCGGCCTGCATGACATCGGTGAGGGTGCGGCCCTGCGCCACCTGCATGTGCAGGACGATGCTGCCGGTGCGGAGGCGGGAGGAGAGCGGGCTAACCAATTGTTTGACCAGATAACCGTTCCCTTCGGGCCAGGTGAGCACGGTGCCACGGGTGGCATTGGCGGCCTCGCCACTGCGGCTGGCGAAGTAGTGGATGCCTGCCCACGCGGAGACCTGGCCGAGGCTGCCGCCAAAGTCATCGCGGCAGGCATAGTCGACATACCAGCGCAGTGGGGCGGTGGTCCAGCCCTGCTGGTGCATCCAGGCCTCCATGGTCAGGCGGTCGAGCGCGAGGAGGTCGGGATCGCGGGAGCTGCGGTCGAGGGGAAGGGTGAAGGCGCGCTTTTCCTGCCAGTGGTGGATGGCGGCATCAAAGGCGGCGAATTCTTCGCGCTCGCGCGGGGTGAGGCCGGTGAGGGGTTGCAGGCCGTTTTCCCACTGGCCGTGGATGAAGAGTCGCTCATGCGGATCATGGCAGAGGGCGAGTTCATCGTAGATGGGGCGGCCTGCGGCATCGTGCCCCTGGATGAGGCCGATCTCTTCAAAGAAGGCGAGGACCTCGTGGCAATCGCGACCGGGGAGGGGGACGTAATGGGCCCCCCAGGGATAGGCAGAGACGCGGTTGCTGCCGGAGGCGGAGTTGCCACCGGCCTGGGATTCGAGATCGAGGATGAGGAAGTCTTCGAGGCCCTGCCTTTGCAACTGGCGTGCGGCGGCCAGCCCAGCGATGCCGGCCCCGGCGATGAGGACATCGGTTTTAACGGTGCGTGTGGGGGCGGGGAGGGCCTTCAGATCGCGCAGGCGGTGGCCGATGCTGGCGGCGGCCCCGACGATGCTTCCGGGGATGGTTTGCTGCCGGGTGCAGGCACCGGTGAGCAGCGCGGGGGCTGCGGCGGTGGCCTGGAGGAAGCGGCGACGTTTCATGCGATGATCCCGGGCAATGGCGAAGGCGGCTCAGCGTGCCCAGTCGTCTTCAAAGTAATGGACGAGGGCCTGGTTGTTGAGGCGGTTGATGTCCGTTTCGATGCGGGCCATGTCCGGCGGGAAACGGGGGAGCTGGGCGAGGACTTCGTCGTTGATGAAACGGAGGCCTTCCGGCAGGCTGGCGGGGCCGCTGAGGGGCTGGCGGGAAGCGAGGATGAAGCCCCATTCGCCAAAGCTGGGGACGAGAGCGTGGTAGGGCTCCGTGTGCAGGCCGCAGGCGCGCAGGGTGGCATCCACACACCAGAAGGACTGGCGAGCGACAAAGGGGGAGGTGCTCTGCACGACGAGGGCCGCATCGGGGGCCATGACCTTGAGCAGGCGCTGATAAAAGGTGGTGGTGTAGAGCTTGCCGAGGGAGAAATTGGAAGGGTCCGGGAAGTCGATGATGACGAAGTCGAAGGGCTCGCGCTTTTCGGCCAGCCAGGCAAAGGCGTCGGCGTTTTCGACATGGACGCGGGGGGACTTGAGCGCATCGGCGTTTTGCTGGCGCAGCATGGCGTTGCTGGAAAAGAGCTGCGTCATGGCGGGGTCGAGGTCCACCAGCGTGATGCTTTCGACCCGTGGATAACGCAGGACTTCGCGGGCTGCGAGGCCATCTCCGCCGCCGAGGATGAGGATGCGGCGGGCCTGGGGCAGGCGGGCGAGGCCGGGATGGACGAGGGCTTCGTGATAGCGGTATTCGTCCTTGCTGCTGAACTGGAGATTGCTGTTCAGGTAGAGGCGCATCTCCTCCTTCCTTTTGGTTAGGACGATGCGCTGATAGGGCGTGGAGTCGGCGTAGATGACGGGGTCTGGAAAGGCGGCGTATTCGCCCCAGCGGGTGATTTCGCTACCATGGACAAAACCGGCGATGAGGATGGCGGCGACGCTGAGGCCGGTGATCCAGTGGCTGCGCAGGCGGGGAATCTCATGCCGGAGCATGATGAGGGCGAGGATGCCGACGGCGGTATTGATGAGGCCAAAGAGGAAGGCGGAGCGGACGAGGCCGAGGTGGGGAACGAGGACGAGGGGGAAGAGCAGGGAGGCGAGGAGGGCACCGATGTAGTCAAAGCTGAAGACATTGGAGACGAGGTCCTTGAAGGCAAAGCGTCCTTCGAGGATGCGCAGCAGCAGGGGTATCTCCAGACCGACGAAGGTGCCGATGAGGAAGACGATGCTATAAAGGGGAATGCGGAAGGAGATCGTCCACCCGAAGATGAGAAAGAGGATGGAGGCGGAGCAACCGCCGAGGAGGGCGATGAGGAACTCCACCCGAATGAAGGTGCCGATGAGGTTCCCGGTGACAAAGCGGGAGAGGTAGGAGCCCACACCCATGGCGAAGAGATAGACGCCGATGATGGTGGAGAACTGGGTGACGGAATCCCCGAGGAGGTAGGAGGCGAGCGTGCCGGCGATGAGCTCATACACCAGGCCGCAGGTGGCGATGGCGAAGACGGAGAGCAGCAGGAGCCAGGGGCGGGAATTCATGGACGAAGGGGCCGGGGCGGGCATGAAGCCATGCGGCCCTCAGGCGTGGACAAATCTTTGGTTAGGTGAGTCCGGTGGACAAAGCTAGTGACAGCATGGCCCGCCATCATGGGCATGAGACGTGGGGACAAGGGCGCGAGGGCCCGCTGACCGGCGGAGCCCAAAGAGGCGGGAGCTGGTGCCATCAATGGATGGCGGCGGCGATGATCTGGCAGATGCCGAGGGCGGCGGCACCGACGACGATGGCCAGGGCGAGGTTCTTTTCCTCGACGAGCTGCTTCCACAGGTCGTAGGGCGTCAGCTTGTCCACAATGATGAAGCCGGAGACAAAGATGATGATGCCGAGAACGGCATAGATGATGGAATTGAGGAGGATGGCGAAGTCCATGGCGGTGAGGAGGCGGGTTGAGGGAGAGAGGGAGTGATTACTTGTGGGAGCTGCCGGAGGACCAGCCCCCGCCGCTGCTGCTGGTGAAGACGGAAGGGCGGTAGCGGTAGGCGGTGCTGTTCAGGGCGCTGCGGTTGGCGCTGCTCTGCCAGAAGGACCAGCCCCGTGCATTGGAGGTGGCGAGGAAGGCGCAGGTCATCAGCCCGAGGGCGGTGTAAATGGGGTGTTTCATCAGTCGTCGCTGCTGCCGTAGGGGTTGAACTCACTTTCGTACCAGCGGCGTTTTTCAAAGCTGCCGCTGCGCATCATGTTCCAGACGGGCCAGAGGCAGATGATGAAAAGGCCTAACCAGAAATTCGACCAAAAGAGGCCGCCGCGCTCGATGGTGAAGGTGACGCTGGCATTGGGCAGGGTGGCGGCGGCATCGGGCGTGAGGCGCAGCACATACTCGCCGGAAGGGATGGCGGGCAGGGTAATCTTCTGGCGGCTGCCATCCGGCGCGGTGGTGTAGTTGGCCAGGGGAAAGGCGACGGGGAAGCTGCGCTGCGTTTTGGACTCCACCAAGCTGCCTTTGAGACCGAGGTAGGTATCGGTGAGCAGGAGGCCGGTGGCGGTGATGTGGAGAGGGGCGGAGGAGCCGTCGAGCTTGAAGGGCTCGGAGACGAGGGTTTCGCCGGGGCGTGTGCCCTGATAGTCGATGCCTGTGTGGGCGATGTGCCGGGGGGTGCCCCAGCCCATGAAGAGCACCTGAATGAGGATGTAGGCGATGAGGGTGAAGATGAAGGTGGCGCGCACCTCCTTCCACCGGCGGCCATGGGGATTGGGCTGATTGAGGTAGGTGCCGCTGGGGCGGGGGAGGGTGCTGCCTGCGGGGACAAAGGCCTTTTGCACCTCTTCCGGCTCCACGTATTCGCCGGCGGACCAGGTGATCTCGTTCAGGCCGGGCATCTCCTCCTTGGAAAGGATGTAGGGTGGCGAGACATAGTCGGTGAGCAGGGCGCGCTCACCATTTCTCACGCGCCAGTAAAACTCGCCCAGGACATCCGTGGTGACGGACTCTTCGCGGGCAAAGAGCTTGAAGATCTGGCCCTGCCAGCGGTTGCCCGTGTGGTGGCCGGGGAGGATGCGGACAAAGCTCCAGTGACCGCCGAAGGTGACGAGGAAACGGAAGCCTAACCAAGGATTGAACAATAGGTATTCATCCCAGGAGCACCAGCGGTCCTTGCGCCGCATGAAACCGACGACCTCCCACATCTCGTCCTTGAACAGGCCGCGCGTGCCGATGGGCAGCAGGAGCTTCAGCCGCAGGGTGGTCTGGGCCACCTTGCCGATCTCTTGCAGGTTCGGGGTGGTGGTATCCAGGATGCTGGCGCAGGAGCCGCAGACGGCGGCCATGGACTGGCCCTCGGCCCGCAGATTCACCGGGGCACCGCAACTGGGGCAGGGCATGGCCTGGCTCTGGCGGCGGGTGATTTCGGCATCCTTGTCCCAGCCGGGGATCTTGCGCAGGCCGGTGAAGTTCAGAGCGCCAAATTCCGCGTATTCGCCGGAGAAGAATTCGCGGCTGTCGGGGGTGATCTCGATGCTGCCGAACTCGCCTCCAGGCCCCACAAGATCAATGCTGGTGCGGGACCAGCCAGGTGGGGCGACCATGGGCAGCTCCCCCTCCGCAGCGATGCAGCGGCCCTCTTTGACATCGGCCACGCGCCACTCGTCACCGTCGATTTTGACGATCTGCCCGGCGGGCACGTCCTCCTGCACGAGGGGCAGTTTCACGCTGTGGGCAAAGCTGACCATGTAGAAGCCCATGACCTCCGCCACCCAGCCATAGGTGCCCTGGCCAAAGTCCGCGCACCACTCCGTCCAGGAGCCGTCGCCATAGTGCAGGCGCATGCGGCCGATGAGGGTGAAGGCGCGGCCCTGCCAGTGGCCCTGGGTGCCGATCTGGAGGGGCGAGAGATCGGGCGGCAGCTCGGCCACGTGGCCAAAGGTGGCCACCTGGAAGTCCTGGCGAACGACGATGGAGCGGCAGTGGCCGCAGACGGACGAGAGACTGATGGAGGAGCGAAACTCGACCGGGGCCCCGCATTGCGGGCAGTCGTAGCGGCGGCTGGCGTAGGTCTGATCAGTCGTCGAGGAATCCACGCGCCCATTGAAGCGGATGCTGTGGAAGATTACAAATTACAATTATCGTCCGGGAATGGATCTTGGCAGGGGGGACCAGGTGCCGGATGCCCAGTCGAGCACTTCGAGGCCGTGAAGCTGCTTTTTATAATCGTAGGGGCTGGGCTCCACCGTGGCATAACCGGGGTAGTAGTAGCGGCAGCCGAGGGACTGGCTGTGCTGGATCTCTTTGAGCAGCGTGTAGGTGCCCAGGCTGCGCGGGGAGTGGTCTGGCTCGAAGAGGCCATAGACAGCGGAGGTGGCCTCCTGGCCAATGTCTAGGTAACTGATGGCGATGAGCTCATCCCCCGCATACACGCGGCACTCCTGGCAGGTGCAGGGGACGGTGGCGGGAGTCTCGGAAAGGAAGGTGTCGAGATCGTCTGGGATGTTGTCCTTGAAGCGGGCCTTGTGGCGCTGGAACATCATGCGGGCCTGCATGGAAAGGGTGGCGGGGGCGAACTCGTGGCGCAGGTCCTCATTTTTGCGCAGCACGCGGCGCTGGCTTTTGCTGAGGGTGAAGTTTTCCAGGTCCAGCCGCAGTGGGGTGATGGTACGTACACCGCCATCATCCACGCTGAGGCTGTAACGGTAAAAGCTGGGGCCAAAGTGACGCCAGCCAGCCTCCCACAGACGGTCCATGATCTCCGGCGGGACGGAGGGGCAGTGAAAGGCCTGGTTGAGGATGGCAGACATGTTCAGCAGAAATCCGGCCCTGGTGGGCAGGTGGTGGCGGGTGCAATGACCGCGCATCTGCGGGCATGTGCAACTGGTCTGTGCGGGCCTGGGATCAAAGGGCCTGTTCGCGTGTCGCTCTGCGGCAAGGGAGAGCAGTCTTTTCAACTGAACTTGCCGCGCACGTAGGCCTCGGTCTGCGGGTCCTGCGGGGTGTTGAAGAGATTCAGCGTGGGGCGGAATTCGATGAGCTTGCCCAGGTAGAAGAAGGCGGTGCGGTCGGCACAGCGGCGGGCCTGCTCCATATTATGAGTGACGATGACGATGGTGAACTCCTTTTTGAGGCCGATCATGAGTTCCTCGATCTTCAGCGTGGCCACGGGATCCAGCGCGGCGCAGGGCTCATCCATCAGCAAAATCTGCGGGCGATTGGCGATGGCGCGGGCAATGCAGAGGCGCTGCTGCTGACCGCCGGAAAGGCCAAAGGCGCTCTCATGCAGCTTGTCCTTCACCTCATCCCACAGGGCGGCACCACGCAGGCTCTGCTCCACCACCTCATCGAGTTCGCTTTTGCCATTCCGCCCGGCGACGCGGAGGGAGAAGATGACGTTTTCGTAGATGCTCTTGGGGAAGGGATTGTACTTCTGGAAGACCATGCCCACGCGCTTGCGCAAGGAGATCACTTCCACGGTGGGATCATAGAGGCTCTGGCCATCAATGAAGATGTCGCCTTCATGCTTGATGCCGTCCACCAAGTCATTCATGCGGTTGATGTTGCGCAGGAGGGTGGTCTTGCCGCAGCCGGAAGGACCGATGAAGGCCGTGATCTCGTTTTCCGGGATGTCCAGGCAGATGTTGTGCAGCACTTGTTTGGCCCCGTACCAAAAAGAGAAACGGTCCACACGAATGAAGGGGGAAGAAGGCATGACAGAGAAGCTGCGAAAGGGCTGCGGCGGCACCGCAGCCGAGGGGCATGATGAAGCCAGCATTTAGACGATCTCTAGCACGCACAAGCAAGTGACAAAACAGTTTCCATCAGGAGTCCTGCTCGGGTGTGCTGGGGCCGCAGATAAAGCTCTTTGGGCGGAAGCGCCAAGACGGGCACAAAGGGCCCTGCAAGAGGGAGGCCGCACCTCGTCAAAAAACAGGCATCACCCGTGCTCACATCCTCTTTGGGACTAGGCATGTGGAAATCAGCATGTGTACGAGTGGTTTGTGAGTGCCTGGGTGGATAGATTTCGTCCATTCCTACGCGGAGGGGATATTTTGAATTTCGAGGCCAAAAAGAACAAAAAGTGGTAACTGGATACCAAATTCTGCCAAAAATCTAAATAACTTAGGGGTTAGACTTATCACCAAGTGGTCCCATGGGAATAAAATCGTGTAGTCCTTGGGGAAGTTGAGCCGTTTTCGTTACATTAAAGCAGTCGTTATGGATATTTTGTATCTTATGTACAAATTGGTTGATCAAGTTTTGATCGTGTGATTTGCTTTAATTTGTAGGCAGAAAAAGTCGGCTCACCCAAAAATCGTTGCAATATGCTCAAAAAACAGACTTCATTATTATGGAAATTATTGCCAGTCTTGGTGGTATTTTTCTCTTTCTTGAAAGGTGATATTCAAGCAACCCCAACTATCGTCTTGGGGACAGAAAACGGGGTTACCACAAGCACCGTCAGCGCTGCCAGTGGCTTAACTTGGAATTTTCGTATCGCGGCAGCAGCAGGATCTCTAATCCGCCTAGATAAATCACACTTCCGCCTTGGCAAGAGTGTAGGCACAACAGAAGGGGTGACCTTCACTTTGTACTCCGGTCTCGGCGGAAACACGGGTGGCAACGCCGTGATCGCCCAGACTAGCCTGACGGCAGCGCAGGTGGATGCCTCGGCCGAAACGGAAGAAGTCTTCACCTTTGCCGAGCAACTGCTGCTGGCAGGTGACTACTCCGTGACGCTGACTTCCACGGCCGCGACTGCGGGTGATGGTTACACGGTGAAACTGGGCCGCCTGGCTGTATACGATGCGGTAGGCTATGTATTGAATGTGGCAAACACCCTGCTGTCCTCCGTTTTCTGGATTCAGGATGCGCGCGATGCCGGGGATGCAGATGGGAACTTCAACACCAATGGCGGGCAGATCGCAGGTGGTTCCTTGATGGTGGCAGATGTGTCGCTTTTTAATGGTGCCGCAGTCACAGACCCAGCGCTGGCGGATGACCAGGCTACGGCTGTGAATTTTGGCAACATGGTGATCGGAAGCACGATTGACCGTGTGTTTACCGTGCGCAACGATGGCGCGGGTGGGATGACGGGGATCGCGGTGAGCTTCACCGGCGCGGGCGCGGCCCAGTTCAGCCTTCAGTCTGCCCCTGCGGTCGTCCTGGCCGCTGGTGCCACGACCAACTTCACGGTGCGCTTTCAGTCGGCCACGGCCTCGCTGGCAAATGCGCAGTTGGTGATCGCCTCGAACGATCCCGATGAGAATCCTTTCAGTGTGCCGCTGACGGCACGGGCACAGAGCGCGCCGGTGATCAGCAATCGCCTGGCGGTGAGCCAGAGCTCCACAGCGGCGACGCTGACGGCGCAGGTGAATCCCGGTGGTGCGGTGACGACGGTGAGCTTCCAGTATTCCACCAGTGCCGCCTTTGATGCGGGCCTGGTGACGACCGCCCTGCAGAGCATCGGCAGCGGGACATCCCCCGTGAACGTGAGCGTGCCGATCTCCGGCCTGAATCCAAACAGTGTGTATTACTGGCGTGTGGTGGCAACCAACAGCCTGAACACGACGACCTCCAGCGGCCAGGCCTTGCTGAAGGTGGCCATGATGCCCAGCTACACGCAGAACCCGACCTATGCGAATGCCCTGATCAATACCTCGATCAACGTCTGGGGACGCGTGTGGGGTGGCACAGCGCCCTTCACCTATCGCATGAGCTATGGCGACGGCACGACCGACACCTCTGGGGCGGTGAGCAACGTGAAATACATTACTGCGCCGCATACCTTTACCACGGCGGGTTCCAAGACGGTGACGCTGACGGTGACGGACTCTACCGGGGCCAGTGCCTCGCGTTCCTCCGTGGTGCGCGTGCTGCCCTCCGTAGATCTGGACGAGCGCTCGAACATCGCCATCGAAAAAGCCCTGGTGTACCTTTACAACAGCGCTCTGGAGCTGAACACGGACCGCATTTACTGGTATCAGTCGAATTCGGACTACGGGTTTGGCACCACCGGGGCTAGCGTGCTGGCCTTTGAAGAGCAGGGGCACCTTCCTGGCAATGACTCGGTGGAGTGGGTTTATACAGACACCGTCCGTCGTGGTCTGAACTTCCTCATCGGTGTGGGCGCTGGCACCAACTACGGTGCCCTGCAAAACATCTCAGACCACAGCGATGGCATCGCCGTGCGGGATGTGGATGATGACAATGACGGCAAAGGCGCCTACCTCTGGAATGGTGGCCATGGCACGTATGTGAACTCCTTGGCAGGCATGGCCGTGATCTTTGCCTACCGCAATCCGACGGCGGCCCAGGCGGCCATCATCCCCAGCGGTCCGTTCATCAACATGAGCTACTACGACTTGGTGATCGACCTGCTGGACACCTTCAAGTGGTGCATGGGCGACAGTACCGTGCGCGGGTCTTATGTATATTCGGTGACATCCGCCTCCCAAAGTGGATACGACGGTTCAGCCCAGCAGTGGCCGATCCTTTGCTACAAAGCCGGGCTGGACCGGTTGAAGATCACGCCGCCCACCTGGTACCTGGACAATGCTGTGTACGGCTTCCAAGTCGTGCAGAATGCCAATGGTGGTGTGGGTTATGGCTCGAATAGCTCGTGGCTTAACACCGCTAAAACAGGCGGTTTGCTCGCTGCCATGGCCTTTGCCAACCGCTTTACCGGGAATGACAATGTGGACCGCGCCATGGGCTTCCTACAGACGTATTGGGATGCCAATCGCGATGGTGGCAACAGCGGCATCGTGGGTGCTGGTTGGGCAGGTAACTGGTATGCCATGTACGGCATTAAAAAAGGCCTGACCCTGCAGGGCATCACGAATGTGACCGTGAGCGGAACTTCCCGCGACTGGAAGAAGGAAATGACGGGCTGGCTGCTGGGCGATGCCACACAGTTGCCTGCCACCCTGTCGCCCAGCTTCCGGACGGCAAATGACATGTTTGGTCAGCAGCCGGATGGACGCTGGATCAGCCAGGACTGGCCGAGCAGCACGAGCTACAATGACCTGAGCACCGCGCACGGCGTGCTCATCCTTTCCGCCTCCGTCACGCAGGCACCGCCGGTGCCGGTGATCGGCGAAGTGGGCGAGCAGAGCAACAAGGTTGGCTTCCGCTCCTTCACCCTCAGCGCCGCCGGTTCCTATCACTTGGATCCTGACCGCGCCATCGTGGAATACCTCTGGGACTGGAATGCAGCGGATGGCCTGAACTGGACCACGCCGGATGCGACCGGATCCCAGGTGACCAATCCTGGCTACGCCACCACCGGCACCTACACGGTGACGCTGCGGGTGAAGGACAACAATGACCCGGCGCTGATCAAGACCTCCACCGTGCAGGTGACGGTGGTGGCGACGGACGTGGCCCCGGTGGCCGTGGCACTGCCTCTGGGCGGCTTCCAGGGTTACGCGGGCAAGGTGGGCCAGCCGATCACGCTGGACGGTTCCAATTCCTATGACCCAGATGGCGACCCTATCGTGAACTATAGCTGGGACTTGAACGGCGACGGCATCTACGGAGACGCCACGGGCGTGACGGTGACGGTGACCTATAACACACCTTACGTCGGCAGTCTGGGCCTGCGAGTGACGGCGAATGGCAAGACCAGCAATAACACGGCTGTGGTGGACATCCAGGCGGCCGATGCGGACATCAGCCTCGGCACGGTGACGCTTTCCAACGTTGTGCCCCGCACCTCAGCAGACTTCAGCATCCAGGTCAGCAATGATCCGGGCTCAGGCCAGTCCTTTAACAACGTGGTGCTGCGTATCTACAACGGCAATCCCTATGCGGGCGGCGGTGCCATCGGCACCCCTTACCTGGTGAATCTGCCTTCTGGAACCACCACGACGGTGAACATCACCGGAGTGAATCTGGGTGGTGCGACCACCGCCTGGGTGTACCTGGACTCCACGCAGGCCGTGATCGAGGCGAACGAAGCGAACAACGCTGCCGGTCCTTTCAATGTGGATCAGCTCCCTGCGGACATCTCCGTGGAGTATCCTTCCGGCACGGTGCTGACCTCTGGCAGCTCGACGGTGGTGATTCCTGAAGTGGTGCTGGCTGGCCAGAGCGGCACGCCGATCACCTTCACGGTGCGCAATACTGGGGAGGCCAATCTGGAAAACCTGGTCATCACCAAGGCGGGGACGAATCCTGCGGACTTCACCGTGACTGCCCTGGGCAGCACCACGGTGGCTGGTGCCAGCTTTACCACCTTCGCGGTCACCTTTACGCCGACCGGCTATCTGGGCGGGGTGCGCTCGGGGGTTCTACAGATCGCCAGCAATGACCCGAATGAAAATCCCTTCCTCATCAACATCCAGGCAAGAGCCCGTCTCACCGTCATTCCGGTGGCTAAGGATGCCGGCAAGGACATCGTGACGGAAAACCCGGTGAAGGGCAGCGATGGTGTGTCTGAGATCGGTCTGTATGACATCCTGCGTCGTGGTGGCTACGTGGCTGAAAATGGGACCGTAGTGTTCCCTGGTTCCCTCATCGTGGGTTCTGGCTCACCGGCTGTGACGGTGAACAATTCCCAGGGTGTCTGGAAGGCTGGCACCACGGGCAATGTGTGGATGGTGGCCCGCACGGGTGAAACCGTGCCGGATGCGGCAGGCACCACGTTTGACTACCTGCCGATCGTGCCAGGCATCAATGAAGATGGTGAAGTGACGCTGCTGGCCTCCATGCGCATCGGCACCGGTGGGGTCACCTCCGCCAACGACACAGGTGTGTGGAGCGAGATCGGCGGTTCCTCCATGCGTCTTCTGGCCCGTGAAGGGGATCCTGTTCCTGGCCTGCCGGGCGTCTTTATCAAGACCTTCTGCGCTGGTGTGTATGCCACGGCCAAAACGGCTGCCGACAAGGGCGATGCGATGTATTCCGTGACCTTTGGCGGGGCGAGCACGACGACGGCGATCGTGCGCAACCGGGTGGACCGCACGCTGGGCACCGTCTCCATGCAGATCGTGGCCCGTGAGAATTCACCGGCTCCTGGCACCTCGGAAAACTTTGGCAACCTGATGGGCGCCTTCTCAGATCCTGCCCGTATGGATGGCACAGGCAACGCTGTCTTTGCCGCTGTGACGAAGACGAACAAGGAAGGCATCTGGTACCACGCCGTGAACAATCTGGGCGCTCCAGTGCGGGCTGTCTTCACAGGCGACGTGGCACCTGGCACGGGTGGGGCGACCTTCTCTCGCATCCAGCGCCCAACGATGGGCTCTGGCAGCGTCATCAGCTTCCGTGGTTTGCTCAACAAGAACGGTGACAACACCAGTGGCCAGAAAGGCGATGGCATCTGGCGCGGCAGTGCGGCGACGGGTAGCTACACCTGCGTGCTGCGCAGCGGCGACAGCGGCATCGCTGGCATGCCTGTGGGCTCCAAGGTGGGCAACACCTGGGGTGGCTGGCTGACCAACCTGAACCGCGGTGCCTGGAAGACCTGGCTGGATGTGAACGGTGACGGCGTGAGCAAAGCCCCGACCGATGTGCATGCCCTGTTCACCGATGTCTCCGGCACGATGCGCATGGTCGTCAAAGTGGGCGATGCCGCACCAGGCATCACGGGTGCCACCTTCTCCAGCCTGGAAATCCCCATGGTGGGCGGGCAGGAGCAGATGATCTTCCTGGGCAAGGTGACCGGACCTGGCATCGTGGCCGGTGTGAATGACAAGGGCCTGTGGCGCCAGGAGCCGAACGGCGGTGAACTGGAACTGGTGCTGCGCAGCGGTGACCCTCTGGGCACCACCCTGCATGGCATGAAGACGGTCTCTACCATCGACTTCCCCGGCTCTGACACCACCAGCACGACCGACCGCCGCTGGGAACAGTTGGTGATCGATGGCGATGGCAACATCGTGGTCCTCATCATCTTCACCGACGGGACCAGCAGCCAGGCCATGGTGCCTGCTGGCCTCTAAAACTTCGCGGGAAAGCCGCTCTCTCAGCCCCCTGGATTCGCAAGAGTCCAGGGGGCTTTTGTTTGGGGGCGAGGTGGGATGATCATCCCCAAGGAGCGGGACTTGCCAAGTGCCGTGGGGTTTGGGGGCGGACGGGGGCCTGGAGGAGTGGGGCGCGCTTTTTTACAGGATTAGCAAGATGGCAGGATTAACAGGAAGTGTGGCAAGGTGTTCGGGTGTGTTCGGTCTGTGGGTGTCTAGCCTTTAGGCGATTCAATGACCTGCCGGACCTTTTCCAAGATCGCCTGAAGGCTAGACACCAGCAGAGCTAGCGGGAGCGGAGTGGTAGGCCGGACGCCCGCGCTCCATGGCGAACGGGAGTGGGTGAGCTTTACGAAAGCGCCAGAGGACTGGCGCAGTGCAGGACGCTTCGCGGTGTCGCTGTCCGCGCTCCCCCTCGGGGGCGGAAATTTGACAAAAAGAACCTGAACACCCCAAGAGGTGGGCTTGTCTCTCGTCATGCGCTTTGGTAAAACCCACACTGCGGTATGAAACATTTTCTCTGGCTCCCCCTCGTCTTCCTTCTCATGCCCACCCCCAGCCCTGCCCAAGATGCCCAGGCGATCCTGGCGAAGGTGAAGGCTTTGTCCGCCGAGGGCAATCACCGGGAGGCGGCGGACCTGGGGAAGACGGGGCTGAAGGCTGCGGATGCGAGGGCGGAGCTGCTGTCCGCCACGTTTGAGGCTCTGGCCAGGCTGAACAGCCCGACTGTGCTGGCGGAGCAGGAGGAGCTGCTGGAGATGGCGGTGAAGACGCACCCGAAAAACTGGAGGCTGCTGATGCAGGCCGCGGTGGATTTTGGGCGGTTGGAGCACAGCGGGCTGATCGTTGATGGGAAGTTCCAGCGTGAGGCCTACCGCTATGCTCGAGGGGGGAACTTTGTGGGCACGGAGTTGCGCGACCGCCATCGTGCGCTGCAACTTCTGGAGGCGGCGTGGAAGGCGCAGCCTGCGGAGGCGACGGTGTCGGAGAAGATCGCGGTGATGAGCCTGCTCGCCTCGGGGCTGGCACCCAGCGAACGATACAGTGGCAGGCGTCTCTATCAATCGCGCGCGGTCTGGAGCCTGCTGAACCTGACCGATATCCAGGGGCCGCTGCCGGACTATGATGAGCAGAGCGGGCTGGATGCTCCGGCCACGGGCTATCCGGTGGATGAAAAGGGCGATCCTGTTTACTTCAAGGCGGCGGAGTCCTGGGCTGCGGCCAGGAACGATGGCGAGCGCATTTTGTGGCTTTGGCAGGAGATGGGAAAACTGCACCCTGGGCAGAAGAAGGATTCGCTGCGGAACTTCGCTGGGATGGCCAAGGGGTGGTTCTCGGTGCGCACATTGGAGGGGCTGGGGCTGCGTTTTGAAGCGGATGAAAAGGAAGGGGCGACGCGCGAGGGCATCGCGGCGCTGCACACGCTGAAGGATGATGAAACGGTGGTGCGGCTGGCCACGGGGCCGAAGCGCATCACGCTGCCGCCGGAGTGGAACTTCATGGAACTGCTGAAAGCCCGGGCGAATGATCCCGAGGAAAGTGCCATGAAAAGGGCGGAAATCTGGAAGGAATTGGCGGATGAATGGACCGACCGCCGACAGTACCCGAAAGCGGTGGAGGCCCTGAAGAATGGCATCGCGGTGCTGCCGAAGCTGACAGAGAAAGAGCAAAAGCTGCTGAATAAGAAGCGTAACCGGAGTTCGTTCAATCTCCTGCCGGATGTGGCTGGCGATGACACTTCTGTCACCCCCGAATTCACCTGGACTCAGATGCTGACGACAAGCCTCCAGGAGATCACAGACCACCAGGGTCGGCTGGATCCGCAGCTCCCGCAGGCTGCGGGCAGTGAGGCGAAGCTGTTGCTGACGTTTCGCAATGCGACGCAGGTTTCCTTTTCCGCCCGCCGGGTGAATGTGGCGAAGCTGCTGGCGGATACGGAGGCGTACCTGCGCAGCTCGCCCACAGAGTTTGACTGGCAGCGGGCGAATATCCAGAGCATCGGCCAGCGCCTGCTGGAGGAAGGCAACGGGAAGAAGTATTTGATCGGAGATCCGGTGGCCTGGGAGCAGAAGCTGGAGCCGCGTGAGAACCACTGGGATCGCCGGGTGACGGTGCCCACGCCGCTGAAGGAGGCCGGGGCCTGGCTGGTGGAGGGCCGCTTTGAAGGCGGGCACCAGACGCGGGCGCTGCTGTGGCTGGAGGGGCTGGTGATCGTGCACACAAAGCAGGTGGGAGTGGGCCATTACTTTGTGGCGGATGCCGCCACGGGCGCACCCGTGGAGGGAGCGACCGTGAAGTTCTTTGGCTACGGGCAGGAGTGGGTGGATCGCCGAGGGAATAACAGACCCAATTTAAGATACAGCTTCAAAGACCTTCAGATCACCTCGGATGCGCAGGGCCAAGTGAAGTTGCAGGAAGACCAAATCAATCGATACCGATGGCTGGTCCAGGCCAAAGACAAGGATGGCAGGCTGGCGTATCTGGGATTTGAGTATCTGAATCTTAACCATGGGCAGGATTGGTTCAATGCGCAGACCCGCCTTTACACCATCACGGACCGCCCGGTCTATCGTCCGGGCCAGGAGGTGAAGTGGAAGGCCTGGGCACGACAGGTGGGCTATGATCCGAAGCTGGACAGCCATGCCTTTGCCGATGCGGTGATGAAGGTGACGATCACCGATCCCCGTGGTGAAAAGGTGACGGAAAAGACCTACAAGGCCGATGAATCCGGGGCCATCAATGATGTGTTGGAGCTCGGGGATGAAGCCACCCTGGGCAGCTACGGCATGGCCGTGGAGGCGCAGCGGAAAGGCGGTGTGCTGGAGCATGTGGGGAATCACAGCTTTCGCGTGGAGGAGTACAAGAAGCCGGAGTTTGAAGTGAAGGTGGATGCCCCCACCACACCGGTGGCGCTGGGCGACAGCTTTGAGGTGAAGGTGAAGGCGGACTACTACTTTGGCGGCCCTGTGAAGGAGGGGAAGGTGAAGTACAAGGTGCAGCGCAGCGCGCACACGGAGCGCTGGTTTCCCATCGGCCCGTGGGACTGGCTTTTCGGCGCGGGGTATGGCTGGCGCGCGAGTTATTATGACTGGTATCCGGGGGCGGACCGCTGGTGCTTCTGCATCCCGCGCTACCCGTGGGTGCGCTGGCAATCGGACCCGCCGGAGCTGGTGGCCGAGGGTGAATCCCCACTGAATGCGGATGGCACCTTCACCATCAAGGTGGATACGGCGCTGGCGAAGGAACTGCATGGCCAGGAGGACCACAGCTATGCCATCGAGGCGGAGGTGACGGACCAGAGCCGCCGCACGATCTTTGGCACGGGCAGCGTATTGGCGGCGCGGCGTCCGTTTGAGGTCTATGTCTCGCTGAACCAGGGCTACTACCAGACGGGCGAGGCGGCGGAGGCGACGGTGAATGCGCGCACGCTGGATGGCCGCGAGGTGCAGGCCACAGGCGGCCTAACCGTTTATCGGATCACGTATGGCAAGGATGGCCAGCCGACGGAGGAGGCTGTGTACACAGCCGAGGTGGCGCTGAAGGAGGGCGAGCCGACGGTGAAGGCGCGCTTTACCCTGGCGCGGGGCGGGCAGTATCGCGTCTCGGTCAAGCTGAAGGACAAGGCGGGGCATGAGATCGAGGGCATCAGCTTCACCACGGCCCGCGGCGAGGGCTTTGAGGAGGGCAAAGACTTCCGCTTTGATGACCTGGAACTCGTCACCCAAAAGGATGAATACGCCCCTGGGGAAGAGGTGGAGATCACGCTGAACACGAACCGCGCTGGCAGCACGGTGGCGCTGTTTTTGCGGACCCAAGATGGGAGGTATCCAGACCCAGTGTGGATCAAGCTGGAGGGCAAGAGCACGACGCACCGTTTCACCCTGACGGAGGCGGACCAGCCGAATATTTTCCTGGAGGCCTATACCGTGAGCGCGGCGCGGGTACACCAAGTGACACGCCAGATCATCGTGCCGCCGAAGAAGCGCATCGCCACGGTGGAGCTGACGCCGGACAGCGCGACGTATCTCCCGGGCCAGGGCTCGAAGGTGAAGGTGCGGGTGAAGGACCAGGACGGAAAACCCTTTGTGGGCAAGGTGGTGCTGACGGCCTATGACAAGGCGCTGGAGTACATCTCCGGCGGCAGCAATCAGCAAGACATCCGTCCCTTTTTCTGGGGCTGGAAACGCAGCCATTACCCGGAGGTGACGGACTCCCTGCACGCGCTGGAGACAGGCCTTGGGGGCTGGATGAGTCCGCTGGGGATCTTTGGCGGCAGCGTGGCGGATGGTGAGTTCCATTACAATGAGAGCGATCCCTTTGCGTCTGGGGGCGCGGGCGCGTTTGAGACAAGTGGCATGGCCAAGAGGCGGATGGGCAGGGAGTTTAAAGAAGGTCTCGCGATGGCAGCGCCCGGTGCGCCGATGGACGTGGCACCGATGGCAGCCCCTGCGCCTGCGGTGATGGCCCTCGAAATGTCTGCAGATAGCGTTGCCGCAGGCGGTGCTGCTGGCGCTGAAGAAGGCCCGCAGCCGATGATCCGTAGCAATCTGGCGGACAGTGCGGTGTGGATCGCGGACTTCACCACGGATGCACAGGGCGCGGGCGAGTTTAACTTCACGCTGCCGGACAATCTCACGACGTGGAAGCTGCGCTCCTGGGTCATGGGCCCGTCCACGCAGGTGGGGGAGGCGGCGGTGGAGGTCATCACGCGGAAGAACCTGATGGTGAGGCTGCAGGCCCCGCGCTTCTTTGTGGAAAAGGATGAGGTGGTGATCTCGGCCAACGTCCACAATGAGATGGACGTGGCGCAGAGCGTGAAGGCAGTGCTGGAACTGGAGGGCGGCGTGCTGGAATTCCTGGAGAAAGGGCAGGCCACTCAGGCGGCGGCGGACATCGGCGCGCATGGCGAAAAGCGCTTTGACTGGCGGGTGAAAGTCACCGGCGAAGGCGAGGCGAAGATCCGCGTGAAGGCGCTGGCGCAGAAGGATAGCGACGCCATGGAGATGACCTTCCCGGCCTACACCCACGGCCTGCTGAAGACGGACTCCTGGAGCCTGGCCCTGCGCCCGGATGAGGCCAGTGGCAAGCTGACGCTGAAGGTGCCTGCGGAGCGCAAGCCGGAGCAGTCCCGCCTGGAGGTGCGCTACTCCCCCACGCTGGCGATGGCCCTGGTGGATGCGCTGCCGTATCTGGTGGCTTATCCCTATGGCTGCACGGAGCAGACGCTGAACCGCTTTGTCCCCACGGTGATCACCCTGGGCGTGCTGAAGGACCTGGGCGTGGACCTGAAGGCGGTGAAGGAAAAACGCACGAACCTGAATGCCCAGCAGATCGGCAAACCGGAGGAGCGCGCGAAGCAGTGGAAGGGGCGGTCTAACCTAGAGCCTGTCTTTGACGAGGACGAGGTGAAGAAGATGGCGAAGACGGGCCTGGCCCGCCTGGAGGCCATGCGCAATGGCGACGGCGGCTGGGGCTGGTTCCCGGGCGGGCGCGAGTCCTCCCCCCACATCACGGCGGTGGTGATGCACGGCCTGAAGTCGGCGGAGCGCACCGGCTTTGACCTGAATGACGGCCTGATCCGCCAGGGGGTGGAATGGTTGGCACGCCATGAGGCGGAGGAGCTGCGCCGGCTGAATCTGCCGGTGAAGCACAAGGATCGCAAAGGCTACCCGGATAACCTGGATGCGCTGATCCACAGCGTGCTGGTGGAGTACAAAGCGGGCAACAAGGCGATGCGCGACCAGCTTTATGAACAGCGCGAGAAGCTCTCCCGCTACAGCGTGGCCCTGCTGGGCCTAACCTGTGATGCGGTGGAGGAGGATGAACGCCGCGACATGTGCCTGCGCAATTTGAAGCAGTTTCTGAAGCAGGATGAGGAGAACCAGACGGCCTACCTGGACCTGCCGCAGGGCGGCTGGTGGTGGTATTGGTATGAGGACCAGATCGAAACTCAGGCGGTCTTCCTGCGCCTGCTGGTGGCGGCGAATCCGAAGGATGAAACGGCCCCGCGAATCGCCAAGTACCTGCTGAACAATCGCCGCAACGGCACCTACTGGAACAGCACCAAGGATACGGCGGCGGTCATCGAGGCCCTGGCCATCTATGCGAAGGCCAGCGGCGAAACCAGCCCGCAGCAGACAGTGGAGCTGCTGCTGGACGGGAAGTCCGTGAAGAAGGTGGAGATCACAAAGGAGACGCTGTTCACCTTCGATGGCAGCCTGGTGCTGGAGGGCGAGGCCCTGACCACGGGCGAGCACACGCTGGAGATCCGCAAACTGGGCGAATCCCCGCTGTATGTGAATGCCTACCTGACGGTGTTTTCCCAGGAGGACAACATCCCCGCCGCTGGGCTGGAGGTGAAGGCGCGGCGCAAGTTTTACAAACTGATCGAGGAGAAGCCGGAGCAGAAGGTGGCAGGCGGGCGCGGCCAAGTGGTGACGCAGACGGGGCTGAAGTATCGCCGCGAGGAAATCGCCAGCGACAGCCCGGTGAAGAGCGGGGACCTCATCGAGGTGGAGCTGTCGGTGGAGAGCAAAAACGACTACGAGTATGTGCTGATCGAGGACCTGAAACCCGCCGGTTTTGAGCCCGTGAAGGTGCAGAGCGGGTGGACCTATGAGGGCCTGCCTGCGTACCAGGAATTCCGCGATGAGAAGGTGGCCTTCTTTGCCGAGCGGTTGCCCAAAGGCACGCACAACCTGAGCTACCGCGTGAAGGCCGAAATCCCTGGCCGCTTCAGCGCCCTGCCCACAAAGATCGAGGCCATGTACGCCCCCGAACTGAAAGGCAACTCCGACGAGTGGAAGGCCCGCATCGAGGAGTGATGGGGGAGATGACGACGGGCGCAGGAGTGGCTGCGCCCGCTGGGGAGTGGGATGGAGCGCACGCGTCTCGCGTGCTGTGTTCGGCGTCCCGCCGAAGACCGTGAACCGAGGTGGCTGCTGCGGGGTGCCAGGCATGGGCTGCGGGGTGGGAGAACGGTTTCCCGCGAGACGCGTGAAACGGCAGGCGGGACGCCTGCGCTCCATGGCGGACGGAGGCGAGTGAGCTTTACGAAAGCGCCAGAGGACTGGCGCAGTCCATGACGCTTCGCGGCAGTGTAGCTGCGGCCGCCAGGGCGTGGGGTTTGGGGAGGGTCGAGGTGAGTGAGAGCTTTCGAGGCGGGCCACCCGCTGGCGCGGGCAGCTACAAGGGGAGGCTTCGGGTGTAGCCGCGCCCGCCAGGGGGTGGGGGTTTGGGGAAGCTTGATGGAGTGAGAGCTTTCGAGGCGGGCCACCCGCTGGCGCGGGCAGCTACAAGGGGAGGCTTCGGGTGTAGCCGTGCCCGCCAGGGCGTGGGGATTGGGGGGCGAGGAAGCTCGAGGTGAGTGAGAGCTTTCGAGGCGGGCCACCCGCTGGCGCGGGCAGCTACGGGGGGCTTCGGGTGTAGCCGCGCCCGCCAGGGCGTGGGGTTTGGGGAAGCTTGATGGAGTGAGAGCTTTCGAGGCGCGCCACCCGCTGGCGCGGGCAGCTACAAGGGGTGGCTTCGGGTGTAGCTGCGCCCGCCAGGGCGTGGCGTTTAGGGAAGCTCGAGGGGAGTGAGAGCTTTCGAGGCGGGCCACCCGCTGGCGCGGGCAGCTACGGGGGGCTTCGGGTGTAGCTGCGCCCGCCAGGGCGTGGGGATTGGGGGCGGATGGAGGCGAATGAGTTTCCGAAAAGCTCTGTCGTCATGATGGGCAGCCCAAGGAGCGGGACTTGCCAAGTCCCGTGATATCTCGCGCGGATGCTTCCTCAGCGACTCCATCGTGCGCTCTATCCGTGACAGGATCTGAACCGACTGATGAGTGAGATGTCCCGCCCTCTCCGTATGGAATCCTTTTGCGTCCAAAAGCATCAGCGCTTCGATGTCCACCTAACTCATTATGAAAACGACAGCCTTCTTCATCCTCGCTTGCACGGTGGGTGCCTTTGCCCAGCATCCGCAAATCAAGGTCGGCCAGAATGCCGATCTCAAGGGCGCTTTGATCATGCCAGGGGATGACGAATGGAATCGCGGTGTTTCCAAAGATGAAGTCGATCCTTTGAGCGATGCCATCATCGCGTCTATCGGCGCGGAGACGAGTTTGCACGAAGACTTTGGCCTGGTGTGGAAGGGGCAGCCAGGGGGCATACCGTATTTCGTCGTCGGTGGTGAGCAACCGAAGGTGCCGGTGCACTTCAATGAAGCCAAAGACGAGAGCGATCCCGGCCCTTATCCGATCCCGCCGGAGGCGTGGATCGAAGGTGGCCCCCAAAGCGATGGCGACCGCCATGTGCTCGTGCTCGATAAAGACAACTGGAAGCTCTACGAGATCTACCGTGCCTTTCCCATCGATGGCGGCAAGGCCTGGAATGCCTACAGCGGCAGCGTGTTTGATTTGAAGAAACCCAAACCCCGCCCTGCAGGCTGGACGAGCGCCGATGCGGCCGGATTGCCCATTTTGCCGGGCCTCGCCCGCTACGATGAAATCTGCGGCACGAAGAAGCTCACGCATGCGCTGCGTTTCACGGTGAAAAAAAGCCGCCGTGCTTATGTGCCGCCTGCCACGCACTTCGCCAGCACGCACAAAGACGAGAACCTACCGCCAATGGGCATGCGCGTGCGATTGAAGGCCAACTTTGACACCTCGAAGTTCACCGGAGCCGCAAAAGTGATTCTAGAAGGTCTCAAAATCCACGGCATGATCCTCGCCGACAATGGTGGTGACTGGTTCATCAGCGGCGCACCTGATGATCGCTGGAACCATGAAGAACTCCTGCCCATCCGCAAGGTCAAGGGTAAAGATCTCGAGGTGGTGAAGATGAAGGCGATGACAACGAGGTGAGCCGTGACCATTGTTATGCTACTGAAATGTGCTTCGCCGATTGCTGATGATAAAAAGGTAAAAAGATGACCTTGCTGCCTGGCAATCCGTGCTTGGATGGATTCCGGCTTTAAATGCAGCGGTCGGTGTCAGGTAGCTTCTTATCCGGTTGAAATTACAACCTTATTGTTAGGGAGTGTTTTAGGATTGGTTTCT
The DNA here is from genome assembly GCF_039542385.1 of Prosthecobacter algae. Taxonomy (NCBI): domain Bacteria; kingdom Pseudomonadati; phylum Verrucomicrobiota; class Verrucomicrobiia; order Verrucomicrobiales; family Verrucomicrobiaceae; genus Prosthecobacter; species Prosthecobacter algae. The sequence goes on along the minus strand of NZ_BAABIA010000014.1, from coordinate 40,941 downwards.
GGGGGATAAGGTGCAGATGCCAAGCAGGACAAAAGCCATGAAAGAGACGTCTGTTTTGTCATAGCGCGTGGCGATGCGTCGCATCCTTTTGATCTTCTCAAAGAAGTTCTCCACCCGGTGGGTACGTGGCGAGATGCAGGTTTTCATTCCCTGACTTTCCATGAGCTCGCGCAACGCATCCCCATCATAAGCCTTGTCCATGCCCACCCGTCTGGCCACCACAGATTCAAGCAAGGCAGGCGCATGCTTACCGCAGAAATTTGCCAGCCGCCACATCAGGCGCTTCAGAATGAGGGGATGGAGAGGTTTTCATGGTTGATTTTTAACGACGAGGTAGATGTTTGTAAAACACCCTATGCCTGGCATCTGTGTCGGGGGAAATTTTTGAATGGGACGTGCAGTTGTCAGGTGGTTCACATTGGAAAATTTTACAAGGAGGAAAGGTTACACATTAAATGCAAGACTTGGGTGTTCATATCATTGGATTGGACGGTGTTGAGAAAGAGGGAGCGTTTTTCATTGATCAATGTGCATTGTGCATGCGAGGCGAAAAGGGTGAACTATGTGAATATACAAAATATTGGAAAATGCCTGAGTGCTTAGATATCCATATTGGATATTCTAACGTTGCTCTACAAATTGATGAGTTAGCACTTCAGTTTGGGGAAAATTCTGTTTTTAGGGGTGAGAGGGAGGTGATATTTGATATCTCCAAAGGTTCACGCATTTACCTTAGCGGAGTTCGATGGTTGCACCTCGAACTTTATGAGCCTACACTGTAAGTGTTGTGTATGGCGGGTCTTCAAGACATACGCCGTGCTGGGGTGGAGCTAGGTCTAACAAGGTGTTGGATCAGGATTTGCTGATGCCGAGTTCGATGGCTTCATCTTTCACCTGACCCCTTTTGCCACTCTTCTGGAGGCGAGGCTTGAGGGCATGCGCAGGTTCAAAGGCCGGGACTTGGCAAGTCCCGCTCCTTGGGGGGGCTGGGGAAGCTCCATGTCGGGGAGGGGCGGCGGGCGATTGGTGTGGGGTGCTGTGCGTGCGGCCATGCAGGGGGCAGGCATTGCCTTTGGACTATTCGGGCATGCTGCTGCTTTTTGAATAATGCTTCTGCTTCACACTAATATCATGATTGCTTTGACTGCCAGTGCGACAATACAAATTGAACAACACAGAAAGGCAAGCGCAGTATATACTGCGAATATCAATGGGTTTTCACTTTTCTTGTAAGGGCGGGCCTTTACTTCAATTTCGCCATGTTTTATCGCAGAAAAAACCACACTTCCGAAATAGATACCCGCTGCGAATATTAATAATCCCGCGCAAAGTTGATCGAGGGCTAAATTTTTCATCTGCAGCAACATCATTGACGATTGTTGGATTAGGTAGCGAGTATTCGTTTAACTTATCAGAGGAAGGAAGTTCACCTCTCGGGCACACCTTGCGGGAGCTCCATGCCGGGGAGGGGCTGGTGGAGGGTGAGTTCGGGCGGGGTGGGGGCGTTGGGGAGCGTTTCGTCGAGGGGGCCTTGGAGGAGGGTCCAGGTGAGGCCGGGTTTGTAACGGGAGGTCCAGGTGCCGCGATGCAGCAGGGTGTCTGCCGCGCCGTGGCGGAGGTAGGGGAAGTGGCGCTTATGACTGAGGGCGAGGCGCAGGGCGGACAGATCGTTGGTTAGGCTGACGATGTGGAGGGGGCGCAGGGGGCCTTTTTCAGCCTCGGCTTCGTAGGTGAGGATGGCGGCGATGGCGGCGGCCCCGGCACCGAGGCCGATGTCCCAGAGGATGAGCGGGGTGGCCTCCTCCGCAGGCACATCGGCGGGCAGGCGCAGGTGCTGGGCCAGGGGCACTTCTTCATTCCATAGCGGCGCGGCAGCATCGGTGGAGATAGTCTGGCCGGTGGTGATGTGGAAGATGCGGGCGGGCTCGCCCGGGGTGACGCTGAGTTCGTAGTCGCCCACACGCTGGGCGTGGTCTGGGCTGATGACGGGTGGTTTGACGGTGGTGACGGGGTGGTCGATGTCCTCAACCTGGAGGATCTGGCGCTTTTCGTGGTAGAGCTGGAGGAAGCGGTCTTCCAGGATGCTCTGGCGGATCTCGCGCATGAGCTGGTGGTAGAAGTGAATGTTATGCTGGCCCATGAGCTGCCAGCCCAGGGGCTCCTGCGTTTTGGTGAGGTGATGCAGGTAGGCGCGGGTGTATTTGGCGCAGACGGGGCAGGTGCAGTCGGGGTCCAGGCGGTCGTCGGAAAATTTGTACACGGTGCGGCGGAGCTGGATGACGCCACGGGAGGTGAAGACGGAGCCGCGTTTGGCCACCTGGGTGGGGATGATGCAGTCAAACATGTCCACGCCGCGATGCACGGCCTCCAGCACATCCAGCGGGGTGCCCACGCCCATGAGGTAGCGGGGGCGGTCGGCAGGCAGCAGGCAGGCGGTGAGCTCGCAGGTGTCTTCGCGTTCGGCCTTTTCCTCGCCCACGGCCAGGCCGCCGATGGCGAAGCCGTCGAAGGGCATCTGCATCAGGCCCTCGGCGCTTTCGCGGCGCAGGTGCGGGTAGAGTGCGCCCTGGACGATGGCAAACATGGACTGGGGGGAATCTTCGCGGGCGGCGAGGCTGCGGGCGGCCCAGCGCTGGGTGACTTGCAGGGCTTTGCGCGCGGCTTTTTCATCGGCGGTGGAGGGGATGCACTGGTCCAGCACCATCATGATGTCGCTGCCGATGGCCATCTGTGTCTGGATGCTGAGCTCTGGGCTGAGGAGGATGCGCTGGCCGTCCACGTAGCTTTGGAAAACGGCCCCGGCTTCCGTCATGGAGCGGGAGTGGGGCAGGGAGAAGATCTGGTAGCCGCCGGAATCGGTGAGGACTGAGCCGGGCCACTGCATGAACTGGTGGATGCCTCCCATCTTTTTAAACACCTCGGGCCCTGGCCGCAGGAGGAGGTGGTAGGTATTGGCCAGCAAGATTTGCGAGCCGGACTCGTGCAGCGTTTCGGGAAGCTGGGCCTTCACGGTGGCCTGGGTGCCCACGGGCATGAACAGGGGCGTGCGCACCGTGCTGTGCAGGGTGCGAAAGGTGGCGGCACGGGCACGGGAGCCGGTGGCCTGGGCTTCGAGCTGGAAATCGAGTCGGGAGGGGGACATGGACACTCTTTCCGTATCGCTGAATCGAGCGGCGTCGAGGGCAAAGGGTGGTTGGGGAGGTCAAGGGGTGGTCAAGGGGTGGTCAAGGGGGTGTGGGGGGGGAGGTCAAGGGGTGGTCAAGGGGTGGTCAAGGGGGTGTGGGGATTTTGGGGCGAAATGCACGGGTAGTTGCTTGGTGGGGCATGGGGGATTGGTGGGGGGAGGGATGCGATTTTTTCATTGGATCTTTTAGTCTGGGGGTGGTAATTAGGAGGCTTCTTTTCATGCCTGCTTTCCCCCCTGTTTCGCGTTGGTTGTGTGCGTCGGTGCTGCTGTGTTCCCTGTGGGGAGGTCCTTTGATGTCTTCGGCGGCGGTGATTGTCGCCAGTCCTGCATCGTCCACGCCGGTCTTTGGCAGCACGGTGGCGCTGACGGCGAATGTGACGGCGGAGCCTGGGGCGGCCTACGTCTGGGAACGTGATGGCGTGGAGATCATCAATGGGGGCCGCTACTCCGGCGCGACGACGGCCAGCCTGGTGATCGCCCACGCGAATGGGGCGGACAGTGGCAGCTACCAGCTCACCGTGACGGATGAAGCGGGTGCCGCCAGCACGGTGCCAGCCGTGGTGACGGTGAACCAGAACGACTCTGCGCTGGATGCGAATGCGGGAGTGACGGTGACTGGCCCTACCCAGGCCGTTCTGCCGCTGCCGGATGGGCGGGTGTTGCTGGCGTCTAACCATGCCTCAGGCACAGGTGGCACACAGGTCACGGGACAAAATTTGGTGGTGATACAGGTGGATGGGCGGGTGACTGCCTTGCCTGCCGGAGCCTTCAATGGGCTTGTTTACAACCTTCATCTCAAGGCCGATGGCAAGATCCTGGTGCAGGGGATTTTTAGCCGATTGGGGGGAGTGCCAAAGGCGGGCATCGCGCAGTTGAATGCCGACCTGACTTTGGATACGGGCTTTGTGGGCCCGGCGAATTTGTCCTCAGACGCAAGTACGGCCATCAGTTCTGATGCGGCGGGTAACAGCTACGTCCGAGGAGTGACTGACAGTGGACTCGGCCGCTTGCTGCCCAGTGGGGCCAGGGATGCGACTTTTGAGGGGCAGCAGGACCTCAGTGTGCGCGGGATGGTGCGCCAGCAAAATGGCCGGGTGGTGGTGGTCGGAAAGTTCGGCCTCAGCAATGGCTCGCAGTTTACTAACAGCGTGCGGTATCTGCGGTCGGGAGTGAAGGACAACAGCTACACGCCGCTGGCGGGTGAATCATCCGGCCTGGCGATCGATGCCGAAGACCGTCTCTTCAGCATCGATACGGCGATGCAGCCGTCTAATTTTAATTACCTTCTTCGCCGGTGGGGAAAGGCGGGTGGCTTTGAGCCTGGGTACACGCGCTCTTTTTATCGAGAGACAGGCCTGGACACCTACAACGGCATGGCCCTCTGGGTGCAGCCGGATGGCAAGCTGGTGATCGCTGGAGCGGGAGTGTTGTATCGCACGAAGCCTTCGGGCCTTCCAGACAGCACCTTTGCATCCGGCATTGGTTTTAACAATGAGGTAACTGACCTGAAGCAAGATGCCCGTGGGCGGCTGTGGGTGACGGGTTCATTCACCCATCTCAATGAAGCGGCGTTGCAGTCGCTGGCTGTTCTGCAAGGGATGGCGTCTTCGTTGGCCTTTACCTTTCAGCCACAGAGCCAGGATGTCATGCCGGCGGCAGATGTGAAACTGCAAGCTGCGGTGACGGCCAACAATGGCTACACGCTGCGCTGGCATAAGGACGGTGTGGCGCTGGAAGATGGGCCGTGGCTGAGCGGCTGCACGACCCCTGTGCTGACAGTCCGTAACATGGCGGCGGAGGATGCCGGGGACTACACCCTGGTGGCCAGCAGCCCTGGGGGCAGCCTCACCAGCAAGCCCGCGTCGCTTTATCTCATCGGCTCCCCGGACCTCACGATGGAGCCAGTGAGCCAGACGGTGGATGTGGGGGCTGACTTCAGCCTGCAGGTGGCGGCGAGTGAGCCGATTGGCCTGCTCTACGAATGGTATCACCGGGGTGAACCGCTGACGGATGACGACAGGATCAGCGGGGCCAATTCGGCGACGCTGCGCATCTACCCGATGGGTACCATCCACGCGGGCGAGTATTATGTGAAGGTGACCAATATCCATGGTGAGGTCACCAGCAGCACGGCGCTGGTGACGGTGCGAAACATCCCCGCGAATCTCGCGCTGGTGCCACAGCCGAGTTTTAACGGGGCAGTGAATGACATCGAACTGCTGGCCGATGGGACCTACTTGGTCGGGGGAGATTTTACCTCTGTGACGGTGAATGGTGAGACCACAGGACAAAAATACATTTGCCGTATCCTGGCAGATGGGACGGTGGATCCAGATTTCCGGCCGCTACTGGATAATGGGGTGTCCGCCATCGCGGTGGATGATATGGGGTTCATCTTTCTGGCTGGCAGCTTTACCCGGGTGACCCCGGAAGGGTCGGATGTTTATTTTCCGCGCCTGCGGGTGTGCCGATTTTTATCGGACTTCACCTTCGATGAGTCCTTCGATACGGTGGCCGGGCCTAACAACACCGTCACTACCCTGGCCCCGGTGGGGGATGGCTCGGTCTTCATCGGCGGCAGCTTCACCCAGATCGGCGGGGTGAATGTGGCGGCGGTGCGCTATGCGGCCCGGCTGGAGTCTGATGGCTCCCGCGACAGCAGCTTTGTCTCGCGTGCGGATGGCCCGGTCGAGGTGATGAAACTGCGCAGCGACGGCAAGCTCTACATCGGCGGGACGATGACCAACTGGGAGCGCGGTGCCGGAGAGAAGGCCACCCGGCTGGTGCTGGTGCAGCCGACGGGGCAAAGGATCAAGACCTTCCGGCACACCTATGATGGCGGGACGATCAATACGATCCAAGCGCTGCACATCACCCGCGATGGGCATGTGATCGTGGGGCAGCAGGGAATCTTTGATGGGGAGACGGGAAAGCAGATCACGCCGGGCGTGACGTCCAAGTTTGTCCATGACCTTGCCGAGGTGCCGCAGGCCGAAGATGTGGACCCTGTGTATGTGTATGCGGGTGCAGACGGGCTGCTGCTGCGGGGGACGGTGCCGCTGCTGCAGAATGGGACTTTTCGCACCCTGGAAGTGGATGCCTTTGGTCGCGTCTATGTGGGGGGCAGCTTCATTGTGCCGGGCCAAGTGGGCCTGCGCACTTTTGCGATTTTAAACGGTGGGGTGAACCGGACGGTGGCGGGCATTCAGGCTTATGTGCCTAACTATTCTCAAGTTTGGAGACGCTTCACCTTTGGGAATGGGTATGACGGCAAGTGGAATGGGCAGCCGCGGGTGGGCACCATCCATGCGGATTTCAGCTCCGGCCTGCCTGCCAGCTATGAGATCCTCAGCGGACCAGCCACTGTTTCCGGCGACCAGATCACGGTGACGGCTGCGGGGGAGATCGTCATCCAGGTTTCGCAGCCGGGATCGGCGGAGTATGCGCCGGCAGAACCCGTGATTTATAACCTGACGGTGGCCAAGGGTGAGCAGCCGATCCTCTGGGGGCAAATGCTAGATCGTCCGAAAGACAGTGGGCCGGTGGTTTTGTCCACCTGGACGGCCTCCAACCTGCCCGTGAGCTTTACGGTGCTGTCCGGCCCGGCGAGCGTGAGCGGGAATGTGCTGACGCTGAGCGGGCAGCCTGGGCTGGTGGAGATCCAGGCCACGCAGGCCGGGGATGCGAACTGGAATGCGGCCACGCCAGTGATCCGCCGGTTCCGAGTCACGGAAGATGCGGTCGTTCCGGTGGCTCAAAAGATCGCCTTTACGCTGCCGACGAAAGCGTATCAAAGCGAGGTGCTGGAACTGCTGGCAGCGGCGAGTTCTGACCTGCCTGTCACCCTGGCGGTGGACTCTGGCCCGGCGACCCTGGCGGGCGGCCAACTGAGCTTCACCGGCACCGGGGTGGTGAAGGTGCGCGCCACGCAGGCGGGCAATGCCAGTGTGCGGGCAGCGGTGCCTGTGGTGCGGACGCTGACAGTGGTGGCCGACCCTGCGGCGCTGACGCTGATCAACCTGCTGCAAACCTATGACGGAACGCCCAAGGCCATCGGCACGGTGGGCGGCACGGGTGTGCCTGTGATCACCTACAAGATCGGTGAGACGCTGGGCACTGAGCCACCGGTGAATGCCGGGACGTATGCGGTGGAGGCCGTGATCGGCACTGGCGCGACGGCGGTGAAAAAGAGCGGCAAGCTGGTCATCGCCAAAGCGCCGCTGATCCTCATGGTGGATAATCAGATGGAGGTCTATGGCATGGCGACCAGCGGGCGGAGTTATCAGCTTTCCGGTTTGCGGGGAGCGGACACGCGTTTCACCGCCTTGTCGAAGCAGCCTTCGCGGTACATCAGCACCCACAAGAGCAACAGCCCCAGCGGCCGCTACAGCCTGACGGTGATCGGGGCAGAGTCGCTGAACTATGCGCTGACGATCCGGCCTGGGACACTGGTTTACCACTCCTTTGCCGGAAGTTATGAGACGCTTTTGACCGGGGGAAGTCCGGCCCTGCCTGTGGGCAAGCTGGAACTCACCGTGGCGGCGACGAATCAAACTTTCACGGGCAAGCTGCACCTGGCGGGTGAGGCTGCGGCGGTGCTGCTGAAGGGCAGCCTGACGGTGAATGAGGAGACCGAGATGCTGGAGGCCAGCTTCCTGAAAATCCAGGGGGTGAACTACTACGACATCGCCTTTGCCCTGCCGATTGAGGGACCGGGCACGGCGGAGGTGGAGCTCTTTGGCGGGCCACTGGGGGCCTCTGCGAATGTGGAAAAACTGTGGGTGCCGAAGCCAGGGCAAAAGGCCGCTCATGCCGGGGCCTACACGCTGACTCTGCCCCAGGCCGATGAAGTGCTGCCGGGCGAGCCTGCGGGCGTGGGCCATGCTGTGGCGACGGTGGATGCGAAGGGCGGACTGAAGCTGGTGACGGTGCTGGCCGATGGTGCCAAGTTCACCGCGGCGCTGCCTGCGGATGGCACGGCGAACACGGGGCACCGCCTGTTTGTGCGGCCCTACAAGGCCGGGCGCACGGGCAGCTACGTGGCCGGATTGCTGAAGCTGAAGCCTCATGGAAACATCGCGCTGCGCCGGGTGGTGGAGTACACGGATGCGCAGAACCTGACGTGGGTGAAGTCGGCTGGCGAAGATGCTGGCTATCGCGCGGGCTTTGGCCCCACGGCGCTGCGGGTGGTGCTGGACCCCTGGCTGCCGCCGGTGAAAAAACCAACGGCGATTACGCTGGCTGAGCGCCTGGGACTGAATCTGGACAACCCTGAATTCGAGGTGCTGCACAGTGCCACAGGCAGTGAGTCAAACGCGGATCTTCCTCTGACGCTGCGGCTGGCAGCGAATGGGACCGTGGGCGTGGTGGCCCCGGTGACGGTGCCTGCCAATCGCACACGCTGGAAGGTGACGCTGAATGCGGCCACGGGTGCTTTCACGGGCAGCTTTGACCTGGTGGATGATGGGGAAACCCGCAAGGTGCCCTTCACCGGAATGCTGCGCCAGCCACCGGCAACGGACGGCTCACGGGTGATCGGCTATGGTACCTTCCAGATGCCTGCGCTGCGTGGGGCGGAGAGTGATGAAGTGCTATCTGGCGAGGTGCGGTTGAAGTTGCCGGAACTGGACTTGCCCGATTGAGGGGGAGGGAGGTCAAGGCGGTCAGGGCGGTCAAGCAGGTCAAGCAGGTCAAGCAGGTCAAGCAGGTCAAGCAGGTCAAGACGGCAACGTGCGAGACGGGGCGGGGGAGGTGTTTGCTTTAGCACTCGACAACGGGGACTTAGGAAGCATCCTACAAAGTCTATCTCCGGCTTGTCGGACAAAGGCGCTGCGCATCGCAAACTTTGACCCAGTATGAAAGCCGTCTTCGCTTCTTTCTCCCTCGCGTTGGTTGTTTTGATTTCGGCTTCTGCGGTCCGGGCGGATAGCTGGACCACGCAGGCTTGGACGGGCGATGCCAGCACGGGCATCGTCAATGGGGAGACGCTGTGGGCCTATCGGTTTGGTGATGTGGGGGATGCGACCGTCAATGGCGTCGCCGTGCCCGTGCTCACGACCCCTGGAGCATCCGTGGCGAATCAACTGGCCTTGAGCGGTTTCACGGACGTCATCGGTTTTTCAGACTCGAATGAACTGACTGCCCTGGGGGGCACGGCCAGCGCACGTTTGGCCACCCGTTTTGTCTATGGCGGTGTGCCCACGGAGACAGTCACGGTGCGCAGTCAGAGCCTCAACACCGGGCACACCTATGTCATGTCCTTTTACACGGTCGGCTGGGATGGCGACGGGGTGGAGGAGCGGCGGGTCAAGTTCATCTCCGGGGCGGATGAACTGAGCGTGAATCAAAATATGTTAGGCGGTAACAAGGGCCTGCGGATTGACTGCACCTTCACTGCCACCACCGGGGACCGGCCTTTTGTGATCCAGGTGGACAATGCCTTTAACCGCACGCTTCACCTGTATGCGGTGGCCCTCAAAAAAGTCGCGATCCAGACCAATCTCGTCCTGAGCAGCAGCGCGAATCCGGTGCTGCCGGGGGACCCGGTCAACTTCACGGCCTCCGTCACCCCTGTCTCAGGCGGGAGCACGGCCACAGGGTCGGTGGTGTTTAAAGATGGCAGCACCACGCTGGATACCGTGGCGCTCAATGGCAGCGGCGTGGCCACCTACGGCAGCAGCGTCCTGAGTGAGGGCAGCCATAACATCACCGCGACCTACGGTGGCAGTGCCACGCTGCATGGCAAGGTATCGCCCGTGCTGGCGCAGGTGGTCAGCAAAGGGAATACCAGCGTCACTCTGGCCTCCAGCCTCAATCCGGCGCTGCCGGGTGCATCGGTCACTTTCACTGCCACCGTGGCCGCTCTATCAGGCGGGGGCACACCCACGGGATCAGTCGTTTTTCAAGACGGCAGCACCACCCTCAGCACCGTCGCAATCAATGGCAGCGGCGTGGCCACCTACAGCAGCAGCGCTCTGGCGGAGGGTGCCCATTACATCACCGCTAGCTACGGCGGCAGCAGCCGCTACAACAGCAGTGTTTCGCCTGTCTTGACTCAGTCGATGACGGGCACCTTCACCGTCACCAGCACGGCGAGTTCCGGCGCAGGCTCCTTGGCGGAGACCTTTGCCGCTGCCGTCCCGGGCTCCTTTGTGGTGTTCCATCCCAGCCTGGCCGGGCAGGTCTTGCAGATGCCTGCCAGTGAGATCATCCTGAACAAAAACATCACGCTGGATGCCTCGGCCCTGACGGGTGGTGTGATCCTTCAGGGCAATGGCAGCAGCCGTCTCTTTTACATTCCGGCGGGCCAAGGGGTGACTTTTAAAAACCTCACCTTCACGGGTGGTGGGGGTGTGGGCACGGCGAATACCGGGCGCGGCGGCGCGGTGCTGAATGCGGGTGCACTGACGGTCATGGACTGCCAATTCACCGGCAATAGCGGGGTGATCGGTGGGGCGCTCGCCTCTGGTTACTCCACCCAGCCCTCGTCGCTGATCCTGCAGCGCTGTGTGATCTCTGGGAACACCGTGGTCGGCGGGCATGGCGGCGGGGTGGCCAATGTGGTGATCAATGGCAGCACGGCCACGGCTTCCATGGAGGACTGCACGGTCACCAACAACACCGCCACGGGCAATGCGGGTGGCGTTTACAACGTCGCCAGCAACGGCACGGCGAACATGACGGTGAAGCAGTGCACTCTCGCTCACAATTCCGCCCAATTGCACGGAGGCGGGGTGCACAACGTGGCCACCGCGACCGGGACTGCGAGTTTGATGCTGACCCATTGCACCCTCACCCGAAACACGGCCGCTTTTCAAGGCGGCGGGCTTGCACAGGAACAAACAGCACCGGGCGTCTCCACCACCTCCCTCGTCTCTTGCATCATTGCTGGAAATACGGCTCCTACGACCCGGGATGTGCGGCGGATTTCAGGCACGATGACCAGCCTGGGAACGAACCTCATCGGCACCACCACGAACAGCTTCGTGAATTGGTTAGGCACAGATCTGACGGGCAACCTTGATGCAATCCTGGATGCACGGCTGGCCCCGCTGGGCCACTACGGCGGCGTCACGCAGACCTGCCCACCACTGCTGGGCAGCCCCGCTCTGGATGCTGCGCCCACGCCTGCCTTCCTCACGGATCAGCGGGGGCAGCCTCGGCTGCGGGATGGGGATGGCAATGGCAGCGAGTTGGCAGACATCGGCGCGGTGGAGACTGTCGTCTTTCATGTGGATGTGGCGGAGGATGAACTGGAGGTGCCAGCGGGTGTGGGCGATGTCTCCCTGCGTGAGGCCCTGCGGGATGCGCCCAGCGGGGCCATCATCACCTTTGCCCCAGGCCTGGCGGGTGTGACGCTGGACCCCATCCTGGGCGCCCTTTCCTTCACCCGCTCGCTGGTGGTGGATGCGTCCAGCCTGACTGCGGGTTTTGGCATCACGCTGGGCTCCGGCAGTCATCGGCTGCTCACCGTTGCCCCAGGTGTCACGGCGAGTTTGTTTCAGGTCCACTTCACAGGTGGGGCGGCTAACGTGCCTCTGAATGGAGGCGGTATTTTCAATGAAGGGGCGCTGCACCTCACGCGCTGTTCCCTCACGGGGCTGAAGTCACTGGGGAGCGGCGGTGCCATCTCCACCAACAGCGCCCTGACCCTGCACCAGTGCATGCTATCAGAAAATAATGCCGCAGGTTCTGGCGGGGCCATCCAGATGACGGCAGGCACCCTGGCGATCACGGATTCCACCATGGCTGGCAACCTCGCCGGTGCCCATGGCGGTGCGATCCGGATGGATGCTGGGATGACGACACTGAGCCAATCCACCCTGCATGGAAATACAGGTCCGGCCACCGGCGGTGGCCTCTCCGTCTTCGGGGGGAGTGTCTCGCTCACGCATTGCACGGTGGCCGGAAACCTTAGCCCGGAGGGCTCCGGCGGCGGTCTGTACCTGATCAATGGCAGCAGCCTCAGCCTGCACAATACGATGGTCGCGGGCAATGGCAGCCTGAGTCCTGGAGCGGACCTGGACTTCCAGGGGGCGACGCTGACACGCACGGGGGCCAACCTCATCGGCAACCATGCCGGTGCCAGCGCAGACTTCCCGGCAGGTCTGCCCAATGTCAATGGCGACTACGTGGGCACGGCGGCTGCCCCCTTGGATGCGTTGCTCGGGCCTCTGGCGGATAATGGCGGCCCCACGCAGACCCGCCTGCCATTGGTGGGAAGCCCTGTCTTGGATCGAGCCACAGGCATCATCTCCGCGCTGGATCAGCGCGGCCTTTCGCGGCCTCGGGATGGCAATGGCGACTTTGTTTTTGTGGCCGACATCGGCGCGGTGGAAGCGGGGGATGCGCCCACACTGGTGGTCAATACGCTTGCGGATGAACTGGACACCCCGCCCGGAGCCAGCCTGTCCCTGCGTGAAGCCATCCGGGAGGCACCTGCGGGCACCATCATCACCTTTGCCCCGGCTCTCTCCGGCCAGACACTGGTCTTTGATTCGGTCAAAGCGCAGATGGAATTGAACAAAGCAATCACGCTGGATGCATCCACTCTGCCAGCCGGGCTCACCCTGGATGCAGGCTCAGGTGCCAATCGGCACTTCGAGATCGATGCGCTAACCAAAACCACGATCAGAAACCTCACCTTCGTGGGCGGCGGTGGGGTCGGGACGACCAACTCCGGCTATGGTGGGGCCATCCAATGCCTCGCCCCCCTCAGTCTCATAGACTGCACTTTTCATCATAACTCGGCGGTGGCGGAGGGCGGGGCTGTAGATGCCAATGTTTACCTCGTTCAGATGACCCGCTGCACGTTTTATGACAACACATCTTCGAGTGATGGCGGCGCTATTTCTGCTTTTGGCTCCCCGATGATCCTTGATCATTGCACGCTGACTCGGAACCATGCCAACGGCGGTAATGGCGGTGCGTTATCTGCCCGCAATGGCACCAAGCTGACCCTCACGCACTGCACCCTCTCTGGAAATACCTCCAACAACAGCAACGGCGGCATCGCTATCTTCATTCAGGCAGGTGACAGTCTAACTTTAAACTCGACCATCCTGGCTGGAAATCTCGGGCAGGATTTACGACTCTCCGGTTCTTCGCCAGACCTAGGGCAAATCACCCCCAGCAGCGGCGGCGGCAACGTGCTGGGCCTGGATGGTTTTTTTGCGAACTACAATCAGCCCACGGACATCCGCAATGTCACCGCCAGCCAGCTCAACCTCGCCGAACTGGGCCGCTATGGTGGTCTCACGGACACCATGCCGCCTCTGCCCAACAGTCCGGCCATCGACCGCGCCAGCGCCTCCACCGCCACCACGGACCAGCGCGGGTTTGTTTGCCCGGCGGATGGCAACTTGGATAACAACGCCGTGGCAGACAGCGGCGCGGCGGAGTCCTTCGTCGTGAGCATAAACGCCCCTGGGGACCAGCTTGACACTCCCTCCGGTGCCCAGGTCACTCTGCGCGAGGCGGTGCGGGATGCTCCTGTGGGGGCCGTGCTGACTTCGACAGACTTCGTAGGCTCGCGTCAGTTCCTTAGCAGCGGTGAGCTGATGGTGGACAAATCACTGATCCTGGCTGGCAGCAGCGCTTTGCGCATTCAGGTGGGCCACCCAGAAAGCCGTGCCATCCATGTCCTGCCGGGTGTCTGCTTCCACCTTTCACGGGTGGACTTTCAGGGGGCACCCGCGTTAAACAGCGATGGCATTGCCATCGGCTTCAGCGCTGGTTTGGGCGCGGTGGAGAATGGCAAGGGCGGGGCTATCCTGAACCAGGGCACGCTATCACTGGCGGACTGCACGCTCAGCCTGAATGGAGCCAGCCAGGGCGGTGCCATCGCCAACGGCATGGCCGCCACCCCGAGTCGGCTGACGCTGAAACGCTGCACATTGAGTGGTAACCAAGCCAGTACCCAAGGTGGAGCCATCTACAACAGCACCGCTGGTGGTGGCGCGGCCACGGTGGAACTGGAAAACTGCCTCATCTTTAGCAATGCCTCCCTCCGGCATGGCGGTGCGCTTGCTAACTCCAGTGGCAACGGCCCCGCCACCCTCGCCGCCCTGCACTGCACGGTGATGAACAACACCGCAGCCAGCAGCGGCGGCGGTTTGTATAACAATCAGGGCATGGGTGCGGCGATCACCACGCTCACTTCCACCATCGTCGCGGGCAATACCGCCCCCACCGGACCCGATGTGCAGCGCGCCTCCGGCACCTTTACGAGCAATGGCACCAACCTCATCGGCATCGGTGATGCGGGCGGTGTCACCTGGGCCGGCTCCGACCTCACAGGCACCGCTGCCAGCCCTTTGTCGCCGCAGGTCAATCTGGCGACCAACACCTTCTTTCCTCTGCCAGGCAGCCCGGTGCTGGATGCCGCTGGGGCCACCACGGTCATCCTGGACCGCAACCGCCAGCCGCGTGTGGTGGATGGCAACTTCACCGGCGGCGCACAGCCGGACATGGGGGCTGTGGAAGCCCCCGCGGTTCTGGTCACGACCGCTGCGGATGAACTGGACACTCCTGCCGGGGCCAATGTCTCCCTGCGTGAGGCCCTGCGGGATGCGGCCAGCGGCTCCATCATCCGCATCGGTGACGCCCTCAATGGCCAGACGCTGACCTTGAACCCCTCCCTGGGGCAGATGGGCAATAACGGCAACTCCCTATACCTGGATGCTGGTCATCTCGCCGCTGGTTTCACCCTCGATGCCGCAGGTGCCAGCCGGATATTCCAGTTCGCCAACGGCGCGGCCGAGGTTCGCCTGCGTGGACTTACTCTGAAAGGCGGCAAGGTCACTGGCAATGGCGGGGCCATTCTCAATGGTGCCCGTCTCAGCCTGGAAAACTGCTGGTTCACTGGCAACAGTGTCACTGGCAACGGCGGTGCGGTGTCCATGGGCACCGCAGGCGGCAACGTCGTCATGCAGGGTTGCACCTTCACGGACAACACCGCCACCTTCCGCGGTGGTGCGGTGTGCTATGAGAGCGGCTTTCTCCAGCAGCAGGTCATCCAATGTACCTTCTCCGGCAATCGCGCCGGGTCGCGCGGCGGCGGCCTGTATGACGCCGGCGTCCAGATAAAAATCAGCCAATCCACTTTCACTGGCAACGAAGCAGCGTCCTTGCGCGGCGGCGGTGTGGTCGTGGAAAATTGTCGCGACGGCGCGACGGTGGACAACTGCATCATCGCAGGCAACCGCGCGCCCGCCAGCCCGGACTTGGTGGTGGAAAACAGCACCTTCACCCGCACGGGAGCCAATGTCATCGGCGTGGAACCCGCCACTGGTACGCCTGTTCCCGCAGGATTGCCGAACACGAATGGCGACTACGTGGGCAGCGCCGCCAGTCCGCTGAATGCCCTCGTCGCTTCCGTGGGCCTCTATGGTGGTCGCACGCCCACCTGCCCACCCATGCCTGGCAGCCCGGCGCTGGACCGCGCGGTGGGAATGACTTCCATCACCGACCAGCGTGGCCTAACACGAAGTGTGGATGGCGACTTCAATGGCAGCGCCCTGCCGGACATCGGCGCAGCAGAGTCCGTGATCGTGCGCGTGGATGTGGCGGAGGATGAACTCGATGTACCCGCAGGCGCGAATGATGTCTCCCTGCGCGAGGCCCTGCGCGATGCGCCGGAAGGAGCCATCATCGGCTTTGACCCGAACCTTTCCGGGCTGACGCTGGGTGCCAGTGGGGTGCTGGTGCCGCTGCGTTCCGTCATTATCAGCGCCAGCGGCCTGGCTGCGCCGGTGACGCTGACCCCGCAGGTCGGCAGACCCATCTTTTATCTGCCGTCACAACGGTCCCTGGGGCTCTCCCATCTGAATTTGACCGGGGCTAATGTGAGCGGGGCTAATGGAGCAGCCATCGCCAGCGATGGCAGCCTCTCCCTTAGCGACTGCAGACTGACGTCAAACATCACGAACTTTGATGGCGGAGCCGTGGCCGTGAATGATGGTTCGCTCGCAATCAACCGCTGTGTTTTTTCAGGCAACCAAGCTGACAATGGAGGCGCCATCGTCCTCCTGTCCTTTGGCCCGTCAATGAATCCACGACTCACCGTGGAGGACAGCGTGTTTCTAACAAACTTATGCCCTGGCCGCGGCGGTGCCATCAGCCATTATGCGCAGGGCGGCGGTTCCTGCCAGAGCACAGTGAGGCGCAGCCTCTTCACCGGCAACCAAGCCAATGCCGGCGGGGCCGTTCATCATTGGGCGAATGGGGGGCGGTCTGAGGTCACGCTGGAGTCTTGCACCTTCCAGGCGAACCAAGTCAGCGGCGGTGGTGGAGCGGTGTTTGCCCTTTGCGGCAGCCAAGGCACAGCTACCACCACGCTGAATCAATGCACCATCCACCAAAACTCCATGGCATCCGACGGTGCGGTGGTCTCTTTGGCTGATGCGGCTGGCAGCAGCAGCCAGATGCGGCTGAACCGATGCACCCTCGCGGGAAATACCACCACAGCCAGTGGTGGAGCCGTGACGGCGCTGGGCTTTTCTGGTGCAGCCTCGTCCATCACGCTGGATGGCTGCATCATCGCGGGAAACAGCCCCGCAGGCACCTCCCCGGAAGTCACCGTGATTGGTAGCGGCACGCTCACCAGCCTGGGTAACAATTTGATCGGCCAAGCAGACGGTGGCGGAGTCACTTGGCAGGACACAGATCTCACCGGCACCACGGCTGAGCCGCTGGACCCCATGCTGGCCCCCCTGGGCGACTACGGTGGTGCCACGCAGACCCTGCCGCCGCTGCCCGGTAGCCCGGCACGCGATCCTGAAAACGGTGCCACCACGGCACCTCTCTTCCCCCTCAATGTGGACCAGCGTGGCCAGCCGCGCCTGCAAGGGGCCAGGGTGGACATCGGCGCGGTGGAAGCGGGTGCGGCGGATGCACCGGGGACTCTCGCCTTTGCTGGGCCGGTGGTGCGGGTGAGTGAAGACGCCGGCCTCGCCTCCATCCCCGTCTATCGCACGGGCGGCAGCATCGGCACTCTCACCGTGGACTATCTGACCACCCTGCTAGGCACCGATCCAGGCTTGGCCTCCTCCGCTGATTTCATCCCTGTCAGTGACACTCTTACTTTTGCCCCCGGCCAGGCCGTGGCCAACATCCAGATTCCCATTTTCCCCGATCCTTCCTTGAAGGAGCCGCATGAAAATTTCCTTCTCACACTTTCCAATGTCACCGGCGGCGGTGCCCTGGGGGCGCAGAGTAGCACGACGGTGCGCATCCTGGACACGGTGGATGCCAGTGTGCCCTCGCTGGTGCTGACAACGCCGAAAGCCAACGCCATTTTCACCGCCGCGCAGGGGCCGCAGATCGCGGTGACCGGCAGCGCCAAGGATGACAAGGGCATCCAGGCCGTGCAGGTGCAGATCAATGGGGGGGCATTTGTGGATGCGGCCCTGCTGCCCACCGTGCCGGGCATCAACCCTACCTTCTCCCTGGGCGTGACTGCCATTCCTGGTGTGAACCAACTTGTGGTTAGGTCGGTGGATGAAAGAGGGAAGGTATCCGCCCTGACGAAGCGCAGCTTCACCTACCGCGTCACCAGTGTGCTGACGGTGAATATCCCGGCTACTTTCGATGCCGAGACGAACACAAATTTGGTTAGGGGAGCTGTGGCCCTGCCTGCCTCCGTGGACAAGGCCGTGGCGAATACCTATTACGTGGGCCTGCCGATCAAGCTCACGGCCAAGGCACTTCCTGGTTATGCATTTTCTCATTGGTCCGTGAATAAGGCCGGCACGGGATGGTCGGAATTCAATTCGCATCTCCCTTCCTACACCTTCATCATGCAGCCGGGCCTGACGGTGACGGCCCAGTTCACCAAGAACTTTTTCACGCCTGAAATCACGGGCACGTACAGTGGGTTGATCCTGCCCTCGACTGTGTCTCCCGCCCCGGCAGGCACGCTGCCGGGCAATGCCAATACCGGCCTATTCACCCTCACACTCAGCAGCACTGGGGCGATGAGTGGCACGCTGAAAGTGGATGGCGCAAGCCTGCCCTTCAAGGCCCTCATGACCCATGGCGGAGCCGTTCGCTTTGGCACGGGTGCTGCAAGTAGCGACACGCTGAAAATCCTGCGCAAGGGCAAGGCGGACTTGGAACTGACGTTTGGATTGGCCAGCCGCAATCCGGCACGCATGACCGGCGTGCTGACGCAAAAGCAGGGGGCCGCCACCCTGGCCGTATCCAACTTCGTGGCCGACCGCGCTCACTACAGCGCGAAGAGCAAAGTCCCCACCGCCCTCGTCAGCGGTGCCAGCCAGCGGTTCAATCTCACCTTTCCCGCCGTGCCGCAGGGCGCGCTGACGGCGGCGGACTATCCGCCGGGAACGGGCATCGGCTCGATGATCCTTAGTTCCAGCGGCAGCGTGAAGTTTGCCGGGACCCTGGCGGACAACACGCCCTTCATCGCCAGCGCGGCCCTTTCGGCCTACCATCAGGCCCCGCTCTTTGTCTCCCTCTATGCCAACAAAGGCCATCTCGCGGGCCCGGTGACCCTCGTGCCGGTGAGCAATCCTGGTTATGACACCTTTGGGGTGAACTATCTGTGGAACCGCCCTGCGCAACTGCCTAACAAAATGCAGTGGTACCCGGACGGCTGGCCCGGCGGCATCAATCTGGACATGGTGGGGGCCCGGTACAGCGTGCCCGCCGCGAGTGAAAATACCAGCGTCATCCCGGAGCTGGGTCCCATTGATCTAACCAACAGCATCGGCAATGCCACGCTCACCTTCATGGATGGGCTGCTGGCTGCCCCGCTGATGTTCCCGGTCAACATCAGCCCGAAAAACGTCGTCACTCCGCTGCCGCTGAAGACCAAGAATTTTTCCATGAAGCTGGTGCCTGCCACGGGTGAGATCAGCGGCAGCTTCCTGCATACAGATGGCAAGCTGCCCGCCTACAAGGCCACGACTCTGCAAAAAGCTGGAGATTACCAGGGCACCTTCGGCTACTTCCTGAGTGCCCCGACCAAGCCCATCAATGGCATGGGGCAGGGCGGGGCGGTGATGCTGCTGCCGGTGGCGGGGCCTTAGTGGGATGCGGGGATTGACGGAATCAGGAGTCGGATCTGAGGCGGGGGCTTGGCGAGCTAAAGCTCTGGAGTACTTTGGCGCATCCGCCGATGAGGATTGGCCGACAAGTAGCCCGCACAGTCCCCGGTGCGGATAGCAGCCTCGAAGCCCCGGGCCGCCCTCTTTCGAGATTCTACCGTCGGGGCAGGGCTATGGGAGGCGGCGAATGGATCTTTGCTCGCTCGATTGTCTGTGAGCTTTCGACGCTGCTGTCCGCACAGGGACTGTGCGGGCTACTTTTCTATACGGGCTACTTTGTGTGAAGTCGCAAGACCAAGAGCAGTTTGGTGAATGAGAATGCTTTTTGTTAGGCGGCTGAAAAGCGGGAGGGCTGCTGAATGTAGGCTGGGTGAATCACACAACGGATTTTCGATGCTTGGTGCATCTGCCGATGAGGTTTGGCCGATAAGTAGCCCGCACAGTCCCTGTGCGGATAGCAGCCTCGAAGCCCCGGGCCGCCCTCTTTCGAGATTCTACCGTCGGGGCAGGGCTATGGGAGTTCGGCGAATGGATCTTTGCACGCTCGATTGTCGGTGAGCTTTCGGCGCTGCTTTCCGCACAGGGACTGTGCGGGCTACTTTTCTATACGGGCTACTTTGTGTGAAGTCGCAAGACTAAGAGCAGTTTGGTGAATGAGAATGCTTTTTGTTAGGCGGCTGAAAATCGGGACGGCTGCTGAATGTAGGCTGGGTGAATCACACAACGGATTTTCGATGCTTGGTGCATCTGCCGATGAGGTTTGGCCGATAGGTAGCCCGCACAGTCCCTGTGCGGATAGCAACCTCGAAGCCCCGGGCCGCCATCTTTCCAGATTCTCCCGTCGGGGCAGGGCTATGGGAGTTCTGCGAATGGATCTTTGCTCGCTCGCTTGTCTGTGAGCCGTCGGCGCTGGTGTCCGCACAGGGACTGTGCGGGCTACTTTTCTATGCGCGCTGCCAGGGGCAGGCGGTGGGTTATTGCAAAGGTGGTTAGCCGCGGCGGATCTCGGAGCCTTTGAAGCGGATGTTGAAGCGGAAGACTTTTTTCTTCCGGCAGTGGATCTCGCCGGTCTGCAGGTCGAAGCGTTCGGGGATCTCGATGAGGTGGAGATCGGCAGTGGCGTGGAAGCCGCGCTCGGAGAAGATGTCGATGAGGATGGCCAGGGCTTCGGGGTCGTGGAAAAGGGTGTTTTCCGAGTTGATATCGGCGCGGCCAGAGATGGCGTGGCGGACGATGATGGGCATCATTTTGCCCTCGATGAAATCCACGACGGCCTGCATGAGGTCGGCCTTTTCCACCTTGTAGCTGTCCAGGCGGCGGACGAGGTCTTGCCGGGCATGGCGGATGATTTCGCTGGCCAGCGGCAGCTTGCGCAGGAGGTCGAAGGTGCGGGGATCCAGCTCCAGGGAGCTTTGATACTCCAGCTCGCGCACGATGTTTTCCTGCACGAGGTCCAGCGAGGCCTGGGCATTGATGAAGTGGTAGTGGAAGATTTCCTTCAGGGAGACGAGCGCATCGTACGTCTTCTCTTTGAAGACCTTGTAGCGATTGCGGGCGAGGGTGGGATCGAAGTCGGTGGCGCGTTCTTCCCAGAGTTCGCCCAGGCCGGAGCGGCGGACTTCCTCATTGTGGGCGAGGACTTCCTGGCCGCGTTTGAGCTGGCGGGCGATGCTTTCGGCCTCATCCACAAAGAGCACCATGATGTGGAAGATGGGCTGTTTGAAATGGAAGGCATCGGGCGTGGCGGAGAAGTCCCGGCGCAGGCGCATCATTTCATCAAAGAGGAGCTTCAGGCACTCCACCTGCACTTTGGTGCGGGGGAAGCCATCGAGGATAGCCCCGTTTTGCTGCTCGGGTTCGAGGAGTTTGCGGAAGAGGATGCCGACGACTTCACGGTCGCCCACCATGCCACCCTGGGACTTCAGCTTTTGGGATTCAGGGCTGTCGAGAAGGGCGCTGACGACGATGGGCTCGGCGGTGATGCCGCGCAGCTTGCGGATGAAGTTGGTGTTGGTGCCTTTGCCCGCACCGGGGGCCCCGCCGAGGAGGATGAGCTCCTTTGGGAAGCGCAGGTTTTCGCGGCCGTAGTCATCCTCGAGCTGCTTCCACACCTGGTTGAAAATGAGCTGGGCGTCCTTGATTTCCAGATCGGGAGGCGCGGCAGGTTTGGCGGTGGGTTCAGCGGGGGTGGGCTGCATGAGATTTTTCACAGCTATCAGGCGGCTGGCAGACAAGTCAAATCCGCGACGAGGCAAACTCCCTGCCATGATGCGTGGGGCCGTACGAGCATTAAGCTTAAGTCAGCTCATTTTTTATGGATGTTTTATGCTTGTTTATGAAGGTATAATCTATTTGATTTCTAGTAAGAATATTTTAAATGGCATCTGCCATTATGAGTAAAGCAGCCTCCTCACCGCGCTCTGTTCGCGATCTCATGCGCTCCTCTGCCAAGGGGGCTTCGACGGGTGAAAAAACTCCGGCTGAGCCGCTGGAGGTGATGCGCCGTCTGATCAGCGAAGTGAATGGGCTTTCGGGTCAGGCCCTGGAGGTGAACGACCAGGGGCTCTGCGTGATGGAAAGTACGGAGGGAATGCCCATGACCTTGACCCTGCATGACAACAGCAACAGTTTGCTGCTCACGGCGATGATTGCGGAATCTGAGGGTCCCCCCAGCCCTGAACAGATGCGGAAGCTGCTGGAGATCAATGCCTATGGGGCTGATACTCTGGGAGGCTGGCTGGCGCTCATCCCGGACAGCGCCATCGCCGTTTTCCATTTCGAATGGCGGCCATTTCAGGCCAGCGATGGGGAGACTCTCAGCAAGCTTCTCAATACCTTCATCAATCATGCGCACCATCTGCGTGACCGTGTGGCTGAGGCGGTCTAAGTTTGGAGTAACTTGATTCGATTAATTCAATCTATTTTATTATGCCGCCTTCAACCAATCAAGACAATCAGGGTATTGCCAAATCGATTGAGTATGGCTTTAGGACTATGGGCGCAGCCGCTTCACAAGTGAATAGTAGACCAGCGCAATTTTTTGCTCTGTTCTGTGAAGTCGGTGCAGCCGCTGCGGCTGGAGCTGCCAAGGGTACAAAGAATTCGTTTGGTGCTGAGGGAATGGACTCAAAACCTAATTCTTTAGCATTTTCCAAAGAAGAGCTAGCAGAGATCCGTGTGCCCAAGAATATAAATCTAGGAGTAAAGCCTTCTATGCACACATTATTTAATCCTGTTCTGAGTAATGCGATAAAACAGGATCGACACATAGGCAGAACGATATAAATGATAGCATGATCCTAAATAATATCTTCATTGGTTAAGCTTTTGTTCGCCGCGTTACTTCCGGCTAGCTTATTCAAATGTCGAATCAGGAGATGCTGGCACTTGCGGAGTTTTTGAAGTTCTGTCGATTTAACTTGGGATGGAGGATGGATCAAAACAAGAGTCAGGCGGTCTGATAGGCTGAGGGAAATAGCGAAGGCTGAGCAAGGATGGAGTTGGGGCGTGAGATGGCGGGACTTGGCAAGTCCCGCTCCTTGAGTGGCGTTGTGAAAGCTCGGCGGCGGGTGAGCTGATCGCTTACCCTTTGAGGGTCATGAGGTAGGCGAGGAGGTCGGCGGCTTGTTGGTCGTTGAGGGCATCGAGGAGACCTTCGGGCATGAGGCTGCGGCGGATGTAGCGGGTGGTGCGGACGTCTTTTTTGGGCACGCGGCGGTCGGTCATGCCGGGCTGGCGGACGACGTAGGCCTGGGCGTCTTCGCTGACGTAGAAGGCATCCAGGAGGTCGCCATTCATCATCTCCAGGCGGAAGATGCGGTAGCCGGGCTCCATGGCGGCATTGGGGGTGAGGATGTTGCGCAGCACGGCCTCGAGGCCCATGGCCCCGGCTCCGCTGAGGTTGGGGCCGATCTGGCCGCCGGTGCTGCCGATCTGGTGGCAGGCGAGGCAGAGGGCGGCGAGGGGCTGGCCCTGCGGTGCCTGGCCCTGGGCGGCGAGGGCGGTGTAGCGGGTGAACTGGGCATCCAGCTTCTGGGCCTGGGCCTGGGTGAGCAGCGGCGGGGTGTCGAGGGTCTTGGCGATGCGTGCGCCTTTGCCGTAGAGCTTGGGCGTGGCGGGCTTCAGATCGCGAGCGGCGGTGAAGTGCAGGCCTTCGGTGGTGGGGGGCAGGATGCGATCGAAGTGGGCGCGGATCTGGGCCTCGGTACGGGCCTGTTTCCACACGCGGAATTCGCTGAGCGCGCCGTGGGTGCCCTGGTTGGGGCCGCTCCAGCCGATGCGGCAGTCTTTAAAGGGGGCGGTGGATTTTTTGCTGCTGGTGGCTTCCAGCTCGCCGTTTTGATAGAGGCGGAAGACGCCGCCGGCATCGCGGGTGACGGCCACGTGGGTCCAGAGATCGGGCGTCATGGGTTTCTGCGCGGCGACGACATCGCCGATGCCATCGCCGAGCCAGACACGGAATTTGGAGCCGAAGAAGTTGAGGTCGATCTGTTTGGGCGAGCCGAGGATGCTGTCCTGATTTCCGATACCTTCGGTTAGGCGGACCCAGGTCTCGACGGTGAAGGGGCCTTCAAGAGTGAGCTTGGAATCCACCCAGGCGCTGTCCTGGCCATCGAGCAAAAGCACCTCGCCAAAGACACCGCCGAGCTGCTGCTGTAGCTGGGCGAGGGCGGGATCTTCGCCCAGGACGGTGGCGAGGCGTTCGAGCACGGGGCCGTCGAGATCGGCCTGGGGGATGGTTTTGTCGAGGATGGCCGTGAGCAGGCTTTTGGCTCCGCCTTCGGCCTGGCCGGAGAGGGCGTTGAGCGTGCGCTTGCGCTGGGCCGGGGTGAGCTTGGGGTAGAGCTTGAAGAGGCGTTCGCAGGCGCTCTGCACGGAATTGGTGCTGGCGGCGATGAGGGCATCCAGCGCGGCATCGCGAAGGGTGGCGTCGGGATCGGATTCGGCGAGGACGTAGAAGAGCTGGGTCTCGGGCGAACGGATGGCGGCCAAGGCGGCGAGGCGGAGGGCGAGTTCGCCACTTTCATCCTGGGGGACGGGCTGGCCTTCAAAGACCTGCTGCTGCCGCTGGTAGAGGGGCTCGATGACGTTTTCCTCGGCGGGAATTTGAAAGCCGCTGCACAGCACAAGGGCCTGTTTGCGGGTGGGCAAGTCGTCGCTCTTCAGCATGCTCAGGGCGGTCTCTTGGAGGATGGGGGCGACGCGGGCTGCATCCAGCAAGGTGCGTTTGGCCAGGAGTTTTTCCGCGACGACGGCCCCCGATGTGGGCAGGGAGAGCAGGGCCTTCAGGGCTGCGCCCACGCCGGGTTCTTCGGGGAACTGGGCGAGGCGGAGGAGCTCTTCGTCATTCGGGGCGCGGTCGAGCTGGGGCAGGAGTTTGGCGACGCGGGTGGCGCTGGTTTTGGGATCCAGGGCCAGGGCGGCGAGGACGCGGGCCTCGACGGGGAGTGCAGCGGCGGATTCGGAATCGAGGAACTTGGCGACGGCCTCCGGATGCCGCTCCAAGAACATGCGAACGAGGAAGCGTTCGAACTCGCGGTCGTAGGCTTCACGGACGGGGATTTGTTTGGCACCGCGCGAGGACTGGATGGTGGGGCCGCTGGTGAGGGAGGGCTTGGCAAAGGAGAGGAGGATTTTGATGGCGAGGTGCTGGACCTCTTCTTTCGGGCTTCCTTGGAGGGCCTGCGCCACACACTGGATGGCGGCTGTGCGGATCTCAAATTCAGGGGCTTCGGACACTGCGGGCCAGACCGTTCCATCTTCCGCTTTGAGTCCTTGCAAGAGCGTCAGCATCTCGTGGATCAGATAAGATTCAGTGGGGTCCTGGCGGGCGGCAAAATGAGTGAGGACGCTCTGGAGAAGGCGGAGTCCTTCCCGGCGAACTTTGGCGTCTTTGGAGCGTGCGGCAGTCATGATGGCAACGAGGTCGCCCCGCACGGGCGGCTCTTTCCCGAGCGTATCACTGACCGCCCAAAGGATGGGCAATGAGGATGAAGACCGATGTTTGGGTTTTGCAGCAAATTCAGTTAGGCGGAAATGATCGTCTGTGCCGGGGAGCCGATCTGCCAGCGTCTGCCACGCAAGGTGGGCTTTGGCGGTGGGCTTGGTGCCGAGGAGGGCGATGAGGTCTTCGGTGCTGAGCTGGGTGAAGTCGGGGATGGGGGCGGACTCGGGAGAGTTGGTTTTCTTCGGCTTCACGCGCCAGATGCGGCCTCGGGTTTTGTCACGGTCGGGGTGGGCGCGGGGGACTTCGTTGTGGGAGATGATTTTGTTATACCAGTCCACGATGTAGATGCAGCCGTCGGGGCCGTTGGTGAGGGCCACGGGGCGGAAGAAGGGGTCGTCGCAGGTGATGAGGTCGGGCTTTTGATCGAGCTTCCAGTAGGCGCCGTCGCGGTGCATGGCGAGGGTTTGGACCTTGGAGGTGATGGGGTTGGCGACGGCCATCGTGTGGGCGGCCTGGGCATCCACGAGGGGGCCGTTTTCAATGAGGGCGAGGCCGCTGAGGCCGGTGCCGCCCATGCGGAAATCCGCCTGCGGGGGGAAATCGGGCTGGTAGCTTTTTTTCAGGGCCTCCATGCCGCCGGGGTAGTAGGCGTATTCGTGGAAAGGCATGATGGGGTAGCCATAGTCGTTGGCCTCCTGGATGAAGGTCTCGCCCTCGCCGGTGATGACGAGTCCCCAAATGTTGTTAGGCCCAACGCTGGTGACTTCAAAGTCGCTGCCATCGGGCCGCATGCGGGCCATGCCGCACTTCGGATAATCGACGAGGTCTTTGCTGCCGGGCTTGTGCACCTGGCTGTTGTTAAAGAGGCCCTGGGCCATCCAGATCCAGCCGCCGGGGGCGCGGGTGAACTGATGGGGGAAGAGGTGGCTGTCCTGCACGCCGAAGCCGGTGAGGAGGACTTCGTGGGTATCGGCCCGGCTGTCGCCATCGGTGTCTTTGAAGAGCTTCAGATCATGCCCGTGCTGGATGTAGCAGGTGTCGCCATTGCCCCAGGGTAGGATGCCAAGTGGGATGGCGAGGCCTTCGGTATAGACCACAGGATTGGTTAGGCCGCCGGGAGGCAGCGGGGCATTGAGGGCCTCGCGGGAATAGATGAGGACCTTGTCCTTGCCGGGGCTGTTGTAGATGGCCTCGGCAGCGGCGGGGTTTTCATTGGCATCCACGGGATACTCAAAGGCGGTCTGAGTCCACAAACGGCCGCGCTGATCAAAATACACACTGACGAATTTGCCGATGCCATCGCTTTCCTGGACGACGAGTTCGATGTCGTAACCTTCGGGCAGATGGAAGAGCTTTTGCTGTTCGGCAGCGGTTTTGGCAGTGGCCTGGACGTTGTTGTAGCTGATGTCGCGTTTGCCTTTGACGGGAGCCTCAGCTTTGGTTTTGGCAGGTGGGGCGACGAGTTTGCGTGCGGCCTCGACGCCACCAAGGGACTGCCAGGTGGGCGCACCAGGGGTGGCGGGGAGTTCTTCAATCGTGATGTCCTTCACCTGCACGAGGCAGGCACCGCCGCTGTGCACCTGGGGGCCGAGCCGGCCATCGAGCGCGACGTTTTTGTCGGTCTCGGTGTAGTCGATCGCGGCGACGCCATTGATCCAGACCTGGATGCGCGGGCCTTCGGCGAGGATGCGGTATTCGTTCCAGCCATAGACGTCCACGGCCTTGTCCAAAGCGGCGGCATCAAGGGGCTCGGCGATGACTTTGTTGCGGCGGAATTCGTCGTAGATTTTGCCGAACCAGCCCTTGCCACAGTCCACCTGGTAACCGCTCATGTGATGGCCGCCGGGGACGCGCAGGCTGCGGATTTGAATGCCGCTATTCAGCATGCCGGTGGCGGGATCGCCGCTGACTTTGATCTTCAGTTTGAGATCGAAGTTCTGGTAGCTCTTGTTGGTGCAGATGAAGTAGTTCTGCGTGACCTTTTCAGTGAGGGAACCGCCGGTCATGAGGCGGTCCTCGATGCGCCAGACGGCGGGGTCGAAATCCCAGCCGGTGAGCGATTTGCCATCGAAGAGGGAGACGGGCTGTGCCCAGAGGGGCAGGGCTGTGGTGAGCAGCAGGCAGAGGAGGGCAAAGCGGCGCATGGTGGTGGGAACGATATAACGCGGGCATTTCACCAGATTCCTACGAGGGCGTCCACAAGGAGGTGACCGAAATGCACAGGGGGTGGGGGGGATGGTTGATGGTTGATGGGTGATGGATGATGGATGATGGATGATGGATGAGTGTGAGGGGGCGCAGCTTTTTGTGGAGCGCGGGCGTCTCGCCTGCAGTGTTCGGCGTCCCGCCGAAGACCGTGGACCGGGGTGGCTGCTGCTAGGTGCCTGGAATTGGGTCTGCGGAGTGTGAGAACGGTTTCCCGCGAGGACGCGTGAAACGGCAGGCGAGACGCCCGCGCTCCATGGCGAACGGGGGCGGGTGAGCTTTTCGAAAGCGCCAGAGGACTGGCGCAGTCCAGGACGCTTCGGAACCGGTCATCCCGCGTGCGGGACGCAGGCAGCTACGGGGGTAGCTGGGCCCGCCAGGGCGTGGGGAGTAGGAGGGCGAGGGTTCAGCGGCCGGGACTTGGCAAGTCCCGCTCCTTGGGGGCGTTGAGGAAGCTCGAAGGTGCGAGAGCCTTCGTCCAGGTCATCCCGCGTGCGGGACGCAGGCAGCGCCCCTCTTTTTGCCAAAGCTCTGTCTGGTGAGGCATCCGGAGGGCGGGGGAGGGCCGAAAAATGGGTGACGGGAGGGTCTAAATTCACGGGGATTTTGGCCGGATGCGAAGTAGGTGTGAGGGAGTCTCTTTATGATTGCGCGTTCGTTTGAACTTTTTCTGAATCAGGTGCGCCAGTGGCGCAAGGAGCCGCTGATCCCGGCGGCGCTGCTGATCATTGCCTGCGGGCTGCTGGGCTTTATCGAGATCGCGGAGGAGGTGCAGCAAAAGGAGTCGCACAGCTACGATGAGAAGATCCTGCTGGCGATGCGGGAGGCGGGGAATCCGGCGGATCCGCTGGGGCCGCCGTGGATGGAGGAGATGGGGCGGGACCTGACGGCGCTGGGGGGATTCACGATCCTGACGGGGCTGACGGTGGTCTCTATGGGGCTGATGCTGCTGTATGGCCGGGTGCGGTTGTCGCTGCTGACGCTGGTGGCCATCACGGGCGGGATGCAGGCCTCGGCGTGGTTGAAAAGTTTGTTTGGCCGCCCGCGCCCGGACCTGGTGCCGCATGGGGTGCTGGTGACGAGCGCCAGCTTTCCCAGTGGCCATGCGATGATGGCGGCGGTGGTGTATCTGACGCTGGGCGTGATGCTGGCGCGCACGCAGCCCAGCCGGAAGGTGCGGCTGTACATTGTGTCGCTATCGGTGATCATTGCGCTGCTGGTGGGTTGCAGCCGGGTGTATCTGGGCGTGCACTGGCCCACGGATGTGCTGGCGGGCTGGACGCTGGGCGGGGCCTGGGCGGTGACGTTTGGCCTCATCGCGCTGAAGGTGGACCCTCGCCGTCCTGGCGATGAGGGCCGTGGTGATGAGGAGGCGAAGGCGCTGGAAGAGAGTGAGTGATGTTTGAGATCAGACCCGAGCGCGGTAGTCGGAGGGGAGGCAGCCGGCCCAGCGGCGGAAGGCGCGGGAGAAGGCGATGGGGCTGCGGTAGCCGATCTGCTGGGCGATGACCTCTTGCTTGTCCTGGGTGTTGCTGAGCATCTCCTGGGCGGCCTGGATGCGGAGGGAGGTGAGGTGGGCCATGGGGCTGCGGCCCAGTTCCTTCCAGCAGAGGCGGCGGAAGTGCTCTTCACTGACGTGGGCGGCGTGGGCCAGGGAGGCGAGCGTCCAGTCCTCGGCTAGGCGGGTTTCTACGTCCTGCCAGAGACGGCGCAGGCGTTCATCGCGACGCCAGGGTTCGGCGAGGCGGCGGGCGTGGTGCTGGAGGAGCTCGGTCCAGTGATGCAGGGCCTTCACATCGCGGGTGCTTTCCCACTCGCCACGCAGGCCGGCCCAGATGCGGTGGAGCTGGGCGGCATCCACCTTGACCTTCACGGGGGAAGCGGCGCTAACCAAAGGTGTGACAAAGGGTGGCTCGTCATAGCGTACCCAGAGGAAGTGCCAGGGCTTGCCCGGCAGGGCGTGAAAGGCATTGGGCACGCGCGGCGGGGCCATGCAGGCGGTGCCGGGGCCGACACGGTGCCAGCGACCATCCAGGAGGACACGGCCGCTGCCGCTGAGGCAGACCATGAGGAAGCTGCCGCTGGGGGAAAGGCGCACGCGCTCATAGGGTGGCACGGCTTCATCCATGCCGAGCCGGGCGATGCGGTGGGTGGCGAGGGCGCGGCAATCGGCGGCCTCCAGCACCCAGCGGGCGGTCTTGGGGCCGTCGCAGGTGGTCTCGATGAGGGATGGGGGCGAGGCGGGCACGGGGGTGGTGAGAGCGGACGGGACGGAGTGGTGGAAGGGGGCTTTTTACAGGATTAACAGGAAGTGTGGCAAGGGTGCGGGCGGCAAAGTGGGGGAGCTTTTTTTAGACAGGATTGCCGGATTTGCAGGATTGACAGGAAGAGGAGAGGATTTGGGGGGACGAGATGGAGGTGGGGACGGAGTGGTGGAAGGGGGCTTTTTTACAGGATTAACAGGATGGCAGGATTAACAGGATTTTTTGGGAAGGTTTTACGAGTGGCGGGGCTGGTTTGTTGGGGTCTGTTGGTGTTTAGGCTTGAGGCGATCTGGAGAGGGTTCGGCAGGTCATTGAGTCGCCTAAAGGCTAGACACCAGCAGAGCTGGCGGGAGCTGAGGGGAAGGTGATGGCTGGAGGGATGGGGGCGGGTGAGCTTTTCGAAAGCGCCAGGGGACTGGCGCAGTCCAGGACGCTTCGCGGATGCGGTGTGGGCGGTTTAATCGAGGATGAAGATGGTGGCGCCGCGTGCGCCGTGGGCACCGATGACGAGGCATTGTTCGATGTCGGCGGTCTTGGATGGACCAGCGAGGAAGAGGCCGAAGCCGCTGCCGATGGTGGCGATGCGCTCGTAGGCGTGGTGCAGGGTGGGGACGAGATCGGCGGCGTGGAGGACGATGAAGAGGTGCTCGGCAATGAAGGGGAGGACGCGGTGGGGGCCGAGCTCGGTTTCATCCAGCCAGACGGCGCCGTTTTCACAGACGCCAAAGCGGGCGTGGAGGATGGCGGTGTGGATGCCATCGAGCGCGTGGGGATCGGTGACGGCGGTGAGATCCACGGTGCCGGGGAGCTGCGGGACGTGGGAGGCGAGGGCGGCGGTGGCGGGGACGTTTTCGCGCAGCCAAGTGGCGGCCTCGGTGAAGCTGTGGCCGCGGATGACACGCGCGCCGATGAGGTCCAGCGTGGCGATGAAGTCCGTCAGGGAGGCCTCATTCGGCAAGGCACGGAGGGCGGCCACGGGGGCCTCGGGCGAGGGCGTGGGGCTGCCCTGGGCTTGACGGACGGCGGCGAGGATGGTGGCGCGGCTCATGGGGGGTGAGGGTTGATGGTTGATGGAAGGGGAGTGGTGGGGCGGACGGAGGTTTCCGGCGTCCCTGCGGGACGCTTGGGTGGTGTTGCATTATTGGTTGGGTCGGGGGTCCGGTGGTTCCCGGTGGCTGCGCCACCTTCACCACCGGCTACGTTCCAGGTTCCCTCCGGGAACCGTGGCTCATGATTTGAGGATGGATGGGTGATGGTTGATGGAGTGAGATTCTTGACGCTTTGACCTTTGACCTCGCACTGAGCACTTTCCATG
The DNA here is from genome assembly GCF_039542385.1 of Prosthecobacter algae. Lineage (NCBI taxonomy): Bacteria > Pseudomonadati > Verrucomicrobiota > Verrucomicrobiia > Verrucomicrobiales > Verrucomicrobiaceae > Prosthecobacter > Prosthecobacter algae. Next base: position 9,956 of record NZ_BAABIA010000014.1, on the reverse strand, counting down.
CGTGCTCTACTTTTTGTTGGACTGTTGGTTATGCCATTGGCGGAAGGTCTGGGTGGGGGCGGGGGGGAGGTCGCGGGATTGGGTCCAGGGATCGAGGCGGAGGAGATTCAGCAGCGGAGTGGTGCGGCGCATGAACCAGCCGCCGAGGCGGAAGAGGGCGGGGCGGCGGACGACGAAGGCGGTGGTGTGCATGGCGGCTTTTTTCCACCAGGGGGCATGGCCTGCGGCGGTGATGTCCTGCCGCCATTTCAGGAGCTGGGCGTGGATGTCGATCTTCACGGGGCACACGGCGGTGCAGGAACCGCAAAGGGTGGAGGCGAAGGGCATGCTGGCGTGGGCGGCTTTGTCCACATTGGGCGCGAGGATGCTGCCGATGGGGCCGGAGATGAAGTAGCTGTAGCTGTAGCCGCCGCTGCGACGGTAAACGGGGCAGGTATTAAAACAGGCGGCGCAGCGGATGCAGGCGAGGGATTTGCGGTAGTCGCTACGGGCGAGCTGGCGGCTGCGGCCATTGTCCACAATGATGATGTGCATCTCCTGGCCGGGGCGCGGTTTTAAAAAATGGGAGCTGAAGACGGTGCTGGGCTGGCCGGTGGCGCTGCGGGCGAGCAGGCGCAGGAAGACTCCGAGGTGGGCCTGCCGGGGGATGATCTTTTCAATGCCCATGCAGGCGATGTGGACGGGGGCGAGGTGGGCCCCCATGTCGGCATTGCCTTCATTGGTGCAGACGACGAAGCCGCCGGTCTCGGCCACGGCGAAATTGACCCCGGTGAGGGCGGCATCGGCGGTGAGGAAATGATTGCGCAAATGCTGGCGTGCGGCCTCGGTAAGCTGCTGCGGGTCATCCAGCCCGGCGGGGGTGCCGAGGTGCTCGTGAAAGACCTCGCCCACCTCAGCCCGCTTCAGGTGGATGGCGGGCATGACGATGTGGCTGGGCGGCATCTCCTGAAGCTGGACGATGCGCTCGCCGAGGTCGGTATCGATGACTTCGATGCCTTGCTTTTCCAGGTGGGGGTTGAGGTGGCATTCCTCGGTGAGCATGGACTTGCTTTTCACCAGCTTGCGTGCGCCGTGCCGCTGCAGGATGCCGTGGACGATGCGGTTGTGCTCGTCGCCATCGGCGGCCCAGTGGACGTGGATGCCATTGGCGGCGGCGTTATCTGCGAACTGCTCCAGGTAGTCGGCCAGCTTGGATAGCGTGTGCTCTTTGATCTGCGAGGCGGCCTCGCGGAGCTGCTCCCACTCGGGTACGCGGGCGGCCATGCGGTCGCGCTTGGTGCGGACCATCCAGAGCGTCTGGTCATGCCACGCGGCGCGGGCGGGATCGCGCTGGAACTCGTGAGCGGCGGCGGAGTGAGTGAGAGGTTGAGCCATGGTTAAGCGGTGGCTGGGCAGTTGTTGAGCGGTGGTTGAGCGGTGGTTAGGGAGGAGATTTTGAGCTAGGGCAAACCATGGCAAACCATTGCAAACCATCGCTCAACCATCGTTCAGCGATGGCTCAGCTTCTGACTCTGCTGTCCCAGCGAGGATCTCGGCAATGTGCCGCACCTTCACCTGCGGGGCTTGGCGGGAGAGGAGGCCGCCGAGGTGCATGAGGCAGGACATATCGGCACTGGTGATGAACTCGGCCCCGTGGCTGATGTGATCTTGGATGCGGTCGCGGCCCATGCTCACGGAGACGTCGCTTTCAAAGACGGAGAAGGTGCCGCCAAAGCCGCAGCATTCATCGCAGCGGTCCAGCGGGACGAGTTCCAAACCGGCGACCATTTGCAGCAGGCGGGCGGGTTTGGAAAAGGCGGGGACCCTGCACTCGCTGGGGCTGCCGAGGCCCAGGCCGCGCAGGCCATGGCAGCTCTGGTGCAGGCCCACACGATGGGGAAAGCGGGCGGGCAGGGAATCCACCTTGGCGATGTCGTGGAGGAACTCGCACAGCTCATAAACGCGGTGGGCCATGGGGGAGTGCTGGGCCTCCAGGCTCTCCTTCAAATGCAGCACGCAACTGCCGGAAGGAGAGACGATGTGGTCAAAGCGGGCGTATTCGCGGGCGAAGTCGGTGAGGCAGCCCGCGCCGGCTTTGGCGAAGCCGGAGTTTGACATGGGCTGGCCGCAGCAGGCGGGTTTTTCCGGCACCTCCACCTGATGACCGAGACGGGTGAGCAGCGTGTACGTGGCCTGGCCGACCTGAGGGTAAAGCTGGTCGATGTAGCAGGGGATGAAAAGGCCCAGGGTCATGTGAGGGAAGGTGTACGTGGCCTATGGTAGGTGCCTAGCAACGGATGCACACGGGAATGTGACCGGAATGCACCTGGATGGGACGGAAAGGGGGGATGCCGGAGTAGCCCGCACAGTCTCTGTGCGGGTAGCCGTGCCGAATCGTCACAGACAGTCGCGTGAGTGAAGATGGATGCGTCACTACACTCGGCTGCTGCCTGCAATAGAGCGTGAAGGTCTTGAAAATGGGGGTAACTTGGGGCTGCGAGATTGCTATCCGCACAGGGACTGAGCGGGCTACTTTTGGGCCTCATTGGGTGACGCAGGCTCTCTTTGCCATAGCAGATACTCACCCGGCTTTAACCTGGCTGACCCAGGATTAGCCGCAATGTACTGCCGCAATTTTTGAAATGAGAGTTCACTCCGAACCAGATGGTCAAAGCTTTCGACCTGCCAAAACCTTCCTGTTCTCCCCAGGCTTTTGTTGATCTGCGCGGCGGTCCATCTTTTCCATGATTCGACCTGCTTCAGCATGGTATCTCTGCCCATGCCACCTACAAGGACATGCACATGGTTAGGCATAATGACAAAATCTCCCAGAATATAACGGGAAGTATCGAAAAAATGCAGGGCTTCAGCTACAATCTTCGCCATTTCTTGCTGGCGTAAAAGACAGCTACCATGGCCTGCATCTAGCTCCTTTTCGATGCTGCGGGTGAAGCGTTTGAAGTCTCTACGACTGGTCTCCGGCAGATCTTCTATCTGAGTTCGCCATGTTGAAGATTGGATGTCGATGTTATGCCGGACCAACCAGTCATCGCGTTCCACACACCAGCGTTTCCAAATGGTGGATGGGACGGAATCTGCCATTCGCCAGGTGATGAAATAAGTTGCACCTTCCTGGCCCCAATGAGGAAGGTTTCCATGTGAAACGGAAAGTCTGGAAGCCGGATTGAAGAACTGAAAGGCCATGAGACAGGTGCGACTTAGCCAAGCTGCCACAAATGGCAATAAACTTGAGGGGCCGCAAAGTAGCCTGCACAGTCCCTGTGCAGAAAGCAACCTCAAAGCCCCCATCAATCGCCAATTCAGTCAGCGCCCCAACCTCATTTAGCGAGTCCCTAACCCGCTTTCATTGTGCGAATAGCCAAGTCTTTGGGGGGGCGGTGTTGGAGCCTGCAGAGTGCAGATTCATTCTCAAGCTCTGTCGGCACGGGAAGGGTGGAATGAATGGGAAGGGTGATGGACTGCCGCGTGAATGAAGATGGATGCACAGGGTTCCATCGGAGCGGTGAGGCTGGAAAGGAGGGCTTGGGGGCTTCGCGGCTGCTTACCGCTCAGGGACTGAGCGGGCTACCATGAGCGGGGGTGAAAAAGTAGCCCGCACAGTCCCTGTGCGGACAGCCGTTGCGAAGGGTGATGGACTGCCGCGTGAATGAAGATGGATGCACGGGGTTCCATCGGAGTGGTGAGGCTGGAAAGGAGGGCTTGGGGGCTTCGCGGCTGCTTACCGCTCAGGGACTGAGCGGGCTACTATGAGCGGGGGTGAAAAAGTAGCCCGCACAGTCCCTGTGCGGACAGCCGTTGCGAAGGGTGATGGACTGCCGCGTGAATGAAGATGGATGCATGGGGTTCCATCGGAGTGGTGAGGCTGGAAAGGAGGGCTTGGGGGCTTCGCGGCTGCTTACCGCTCAGGGACTGAGCGGGCTACTATGAGCGGGGGTGAAAAAGTAGCCCGCACAGTCCCTGTGCGGACAGCCGTTGCGAAGGGTGATGGACTGCCGCGTGAATGAAGATGGATGCATGGGGTTCCATCGGAGTGGTGAGGCTGGAAAGGAGGGCTTGGGGGCTTCGCGGCTGCTTACCGCTCAGGGACTGAGCGGGCTACTATGAGCGGGCTACTTTTTGAGGCCGGGTGTCTCTGATCCCCCTCACCGCCCCACCCTTAAAATGAGGAGGGAGGCGAGGAGGCCGAGGGCGGCGGTGACGGACCAGAGCAGGGCGGGGGCGGTCTCATACAGGTGCAGGGAAGCGACGGAGGTGATGATGCCGCCGATGGACCAGGCGAAGCTGAGGAAGCCGGAGTAACGGCCGCGCATGTCATCCGGGGCCAGGCTGGCGGCATAGGCCTGCTGGCGGGAGAAGGCGAACATTTCCCCGACGGTGAAGACGACCATGGTGAAGATGAAGATGGCCAGGCTGCCGCCGATGGTGAGGATGAGGAAGCTGCCGGCCATGAGGAGGTAGCCGAGCGCGAGCATCATGCGCACGGGCCAGGGCCGGGTGGCGGCGGCGAGGGGGATCTCCAGCACGCAGATCATGACGCCATTCATGGCCAGCACGAGACCGCACCAGGACATGGGCAGGCCGCTGCGCTCAAAGTGCAGGGGGAAGCTGGTGGAGGTCTGGCGGAAGATCCAGGCGACGCAGAGGCAGGCGGCGAAGAGGGCGAGGAAGGGCCGGTTTTTCCGGATGGAGGCGAGCGCGGGGCCCCAGCCGGCGAGGTGGGCGTGGGTGCGGTTGCCACGCGGCAGGCAGGTCCAGGCGATGAGGCCGAAGAGGGCGGAGGTGCTGGCATCCACGACGAAGAGCCAGAAGAAGGATCCCTCCGCCAGCAGTCCGGCGACGGCGGGGCCGAAGGACCAGCCTAGGTTCACGGCAAAGCGGTTCACGGCGAAGGCGAGCACGCGCTGGTGCGGCGGGACGAGGTCCTGGATGAGGGCATTGCCCGCAGGGTGCCCGGCCTCGCCCATGAGCCCGGTGGCAAAGGCGATGACGGCGAGCACGCGCCAGTCCGTGGCCTGGGACATGGCCAGCATGCAGGCGGCGCTGCCGTAGGCGGAGAGGGCGAGGGTGACATTGCGCCCCAGCCTATCGGCCAGCCAGCCCCCGAGGGCGGCGGCCCCCATGGCCCCGGCGGAGTAGCTGGCGACGGCGAGGCCCGCCTGCGTGGCCGTATTGCCATTGCGCGTGATGAAGATGGTGAGGAAGGGCCAGACGAAGAGGCCGAACCGGTTGACAAACGTGGCCCCGGCAAGGATCCAAAAAGGCCGGGGGAGACTGCGAAGCTGGGAGAGGTACTGGGACATGGTCGGTGCGCGATTGACCGGACGCGCGACGGGGGCGGACTAACAAACTATGATATGGGAGGCGGCAGCAGGAGGGGCTGGCAGACGAGGCGGAAGCTGCGGAGTTCGTTTTGGTCGCGGTGTTTGTTAGGGCGTGGGGAGGAGTTCATGGGATGAGGGGGTGATGGATGAGAGTGGATGGTTGATGGACGGGGAGGGACGGGGAGGGACGGGAGGGGGGAAGGGGTGTTTTTTGGACAGGATTGCAGGATTTGCAGAATTGACAGGAGGGGGAGGGATATGGGGGACGAGATGGTGGTGGGGGCGCTGGGTGGCGGGGATGCTGTTTTTTACAGGATTAACAAGATGGCAGGATTAACAGGATTTTTGAGGGGGTTACGAGGAGTGGGGTGGTTTGAGTGGTCTGCTGGTGTTTAGCCTTTAGGCGATCTGGAGAGGGTGCGGCAGGTCAGGGAGTCGCCTAAAGGCTACACACCAGCAGGGCTGGCGGGAGCTGAGGGGTAGGGCGATCCAGAGTTTGAATGCCCATGGTCCTCTCGCCAAAAAAAACGGGCCGGACTCTTGCGAGCCGGCCCGTGGAAGGGTTTGAAAAGGGGTGCTGTTTTCTTGGCGATTACAGGCCTTTGCTCACGATGTATTTCACGAGGTCGACGACTCGGTTGGAGTAACCCCACTCATTGTCGTACCAGCTCACGAGCTTGAAGAACTTGCTGTTCAGCTCGATGCCGGAACCGGCGTCAAAGACGGAGCTGCTCTGGTCGTGGATGAAGTCGGTGCTCACCACTTCGTCCTTGGTCCAGCCCAGGATGCCCTTGAGGTAGGTCTCGCTGGCCTTCTTCATGGCGGCGGAGATCTCGGCGTAGCTGGTTTCCTTCTCGGTCTTAACGGTGAGGTCCACGACGGAGACGGTTGGGGTCGGCACGCGGAAGGACATGCCGGTCAGCTTGCCCTTCACTTCTGGGATGGCCAGGCCGACGGCCTTGGCTGCGCCCGTGCTGCTTGGGATGATGTTGATGGCGGCGGAACGGCCACCTTTCCAATCCTTGGCGCTGGGGCCGTCGACGGTCTTCTGGGTGGCGGTGTAGCTGTGGATGGTGGTCATCAGGCCTTCGGCGACGCCGAAACCTTCTTTCAGCAGCACGTGCACGACCGGGGCCAAGCAGTTGGTGGTGCAGGAAGCATTGGAGATGACGTGGTGCTTGGAGGCATCATACTTCTCATGGTTCACGCCCATGACGATGGTGATGTCTTCTTCCTTGCCTGGGGCAGAGATGATGACTTTTTTGGCGCCGGCGTCGATGTGACCCTGGGCTTTGCTGCGCTCGGTGAAGAGGCCGGTGGATTCGATGACGATGTCCACGCCGAGTTCTTTCCAAGGCAGGGCGGAAGGACCTGCACGCACGGCGAGGCACTTGATCTCATGGCCATCGACCACGAGGATGTCGTCTTCAGCCAGCTCGGGGCTGCTCTTTTTGGAGGAAACTTCTTCCTTGGCCTTGCCCTGTGTGGAGTCGTACTTCACGAGGTAGGCGAGGTTGTCTGCAGGCACGAGGTCGTTGACGGCGACGACTTCGATCTCCTTGCCCAGGAGGCCCTGATCACAGATTGCGCGAAACACGAGGCGGCCGATGCGCCCGAAACCATTGATGCCGATTTTGACCATTGTTGTATGAGAGTGGGATTTGCAAATACCCGCCGCAGCAGGAAGCGCGCCGGATAAAAGGTGCATAGTGCAGGAGAGGGGGGGCGTCAACTGGCGGGTTTGGAAGGGGGGAAGGGCGGGGACAAGGGGAAACGGGGCCGCAGGAGGGGAAGGGGGAGTTTTTGGACAGGATTACAGTCCCGCAGTCGCGGGAAGGATTAACAGGAAGGGGGAGGGATATGGGGGACGAGATGGAGGTGGGGGCGGGAGGGTGTGGAGGGGGCTGTTTTTTACAGGATTGACAAGATGGACAGGATTAACAGGAGGGGGCGGGGAATAAGTGGAGGCTGGTTTTTTTGACAGCTTGACCTCCCTTGACACATTTGACTGGTTTGCCCCGTCTTGACCCTCTCTGCCTATGAAACTCCTGCCCCTTTTGCTGTGCCTCGCCTTTGCCTCCAGTCTCCCTGCCGCTGAGCCGGTGCTGGAGTTGCAGGGGACGGATGGGAAGATGCACGCGCCGCTGGCGGCGAGGGAAAAGAAGGCGGTGCTGGTGTTTTTTGTGTCGCCGTTTTGCTCCACCACGCGGCCTTTCATGCCGGAGATCAATGCGATCGCGGCGGAGTATGCGGACCGCGTGGCGGTGGCGCTGGTGCATTCGGATGCGGAGATCACCGTGGAGGTGGCGCTGCAGCATGCGGATATGTCGGCGGTGAAGGCGACGGTGCTGGTGGACAAGGAGCAGAAGCTTGCCCGGCAGGTGGGCGCGGCGGTGACGCCTGAGGCCGTGCTGCTGTCCCCGGCGGGCGCGGTGCTGTATAAAGGCCGCATCAATGACCTCTACCTGGCCCCCACGAAGCGCCAGCGCGCTGCCAGCACGAAGGACCTGCGGGATGCCCTGGAGGCGGTGCTTTCCGGCAGGCCGGTGGCCACGCCGCAGCCGGAGGCGCAGGGCTGCAAGATCGGTTTGCTGAAGTGAGCGGCGGGCTTTGAGCGGACCCAAAGGCGGGGCTTGACCCCCAGGGGGCTTTTTTGCCAAGCTGGCCATCCCCCATCATGAAAAGACGTTTATTCATCGGCTCTGCCCTCACTGTCCTGGCCGGTTGCCGCCGCGAGGAGGACATCCTGCCGACGGAGGGCGTGACGATGGCGGAGCTGGCCACCCGGCTGCGCGAGGGGCGGGTGAGCGAGGATCGGGTGCTGGACTATTATCTGGGCCGGATCCAGGCGCTGGACCGTGCGGGGCCGGAGCTGCGATCCATCCTGGAGGTGAACCCGGACGTGCGCCGCCCTAGCGGGCCCGGGCCGCTGCGGGGCATCCCCATCCTGATCAAGGACAACATCGAAACCGCCGATGCGATGGAAACGACGGCGGGCTCGCTGGCGCTGCTGGGCGCGCCAAAACCGGCCCAGGATGCGACGGTGGTGAAACGGCTGCGCGAGGCCGGGGCGGTCCTTTTAGGCAAAACGAATCTCAGCGAGTGGGCGAATATCCGCTCGCCCAGCTCCACCAGCGGCTGGAGCGCGCGTGGCGGGCTGACGCTGAATCCGCACGACCTAGCGCACACGGCCAGTGGATCCAGCAGTGGCTCCGCCGTAGCGGTGGCGGCGGGGCTGTGCGCGGCGGCGGTGGGCACGGAGACGAATGGGTCCATCGTCAGCCCGGCCTCGGCCTGCGGCATCGTGGGGCTGAAGCCCACGCTGGGACTCATCAGCCGCGCGGGCATCATCCCGGTCACCCATTGGCAGGATACGGCGGGGCCGATGACGCAGACGGTGCGGGATGCGGCGCTGCTGCTGAATGTGCTGGCCGGGGCGGATGCGCGGGATGCGGCCACGGCGCAGGCGCAGGTGGCGAAGGACTACAGCTTTACCCTGGGGCCGGACGGGCTGAAGGGGCGGCGGCTGGGCGTGCTGACCTCGCTGAGCGGTCGCCACCGGGAGGTGCGGCAGCTTTTTGACCACACGCTGCGGCGGCTGGAGGAGGCCGGGGCGGTGCTGGTGCGGGACGTGGAAATCCCGCTGCATCGGGAGGCCTCCTCCGCTGCGTGGGTGGCCATGCTGACGGAGTTCCGCCAGGACCTGAATGCCTACCTCGCCGACCGAGGCGGGCGGGTGAAGTCGCTGGCGGAGCTGATCGCGTATAACGAAGAGTATCGCGACCAGGAGATGGCGCATTTTAACCAGGAGTTCTTCATCGAGGCGGAAACGCGCCACACGCCGGAGCACTTGGCCAAGGCGGAGGAGCTGCGGGCGCTGGCCACCCGGCTGGCCGGGCCAGAGGGGCTGGACGCCGCGCTGAAGCAGCATGGGGTGGATGCGCTGATCTGCCCGACAAATGATCCGGCGGGGCGCATCGACCTGGAACTGGGGGATGCGAATGTGCGCGTCTTCAGCACCCAGGCCGCCGTGGCGGGCTACCCGCACCTGACGGTGCCCATGGGGCTGGCGGAGGGGCTGCCCGTGGGCCTGTCCTTCATCGGCCCCGCGTGGTCGGAGGTGCGGCTGCTGGAGCTGGGCCACGCGTATGAGGCGGTGCGTGAGTACCAGCCCGCGCGGCTGTTTGTGTGAGGGGCGTGAGAGTGTTTTTGGTTAGGCTGGAGGGAGGTGTAGCTGCGCCCGCCAGGGCGTGGGGATTGGGGGCTGCGAAGGCGAGTGAGCTTTCGACAAGCTCTGGAGTCGCGATGGCCAGCCCAAGGAGCGGGACTTGCCAAGTCCCGTGGTTTGGGGGTGTTTGGGGCGGACGGGGGATCGGGGGTGGAATGGGGGCCTTTTTGGACAGGATTCACAAGATTTCAGGATTAACAAGATGTGTGGTAAGGGGGTGGGCGAGGGCGGGTGAGCTTTCGAAAGCGCCAGAGGACTGGCGCAGTCCAGGACGCTTCGCGGCTGCGGCGAGGGCCACCCGCTGGCGCGGGCAGCTACGGGGGTGGCAAGACGCTTTGCGGCTGCGGCGAGGCCCACCCGCTGGCGCGGGCAGCTACGGGGTGTAGCTGCGCCCGCCAGGGCGTGGG